>DATJYG010000001.1:0-3459 GCA_035499695.1 Polyangiaceae bacterium
CAGCGTCGCCGCCTTGGTGACGGCGTTCTCCCCCTCCCACGGGCGGGCGCTGTGGGCCGTGCGCCCCGCGAAGGTGACCGTCGCGTGGATCGATCCCATGCACCCGAGGTGCAGTTTGTTGTCCGACGGCTCGAGGCACACCGCGAGGTCCACGCCGCCGAGCTCCGGGTCGCGCTCGAGCACGGGCCCGAGCTCGTTCTCGGCGTACGGGCCCTCCTCGCGCGCGTAGAAGACCAGCGTGAGATCGCACCCTGCCCGCACGCGCGGCGCGAGCTTCTCGGCGAGCTCGATCATGACGGCGAGCCCGCTCTTCATGTCGCTCGCGCCCGCGCCGTGGCACCGGTCTCCCTCGATGCGCGCGGGGCCGTTCTCGGTGCGCACCGTGTCGAGGTGACCCGCGAGCGCGATCTTCGGCCCGCCCGTGCCGCGCGTCAGGGGGACGACGATGGACTCGCCGTAGCGACGGACGGGCGCCGCGAGTTGCAGCGCGCCGACCCGCTCCTGCACGGCGTCGCAGAGCGCCTTTTCCTCACCGATGGGCGACGCGATCGAGCACAGCCAGAGCAGCGTCTCGTCGAGCGTCACACCGGCACCGAGAAATCGCGGAGCGCCGCGTTGAGGCTCACCTTCTTGTCGGTGCTCTGGGTGCGCTGCCCGATGATGAGCGCGCACGGAACGGCGTACTCGCCCGCCGGGAACTTCTTCGGCCGCACGCCGGGGATGACGACGCTGCGCGGCGGCACGCGCCCGCGGTGCTCGACCACCTGCGGGCCGCTCACGTCCAGGATCGCGGTCGACGACGTGAGCACCACGCCCGCGCCGATGACCGCCTCGCGCCCGACGCGCACGCCCTCGACGATGACGGCGCGCGAGCCGACGAAGCAGCCGTCCTCGACGATGACCGGCTGGGCGCTCGGCGGCTCGAGGACGCCGCCGATGCCGACGCCTCCGGCCAGGTGGCAGTCGCGCCCGATCTGCGCGCACGAGCCGACGGTCGCCCACGTGTCGACCATCGTGCCGCTCCCGACGCGCGCCCCGACGTTCACGTAGCCCGGCATGAGCACCGCCCCCGGCTCGAGGTACGCGCTGAAGCGCGCCGCGCCCGGCGGCACGATGCGCACCTCGGCGTCGACGTTCTTCTTGAGGGGGATCTTGTCGTGGAACTCGAAGGGCCCGAGATCGATCCGCTCCATCTTGCGGATCGCGAAGTAGAGCAGCACCGCCTCCTTGACCCACGCGTGCGTGGTCCACTCGCCGTCCTCCTGCTCGGGGGGCGTCGCCACGCGGAGCTCGCCGCGGTCGAGCGCGGCCATGGTGCCCTCGACGGCGTAGCGGTGATCGGGGTCAGCGAGGAGCTTTCGGTTTGCGAACGCCTCCTCCACACGCTTGCGGTGCGTCTCCTCGAGGGTCATCGTGGACCCCAAGGTCGGACGGGCCCCGGGGGTCTGTCAACCCGGCGGCGGCAGGCGGAGCACGGCACGCCGGGGCTCGACCTCGAGCGTGGTGCCGATCTGCTGGGCCACCCGGCGCGACGCCCTGATCGTGGCGCGCAGCGTGGGCAGCACACGGAGGGTCGTCCGCTCGAGCGCGGCATCCTCGGGCGTCGCCGGCTCGACCGTGATGAGGCCCCCGCCGCCCGTGCATACACGCGCACGGATGACGACATCGGCCCCGCTCGCGGTCGCGACGTGCCCCACGAGGAGCGTGAGCAGCAGCCCGAGCACGTGGGGATCGGCGTGCACGTTGGCGTCTGGCTCGGTCATGTCCATGTGCGCCGCGACTTCCCGGCCCTTGTTGCCGCCGACGAGGCGCGCGGTCTCCCGCACCACGAGGTGCAGGCTCACGTCGGTCGTCACGGGCTCGCGCTCGATGAGGTCGAGCAGCTCCGCGGCCGCCTCGAGCTCGTCGGCCAGGTCGCGCGCTCGCTTGGCGAGATCGTCCCGCTCGTGCTCGGCCATGGCCGTCGCGTCGAGCAGCTTCTCCAGGTCCTGGATGCGCGAGGCCCCCTGGTCGCCCACGGCGACGAGGACCTCGTCGCCCGAGGCCTGGGCCCGCTCGAAGATCTCGCGCAGCACCCCGGCGCTCGTGCGCAGCTCGGGAAGCAGGTCGCGGATGGTCCGGTACAGGACGTTCGCGCTGCGCAGCAGCGCGTCCAGGTTGTGCAGCGACGCCAGCGCGTCCCTGACGGCGCCCCACGCCGACGGCGCGCGCGCGCTCGAGCGCGTGGCGAAGCCTGACAGCCGGCCGGGCTCCTGCGAATCGGGCTTGCGTCCGTTGCTCTCCGACGACATCGGGATCCTCGCGTCCAGTTCAACCCGGCCCGAATGTCTCGAAGGCCGGGCAGACGCGCCGCCCCCGCGTCGCCATCTTGGATGCAATAACACCCCTCGAGGGGGCGCGCCGCTCAAGCCGACGGCGAGACCTCCGATCCTGCGAAGAAGTAAGCAATTTCGCGCTGTGCGTTCTCCAGCGAGTCCGACCCGTGGGTCGCGTTTTCGCCGACGTTGCTGCCGAACAGCTTGCGAATGGTGTTGGGCGCGGCCTTCGCCGGGTCGGTGGCGCCCATGAGGTCGCGCCAGCCGGTGACCGCCTCGTCCTTCTCGAGGACGGCGACGATGACGGGCGAGCGGGTCATGAACTGCACCAGCTCGCCGAAGAACGGCCGCTGCCGGTGCACCTCGTAGAACCCCTCGGCCTCGGCCCGCGTCAGGTGCCGCATGCGCATCGCGAGGATCCGGAAGCCGGACTCTTCGATGCGCGCAAAGATTGCCCCCGCTCGTCGCTTCTCGACGGCGTCCGGCTTGACGATGCAGAGAGTGCGCTGGTTCGCCATGAATTCGTTGCCTCGGTGCTGCGTTACTTCCCCGGACCGGCGCGGCTTTTACGGCAAAGCCGCCCGCGCTGCAACTTCTAGTGCTTCATCATCCCGGCGAGGGTGCTCGCCATGTCGCTCGGCGTGGGAGCGACGCGCGCCCCCGCGGCCTCGAGCGCTCGGATCTTCTCGGCAGCGGTGCCCTTGCCGCCCGCGATGATGGCTCCGGCGTGGCCCATGCGCTTGCCGGGCGGAGCCGTGGTGCCGGCGATGAAGGCGGCGACGGGCTTGTTCATCTTCTCCTTGATGAACCGCGCGGCGCGCTCCTCGGCGCCGCCGCCGATCTCGCCGATGAGGATGACGCCGTGGGTGTCCGCGTCGGCCTGGAAGAGCTCGAGCGCGTCGACGAAGTCCATGCCGCCGACGGGGTCGCCGCCGATGCCGATGCACGTGGACTGGCCGATGCCCAGCGCCGTGAGCTGCCCCACCGCCTCGTAGGTGAGCGTGCCGGAGCGCGAGACGACGCCGATGTGCCCGGCCTTGTGGATGTGGCCCGGCATGATGCCGATCTTGCACCCGCCCGGCGTGATGATGCCGGGGCAGTTCGGGCCGATGAGGCGCGTCTTGCCCCCGAGGCCCTCGAGGAC
>DATJYG010000002.1:0-5080 GCA_035499695.1 Polyangiaceae bacterium
ACGTGGAACACCACCTCGGCGTCCGTGTCGCCGCGGATGCCGCTGCGCAGGAAGTCGGGCACGCTCGCCACCAGGCGGTCCTTGATGCGTTCGAACTCCGACACGGTGCCGGTCTGGGCGAACACCCACTGCCTGTAGCGGAACGGGTGCGTGTTCTCGGTGCGCAGCGCGCCCACCGTCGCGTGCCGCACGTGACCCAACACCAGATCGGCCCGCACGTCCGCCGCGAGCTTCGCGACGTCGATCTCGGGCCGCTCGTCGATCGGACGGCGCCGCATCAGCACCTCGCCGCCCTGATAGAAGGCGAGCCCCCAGCCGAGCGGCGCGCCCTTGGAGCGCGCTTTCAGCGCCTCGGCTTCGGACGCGAGCACGCGCGCCGCGAGGTCGGGGCGGTTGCCGATGATTCCGAAGAGACGTGCCATCAGTTCCTCACACCAGCGCGTTGCTCTGCGCCGGCTCTATAGACTTACGGGCCACGGAGCGGCCACGGCAAAGATTGAGCGAAGAAAGGTGCGACACGGACGGACGCGCGTGGGCACACGTCGGTGCACGCCACGTATGAACACGCGAGGGTGCACTCTCCATACCACTTAGACGTAAGGCCTCGGCAGTTCCGATCAAGGCTCACCGCGTCGCTCCGCGTCGAGACCTGCGTCACGCAGGAACTCGAGCGTCCGGCGGCGCCGGCGCTGCTCCAGCGCAGCCTGGAGGGCGCGCGCCGCCCACGGCGCGAGCGCAGCCAGGAGCAGCGCGTAAACCCACAGCGGAAGTGCGAACATCGTGCGCAGCGAGCGGGACGGCCTGACGCCGCGATCGCTTGTGCGGGAACGTACGACGTCAGTCCTTCTTGGTCGATGGCCCCGTCTCGGGTGTCACGATGAACGGCACGACGTGCTCGCGCGCCTCGAAGCCCGTCCGGTACTGCGAGACGGCGTTCTTGGTCTGGAACGGCCCGATGCGGACGCGGAACCATGTGCCGCGGCCCGGAACGTGAGCCTCGACCACGTACGCCTTGTGCCCGCGCGCGCGAAGCTGATCCGCGAAGCCCTGGGCCTCGCCCTGCGTCCGGAAGCTGCTCACCTGCAGCTGGTAGCCGCCCTCGTGCCCGGCCGGCGCCGCGGGCCCGTCGACGCTGCTCGGCGGTGTGTCGAGCTGCGCCGCGTCGCTCGCCGCCTTGGTGAGCGCGTCACGCGGGTGCGTCACGACCGGGGTCGCCTCGAGCACGGCCTGGGCCGGAAGGGGGACGACGGGGAGACGGTCGGTCGGCGGCGGCGGTTGCGCCGGGGGCGGAACCGGTTGCGTCACGGGCGACGGAGCGGGCCCGGGAGCCGTCTGCGGAGCGGGCGCCACCGCCGCGAGCGCCGTGGGCGGGCGCTGGTCGTCGCTCAGCATCTGCGGGAACGTGACGTCGCGCGGCGTGAGGTCCGTCGCCGGGCGGGCGCTCGACGTGGGCACGGGCACCAGGCGTGAATGCTGCGACACGAGGTCGCCGAGCGGGTCCGCCTTCGGCGCCGGAGGCTGCGCCGTGCGTCCGCCGAGGGCCAGCCCCGCGAACACCACGCAGGCGCCGCCGAGGGCCACGAGCGCCATCGTCACGCCGCGCGGCATGCGGCGCTCGTCGTCGTCTTCCTGGAGCTGCTCGAGGTTGCGGATGCTGCCGGGATCGCTCATGGCGCTTGTGACACTGCCGTACCGCGCGCGAGGCTCCACGGGCAACTTTCAGTCTTCAGTCTTCGGTCACCTCGCCCTCCTCGGTGGGCGGACGATCCATGCGCTCGGGGGCGGTGACGCCCACCAGCTCGAGCGCAGCGGCGTAGACGTCACGGATGGCCTCGATCCAGGCGAGGCGCGCCCGCGTCTTGCCGAAGTCCCAGCGGGCCTCCCAGCCGGCTTCTGCACGCACCGCGTCGGGCGGGAGGATCGGGTCGCTCTCGCCCTTGAGGCGCGTGAAGTAGCTCTGGAAGTCGCGCGCGAGCTCCTGCACGTAGAAGACGACGCGGTGCGGCTCGCGCAGGCGCGCCGCCTCGGAGACGAGGCCGGGGAAGTCCGCCAGCTTGTGCGCCATCGCCAGCTCGTCCGGATGCACGAGCTTCGCCCACTCCGCCGCCGGGAGGTGCCGGCGCGCCTCGAGCCCGATGGCGCTCGCCTTGCGCAGGATGGAGCAGAGACGCGCGTGCCCGTACTGGACGTAGAAGACGGGGTTGTCGAGCGACTTCTTCTTCGCGAGCTCGATGTCGAACTCGACGTTCGAGTTGGCGGTGCGCGAGAGGAAGAAGAAGCGCAGCGCGTCGGCGCCGGCGCCCTTGCGACCGGCGGCGTCGTCGATCTCGTCCATCACCTCGTCGATGGTGATGACGTTGCCCGCGCGCTTGCTGCTCTTCACGGGCGCGCCGTCCTTGGTGATGAAGACGAGCTGGTAGAGGATCGGCTCGAAGCGATCCACCGGCTGCCCGAGGGCGACGACCGCGTTCTTGAGGCGCGGCAGCGTGCCGTGGTGGTCGGCGCCGAGCACGTAGACGAGTCGGTCGTACCCGCGCCCCAGCTTGTCGGCGAAGTAGGCGATGTCGGATGCGAAGTAGGCCCACGTCCCGTCGCTCTTGCGAACGACGCGGTCCTTGTCCTCGGTGGCGCCCTCGGGCGCCTTGAAGAAGAGCGCGCCCTCCTTGTGCTCGAGGAGGCCGGCCGCGTCGAGCTGGCGCATCACGGCGTCGACGGCGCCCCAGCGGTGCAGCGACTCCTCGCTGAACCACACGTCGAAGCGAACGCGCAGGTCGGCGAGCGACGGGCGGATGCCCGGCAGCGTGGGCGATCCGGGGATGCCGCGGAGCATCGCCGTGACGGCGACGCGACCGAGCGTCTCCACGTCGGCGAGAGCGCCCGGCGCGGTCTCGCGGATGTGCGACGCGAGCTCGGCGACGTACGCGCCCTTGTAGCCCTCTTCGGGCGGCTCGCGGTTCTCGAGCGCGGCACGGACGCTCTCGGCGAGCATGCGCACCTGGTTGCCGCGGTCGTTGATGTAGTACTCGCGCGTGACGCGGCAGCCGGTCGCCTCGAGCAAGCGCGCGATCGAGTCGCCGAGGATCGCGTTGCGGCCGCTCGCGACGGTGACCGGGCCGGTGGGGTTGGCGCTCACGAACTCGACGTTCACGCGCTCGCCGGTCGCCGCGGGGGCGCGGCCGTAGTTGCGGCCCGCGCGCAGGATGGCCGCGAGCTCGTCGTGGAACACCGACGGGTGCAGGCGCAGGTTGACGAACCCGGGCCCCGCCACGTCGGCCGACGCGACGACGTCGCTCTTGGCGAGGGCGCCGACGAGCGACTCGGCGATTGCGCGCGGCGGCTTGCCTGCGCGCTTCGCGAGCGCCATCGCCGCGTTGGTCGCCAGGTCGCCGTGCTCGGCGCGCTTGGGCCGGTCGATGCTCCAGGCGACGTGCTCGACGTGCTCGCTGAAACCGGCGGACTCCAGGGCGCTCGTGATCGCGTCGCGCACTCGGTCGGCCAGGGGCATGCGAGCAGCAGGTAGCACGGTCGGCCGCAGGCCGCGAAACGAAGACGCTAGGCGAGGCGCGCGAGCTGCGCCGCCTTCCAGCGGGTCTCCTCGAGCTCGCGCTCGGGCACGCTGTCGGCGACGATGCCTCCTCCGGTGAAGTAGGCGCCCTCGTCCCCCTGGAGCTGCAGCGTGCGGATGGCCATCGCGAGCTCCAGCCTGCCGTCGCGACCGACGTAGCCGAAGGCGCCCGTGTACAGCCCGCGCCGCCAGGGCTCGAGCCGCGCGATGACCTCCATCGCGCGCACCTTCGGCGCCCCCGTCACGCTGCCGCACGGGAGCACGGCGCGGGCGACGTCCGCGAGCGAGGCGCCCGGAGCGCGGCGGGCGACGATCTCGGCGACGCGGCTCCACACCGTGCGGCCGGCGACGACGCGCGGCTCCGCCACGAGCCGCACGCTGCCGGGCACGGCGACGCGCCCCAGGTCGTTCCGGTGCACGTCGACGGCCATCGTGAGCTCGGCGCGCTCCTTCGGGTCGTCATCCAGCTCGCGAGCGAGCCGCGCGTCCTCGTCGGCATGGGCGCCGCGCGGGCGCGTGCCCTTGATGGGCCCCGTGCGCAGCACGTCGCCGCGGACGGACAGGGCGAGCTCCGGACTCGTCGCGACGACGCGGGTTTCGCCCACGTCTTGAAAGAAGGACCACGGGGCTGGCGCCGCCTCGAGGAGCGACGCGAAGAGCGCGACCCCATCGCCGCGGAAGCTCACCGGAATGCGCCGCGCGAGGTTCACCTCGTAGACGTCGCCCGCGGCGATGAGCCGGAGCACGTCGCGCACGCGGTCGGCGTGGCGCTGCTCGGGCTCGTCGGGGGGCAGGACGCGCAGCTGCGGGCGACCGGCAGACGCCGCCGCGTGGCGCCCGGCGCCGCGGAGCACGGCGCGCGCGAGCGACGCGACGGCCGGCTCGTCGTCCCCCACCACGAGCACCTCGCCGGTGAAGTGGTCCACACGCACCACGGCGGCGTACCGGCGCCACGCCGGAAGCACGAGCGCCGGCGCCGCGCGCTCGTCGGGATCACGCGTCCAGCCGGGCCTCTCGGCGGAGCGCAGGGCGTCGTACGGCACCCAGCCGATCCAGCGGGGCGCGGGATCGCCCGCGTCGTCCGAAGGAGGCACGAGGTCGACGCTGGTCTGCACCGGCCACGCCGCGACGAAGCTCCAGCGGGCGTCCGCCGAGGTGGACGCTCCTTGGGGGCGACTCACGAGCAGGGCGAGCCCCGGCGCCCCGGCGAGTGACCGGGCTATCGACAGGGGGTCTGGCGCCACGCGCAGGAGGCGGCGAACGGTCACGGCCCTCCGTCTACTACCCTTGCGCCACGGGCGGAATCCGCCTCGTGCTGGTAGGGCTGAGCCCGACCACGTATCCTTTACGGCGTGCGGGGTCTCGTCGCCTTCGCCGCCCTGCTCCTGTCGGGGGCAGTCGTCGCGGCATGCGCCCAGATCGAGGGTCTGAGCGGTTTTTCCAAGGGCCATTGCTCGGGCGGCGGGGACTGCGACGCGAGCGTGGACGTCATCGGCGCCGAGGGCGGCGAGGAAG
>DATJYG010000003.1:0-9453 GCA_035499695.1 Polyangiaceae bacterium
AACACGCGCGTGCAGGTCGAGCACCCGGTGACCGAGATGGTCACGGGGCTGGACCTGGTGGCGCTCCAGATCCGCGCCGCCGCGGGCGAGAAGATGGAGCTGCCCGACACGCGCCCCTGGAGCTTCCGCGGGCACGCCATCGAGTGCCGCATCAACGCGGAGGACCCGAAGACGTTCGCCCCCTGGCCGGGGCTCATCACCGAGTGGCACCCCCCGGGCGGGGCGGGCGTCCGTGTCGATTCGGGTGTGTACGGCGGTTGGCGGGTGCCCGCGGACTACGATTCACTTCTCGCCAAGCTCATCGTGCACGCCCCCACGCGGCCCGAGGCCATCGTCAGGATGCGGCGGGCGCTCGACGAGTTCATCGTGGCCGGGATCCGCACGAACATCGACCTGCACAAGGCGCTGCTCGCGGACCACGAGGTGGCGGAAGGTACGATGACCACACGGACCGTGGAGCGGGTCACCGGGCGCGGGCACTAGGCACTGCACGTGCAACCTTGCGCCCGGGTGCGCGCTGCGCACCTTGTTAGAGGGTCAACATGTCGCATCGCCTTGGCCTACCGGGACTCCTTGCCGCAGCCACCCTCGCCGTCGTGACGGCGGGAGCGAGCGGGTGCATCGTCCAGCACGACAACCCGCCCCCGCCGGACACCGAGATCAGCTTCGTCGAGACGCAGCTCTTCCCGGCCGGCTGCGGGACGGTCACCAGCTGGTCGGTGCACCTGAGAGAGCTCGATCAGAACGGGACGGGCGTCTGCAACGACGAGATCGACTTCGACGGCCTGGCCGACGCCACCACGTACACGTTCGACATCAACGGCTACGAGGGGCAGAACCTCTGCTGGCAGGGCAGCTGCACGGTGCCGACGGAGTACGGCGTGCAGACCTTCGGCGACTGCTCGGCGCAGATCAAGTCGCTATGCCAGTAGTGCAGCACTTCGCGGGGTCCCTCCCCCCCTGGGCATCGTGCTAAACGTCGCGGCGTGAATCGCCGGAGGGCCGCCCTTGCACTGGGATCGCTCGGCGCAGGCGCCATTTGCGTCGCCGCGGCGCTGGCCCTCGCGGGGTGCCCGAACACGGCGTCGACGAGCATCTACACGCCTCCCACGGGCATCCAGATCGATTCGCAGAATCTCATCGCGGGCATCGGGTGCGGGCCGGGGCCCGGGCAGGTGTACCGCTATGCGGCGGTGGTGACGCAGGTGACCGACGGCGGCACACCCTTCGTCACGTCCGGCGTGTTCGATTGCTACAGCGACGCGCTTTTCACGAACCTGCCGTCCCCCGACGGCGGCAACACCTACTACACCATCGGGATCTTCGCGTACGACAGCGCGTCGTTCCCGGCGGCGCTCGGCGGCTGCGAATACACCCCGCTGAGCGCCGGGTGCCCCGGCGACGACGCATCGGTCGTCCGGCGCTACGAGTCTCAGGCCACGTGGACGACGACGTGCACCGCGACCCAGTTTCAGGGGGTCCCGCAGATCGCCGTCTGTGGAGAACTCGAGCGGACCGACGCCGGCGCCGGCGCGGGCGATGGCGGTGATGGGGGCGAAACCGCCGACGCCACGGGCGTCGACGGCACGGCCGACGCGAGCGATGCCTCGGACGCGACCGACGCCGCAATGGCAGAGGCGAGCGACGGCCCAGGCGTCAGTGGCGAGGGCGGCGACGCACCATTAGAGTAAACGTCGAATGGACCGGCCGCAGCCGATGGCGATGGCGTTCCCCAAACCGGGTCGAGCGCTGAAAATCGTGCTCGGCGCCGTCCTCGTGCTCGGGCTGCTCAATGCGCTCCTGATCACGTGGGTGCCCCACGGCGAGACCCTCTTTCTCTGGCTCGACTGCGACTTCGACAAGCTGCGCCACTGGCAGCTCTGGCGCATCCTGAGCTCGGGCCTGCTCACCGACCCCGAGCACTACGGGCATCTGCTCTTCACGCTGCTCGGCCTGTACTTCCTCTCGCCCGACCTCGAGAAGCGCTGGGGCGGCTGGCGCTTCGCGCGCTTCCTGGCCTACGGCGTCATCGCCGGGAACCTCACGGTGATGCTGGTGGCTGCCATCACGCCGCCGGGCATGCAGCCGCGTTTCCACCCCTCCGCCGTCTTCGGCGCGTGGGCGGCGATCGCCGCGATCGGCGTCGCCTGGGCGATGGACAACGCGAGCCGCACGGTCAATCTGTTCTTCGTCCTGCCGGTGCGCGGCAAGTGGCTCCTCTGGACCACCATCGCGTTCTGCGTGCTGGGCCTGCTCTACCCCGAGCCCCTCCCCGAGGGGGTCGTCGCGCCGTTCGGCGGCATCGTCGTGGGGCTCGTCTTCGGCGGGTCCCCCTCGCTGGCCCGCTCGGCCTGGCTGCGCCTGAAGCTCGCGGTCCTGCGCCGGCGGGCGGCCAGCCTCAGCGTCGACGACGTCCTGGAGCCCAACAAGCCCAAGCGCCGCCCGCGCCCGGGAGCGCCCCCGCTGCGCGTCGTCTCGGGCGGTCTCGAGGAAGTGCTCAAGAAGCGCACGCCTCCGAAGGACAAGCGGTACCTGAACTAGTAGATTGGCTGCCGGCATGTGGAGGCACCGGCACCTCCTGGGCATCGGGCAGCTCTCGGACGCGGACATCCGGCACGTGCTCGATTCGGCCGAGCGTTTCTTCGCCATGCCCCGCGAGGAAGTGAAGAACGCGCGCGCCCTGCACGGGCGGACCGTGGTCAACCTGTTCTTCGAGTCGTCTACGCGGACGCGCACGTCCTTCGAGGTCGCCGGCAAGCGCCTCGGGGCGGACGTCGTCAACGTGAGCCCGCAGACCTCGAGCGTCACCAAGGGAGAGACGCTGCTCGACACGGTGCGCAACCTCGAGGCGCTTCGCGCCGACGCGATCGTCCTCCGGCACGCGGCGTCGGGCGCGCCGGCGTTCGTCGCGGCTCACACGCGCGCCTGCATCGTCAACGCGGGCGACGGCTCGCACGAGCACCCCACGCAGGCGCTGCTCGACGCGTTCACCATCCGCCGCGCGAAGAAGCGCGTCGAGGGCCTGATCGTCACCATCTGCGGCGACATCCTGCACTCGCGCGTCGCGCGCTCCAACGCGCTGCTCCTCGGGGCCCTCGGGGCCGAGGTCCGTCTCTGCGGCCCCCGGACGCTCATGCCGCGCGAGACGGAGGTGCTGGGGCCCACGGTTCGCGCCGTCCCGCGCATCGAGGACGCGGTCGACGGGGCCGACGTCGTCATGATGCTGCGCATCCAGAACGAGCGGCTGGGCGGCGCCATGATCGCGAGCACGCGCGAGTACGCGCGGACGTTCGGGCTCAACGCGCGCGTCCTCGCCCGCGCCAAGCCGGACGCCATCGTCATGCACCCAGGCCCGATCAACCGCGGCGTCGAGATCGACCCGCTGCTCGCGGACGGACCGCGCAGCGTCATCCTCGACCAGGTCGAGGCGGGGGTCGCCGTGCGCATGGCGGTCCTCGAGGGCGTCGTGCGGGCCGCCGCGGCATGATCGCGTCCGACGCGCCGCTCGGGGTCTTCGACTCGGGCCTGGGCGGGCTCACTGTGGTGCGGGCGCTGCGCGAGGCGCTCCCCGCCGAGCGCATCGTCTACCTGGGGGACACGGCGCGCGTTCCGTACGGGACGAAGGGCGCGGGCACGGTCGTGAAGTACGCGCTCGCGTGCGCGCGCCACCTGATGGCGCGCGACGTCAAGGCGCTCGTGGTGGCTTGCAACACGGTGAGCGCCGTCGCGCCCGACCGCCTGCGCGCGGATCTCGACCTTCCGGTGCTCGGCGTCATCGACCCCGGAGCGCGGGCCGCGGTGGAGGCGACGCGCTCGGGCCGGATCGGCGTGCTCGCGACGGCCGGGACCATTGCGTCGGGAGCCTACCCGCGGGCCGTGGCCCAGCTCTCCACGCGAGCCGAGGTGGTGGGCCAGCCCGCGCCGATGCTCGTACCGCTCGCCGAGGAGGGCTGGACCGAAGGCGAGGTGCCGCGGCTCGTCGTGCGCCGCTACGTCGAGCCGCTCGCGAGCGCAGGGGTGGACGTGGTGGTCCTCGGCTGCACGCACTACCCGCTGCTGCGCGAGATCATCGAAGCCGAGGTGCGTGCGGGGATCGGCCCCCAGGTGGCGGTGGTCGACAGCGCACGCGCGACGGCTGCCGACGTCCGGACGTTCCTCGAGACGCGCGGCCTGGCGCGCAGCGGCACCGGCGACGTGAAGCTTCTCGTGACGGACGTACCGCGCGCCTTCCGCGAGATCGCGACCCGCTTCCTCGGGGACGCGGTCACCGAGGTGGAGCAGGTCGATCTCTAGTCGTCCGGATGGCCCCACGGGTAATAGAGCGTCGCGGTATCCCTGAAGCGTCCTCGGAGACTGCTCAGGTAGCTCTCCAGCGTGTCCATGTGGCGGAAGCGCGCATCGGAGCTTCGATGCTTCCCGAAGCAGATGGCGCGGTACACCATCCGGCTCACTGCCGGCAGCATCACCTCACGCGCCTTCAGGATGCACCTCTCTCCCGCCTCGGTGAGCCCCACGAGAACCTGCCGTCTATCCCCTTCTCGCTCCCGCCACCGCTTCACCATCCCGAGCCCCTCGAGCGCCCGCACCATGCGCGTCACCACTGGCGCCGTGACCCCGAGCATCCGCCTGATCGTGCTCTGCCGCACCCCAGGAGCGCACAGCTCGCCATGCCTGCACTTCACGAGCACCGACAGCAAATCGAAGCGAGCCGCCGTCAGCCCCATCTCCACCAACTGCTTGCGCGTCACCCGCAAGAGCCCGTGAAACGCCCGCTTCGTCCCGAACGTGATCGCATTCACGCTGGCCGCAAGAGCACCAGCCATGCCCAACGACCCGGCTGCCCCCTCTCTCTCCAGAGCGCCGGTCGAAAACACCGAGATCATTAGCAAGACAATGATCAGGGCTGTTTCGTACACGCCTTCCACGGAGGGGGAGGCGCCGGCCTACCCGGTGTCCCGGACAGTCAGGGGGTGTCCTGGGACAGGTACGGGGATGGTCTCGGATGCCTCGTAGCCGCTACGGCTTGCCCTTGAAGTGCGGGGGATCGTTTCCGCGCCCGCCTCCGGGCATGTTCTGCGGCGTCGGACCCATGTCGCTCTGGGGGGTGACGGGACGCATGGTCGCCGTGGGGTACGTGCCGGGCTGGCGCGACTGCCCGGACGACTGGTCTTCCGCGCCGCACGCCGCGACGAGCGACGCGAGGACGATTGCGAAGGCGATGTATGCGGGCTTCCCCATGTCCCCGAGGTCAGCGTAGGCCCGATACGGCGTTTGTCACTCCTGGATACGGATGAGCCGGGGGGCCGCCGCCGCCACCCCGCTGGCCGCGATGCGCTCGAGGGCCGACCGCACGTCGCGCTCGAGCGCTTCGTGCGTCAGCATGACGATGTCCACCGGCACGCCGCTGGAGCCCGCGCCGCCCTCCTGCACCATCTGCTCGATGGACACGCGGGACTCGCCCAGCGCCCCCGCGAGGCGCGCCAGCACACCCGGCCGGTCGTGCACCTGGAAGCGCAGGTAGTAGCGACCGCGCACCTGGTCGAGCGGCATCAGCGGACGCTCCTGCATCTGGATCGAACGCGTCGCGGTGCCGGCGAAGCCGCTGCGCCTCGCCCGCGCCACGTCGAGGACGTCGGCCACGACGCTGACGGCGGTCGGCATGTCGCCGGCGCCCCGGCCGGAGAGCAGACACGGACCGAGCGCGCGACCCTCGAGCGCGATCGCGTTGAGCACGCCGTTCACGTTGGCGAGCTGCGAGTCGCGCCGCACGAGCGCGGGGTGGACGCGCAGCTCCACCGTGTCCTCGTGGTCGCGCCCGATGGCCAGGTGCTTGATGGTGAACCCGAACCGCTCGGCGAAGCGGTGGTCGATGGGCGCGACGCCCCCGATGCCCTCGGTGGGGACGCGCTCGGCCGGCACGCGCGCGCCGAAGGCGAGCATTGCGAGCACGACGAGCTTGTGGGCCGCGTCGTGCCCGTCCACGTCGAGGCTCGGATCGGCCTCGGCGTACCCCTTGGCCTGCGCCTCGCGCACCGCCTCGTCGAACCCGAGCCCGTCGGCGCGCATGCGCGTGAGCACGTAGTTGCACGTGCCGTTGACGATCCCCTCGAGCCGCACGACCCAGTCGCTCGCCAGCGCCTCGCGGAGCGTGCGGATGACCGGGATGCCCCCGCCGACCGAGCCCTCGAACGCGAGGTCCACGCCGTTGGCCACGGCGCGGTCGAGAAGCGCCGGCCCGTGCAAGGCCAGGAGCATCTTGTTGGCCGTGACGACGCTGCGCTTCGAATCGAGGGCGCGCTCGACGTGGCGGCGCGTGGGGTCCACGCCGCCCATGACCTCGACGAACACGTCGATTGACTCGTCGGCGAGCACCGCCTCCGGATCGGTCGTCAGCAGCGCCTTGTCCAGCTCGGGCACGCGCTCGCGCTCCGGGTCGCGCACGAGGACGCGCGCGACCTGGAGCGGGGCGCCCACCGTCTGAGCGAGGTAGTGCGCGTTGGACTGGAGGAGCTGGATCACCCCTCCGCCGACGGTGCCGCAACCCAGCAGACCGATCCGGACCGGCTTCACGTACAGCTGAGTAGCTTCAGCTGCGCGTGTCCGTCAATTGGTGGGCGAGGGCTGCGTGACGGTCTCGGGCTTGGGCTTGGGCATCTCCTCGAGGGCGGCCTCGAGAACCTGCTCCATCTTGCTGACGAAGACGAACTCGAGGTCGTTCTTGACCTCGGCAGGCACCTCGTCGAGGTCCGCCTTGTTCCGCTCGGGGACGAGCACGCGCTTGATGCCCGCGCGGTGCGCCGCCAGGACCTTCTCCTTGAGCCCGCCGATGGGGAGCACGCGGCCCCTCAGGGTGATCTCGCCGGTCATCGCGACGTCGTGCCGCACGCGGATGCTCGTGAGCATCGAGACGAGCGCCGTGAACATCGTGACGCCGGCGCTCGGCCCGTCCTTGGGCATCGCGCCCGCCGGGATGTGGATGTGGATGTCGCTCTTCTCGAGGAAGTCCTTGGCGATGCCGAAGCGCTCGGCGTTCGTTCGCACGTAGCTGAGCGCGGCTTGCGCCGACTCCTTCATGACGTCGCCGAGCTGGCCGGTGAGCTGGAGCTTGCCGGACCCGTACATGCGCGTCGCCTCGATGAAGAGGATCTCGCCGCCCACGCTGGTCCACGCCAGCCCGGTGGCGACGCCGGCCTCCTCCGTGCGCTCCGCGACCTCGCTCGTGTACTTCTGCGGGCCGAGGAACTCGCGGACCTGGTCCTCGTCGTCGATCTTGCGCGGGGTCTGGTCGCCCTCGGCGATCTTCACGGCGACGCCGCGGATGATGCCGGCGATCTGCCGCTCGAGGGTGCGGACGCCCGCCTCGCGCGTGTAGTGGTCGATGACGAGGTCCACCGCCTTGTCGGTGATGTCGAGCTGCGCCTTGGTGATCCCGTGCTCTTCGAGCTGCTTGGGGATCAGGTGCTGCTTGGCGATCGCGAGCTTCTCGCGGCGCGTGTAGCCGGGGATCTCGAGGATCTCCATGCGGTCACGCAGCGGCGCGGGGATCGGGTCGGCCACGTTCGCCGTCGCGACGAACATGACGTTCGACAGGTCGTACGGGATCTCGAGGTAGTGATCGGCGAACGTGTTGTTCTGCTCCGGGTCGAGCACCTCGAGGAGCGCCGCCGCCGGGTCGCCGCGGAAGTCGTGCCCGATCTTGTCGATTTCATCCATCATGAAGACGGGGTTGATCGTCCCGGACTTCTTCATCCCCTGGATGATCTGACCGGGCAGCGCGCCGACGTACGTGCGCCGGTGGCCGCGGATGGCCGCCTCGTCGTGCACGCCGCCGAGCGAGATGCGCACGAACTTGCGCCCGAGCGCCCGCGCGATGCTCTTGCCGAGCGACGTCTTGCCGACGCCGGGCGGCCCGATGAGGCAGAGGATCGGCCCCTTCTTGTCCTTCTTGAGCTTGCGGACGGCGAGGTACTCGAGGATGCGCTTCTTGACCTTCTCGAGGCCGTAGTGGTCCTCGTCCAGCACCTTGCGCACCGACCCGATGTCCATGTTGTCGGGCGTCTGCAGGTGCCACGGCAGATCCATGATCCAGTCGAGGTACGTGCGCACCACGGTGTACTCGGCGCTGCCCACCTGCATGTTGCGCAGGCGCTTGAGCTGCTTCTTGGCGACCTGCTCGGCCTCCTGCGGGAGGTTCGCCTTGGCGATGCGCTCCTCGAGCCCGTCGAGATCGCCCTGATCGCCCTCGTCCTCGCCGAGCTCCTCCTTGATGGCCTTGAGCTGCTGCCGGAGGACGTACTCGCGCTGGTTCTTGCCCATCTCCTCCTTGATCTGGGAGTTGATGCGCTCGCGCATCTTGAGGATCTCGAGCTGCCGCGTGAGCAGCTTGAGCACCTTGCGGATGCGGTCCTTGACGTCGATCGTCTCGAGGAGCTGCGCCTTCTCGTCTACTGGCGCGTCCAGGTTGGCCGCCACGAGGTCGGCCAGGGCGCCGGGCGCCTGGATCGAGTCGATGAGCGAGCCGGCCTCGCGCGGGAGCTCCGGCATCAGCTGGATGACCTGCTTGGCGATGTCGCGCAGGCTCATGCTGAGCGCCTCGGCCTCGTCGTCGGCGGCGGTCTGCTCGTCGAGCCGGACCACCTTGGCCTTCAGGTACGGCGCCGCCTGCTGGATCTCGTCGAGGCGGATGCGCGTGAGGCCCTGGAGGATCAGGGAGTAGTTCCCCGAGCTGTGCTTGAGCGCCTTGAGCACGCGCGCCGCGCAGCCGACCTGGTGCAGGTCCTCCTTGCCGGGATCGTCCGTCGACGGGTCGCGCTGGGCGAAGATCGCGATGACGGGCGCGGACAGGTTGTCCACGTCCTCCACCAGCGCGACCGACTTCTCGCGGCCGACGTCGAACGGCGCCACGGCACCCGGGAACAGAACCGCGTTGCGGATCGGCAGGACGGGCAGCTCGTCACCGAACTGGATGGCCTCTTCCTCCTGCTTCCCCGGCTGTTGCTTCTTCTCAGACATGTCGGGTCACCTCTAGCACTGCTGAGTGCTGGTCACTATTCATGCCACCATAAGCACGGTTTCACGGCTCGCCATAGACTCCGATGCTTCTCACGGGATCGAGGGTGTGGATCGCGAGGCCCGTCGGCACCTTCGGATGGAAGAAGGTGCTCTTCTGCGGCATGACTTCGCCGGCTTCGGCGACGGACCGGACCTGCGCGACGGGCGTCGCATTCATCAAGAAGAGTACGTCGCCCTTTCCAGCGCGCAGCTCTGCCAGAGCGGACGCGGCGTTCTGCGGGTACCAGAGGTTCGTCTTGGCGGCTTGCGCCGCGGGCGAGATGCCGAGGACGTGCTCGAGCAGCCCGGCGTGGAGGACGGCCACGTCCGTCGTGCGCAGCACCGCGGGCTGCTTGCCGAGGGTCGGGTGCCGCGAGAGGTCGACGCCGGCGCGCAGCGTCA
>DATJYG010000004.1:0-17273 GCA_035499695.1 Polyangiaceae bacterium
TCCGAGGGCCAGACTGGAACGGCCACGCAGACGCTCGACGGCTGGAACTTCGCGGACCTGTCTCTCGGCTTCGACTACCACGTCGGCGACTCGGTCGGCATCGGGCCGTACTTCGAGCTCACGTCGGGGAGCTTCACGTCAGAGTCGGCGTCCGTGACCGTCCCTGGCTCTTCCACGGCCGCTTCGTCGGACATCTCGAGCCAGTCCTCTCACCAGTGGTTCACACTGGGGCTGCGCGGCACCTTCGATCTGGGTGGCGAGCGCGAATAGGTCGTCACTGCGCTTTTGCGGCTCGGATCTTCTTCTGTTCGGCGGCGACCTCGCGGCGAATCAGGTCCTCGAGCGTGCCGCCGTTGGAGAGCGGCGTAGCGGCGACGGGTGCAGCCGTCGTCGCGGCAGGCGGAGGAGGCGGAGCGGCTGCGACGGGGGCCGGCGTCGGCGCCGGGGTCGGCGTCGGTGCAGGGGGTGGCGCCGGCACGCGAGCAGCGGCGGCTCGTCGCTTGGTGCGAGCAACCCACTTCGCGTGCGCAGGGGGAGCAGCCTTCGTCTGTGCCTGCGGAAGGTCGGACACGAGGAACAGCGGCACCGAAGAGGTCGCGGTCGGGGTCGGAATCGCGGGCGCGGTCGCGGTCGCAGTCGCAGTCGCAGTCGCGGTCGTAGTCGCGCGCGCTGCCGCTGTCGCCATCGCGGGCGCTGTCGCTGCCGCCGTCGCAGGCGTCGCCGCTGCCGCTGCCGCGACCATCGGATGCACCCTCGTCCTCACGTGCGCCGGCACCTGCGTCGTCGCCGCCGCCGCCAGCGTCACCGTCGCGAGCCACGTGACGAACACCGCGTACCACCCGATGGGCCTCGGGATCCGCCTCGTGAGCGCGACCTCGTACGCGTCCATCGCCGTGGCCTGCTGCGCTCGCATCACCGGAGGCAGCAGCGGCACCTCCGGCATCGGCATCACGAGGAGCGGCTCGCCACCCAGCGCCTGCATCCTCTCCAGCTCCGTCGTGTACAGCGACTGCAGGTCGATGACCCCGGAGTTCAGCTGCTCACGGTGCGCGCGAGCCCGTGCGGCCGCAGGACCCCGGCCGAAGAGACCGCTGTACGAGTCCTCACGCATTCGCGTCGACTCTGCCACGCGATCGCCCACTCGTCCCGCCACTTTCGCACATCCCCCTCTTCATCCATGCTCACGCGACCATGACTGCCTATGAACTTTTCTACTGGTCCGGGATCCAGGGCCGCGGCGAGTTCGTTCGCCTCGCGCTCGAGGAAGCCGGCGCGGACTACGTCGACGTCGCGCGCACGCCAGGAGGCATGCGCGAGATGATGAAGCTCCTGCGGCCCGAAGGAGGCCTGCGTCTCGCGCCCTTCGCGCCTCCCTTCCTCCGCAGCGGCGATCTGGTCGTCGCGCAGACGGCGAACGTCCTCGCGTGGCTGGCCCCGCGCCACGGGCTCGTGCCGCGCGACGAGGCGAGCCGCGTGGCGGCGCTGCAGATCCAGCTCACCATCGCCGACGCCGTCGATGAGGCGCACGAGACGCATCACCCCGTCGACGTCGCCCTCTACTACGAGGATCAGAAGCGCGAGGCGGTGAAGCGCGCCGCCGGGTTCACGCGCGCGCGCATCCCCAAGTACCTCGGCTGGCTGGAAGGCGCCGTCGCCTCGGGCGGCGGCCCGTGGCTCCTCGGCGCCGCCTTCTCCTACGCCGATCTCTCGGCGTTCCAGCTCGTCGAGGGGCTCTCCTACGCCTTCCCGAACGCCATGAAGCGCATCTCCCGCACCACCCCGCGCCTCCGCGAGATCCGCGCGCGCGTCGCTGAACGTCCGAGAATCGCGGCGTATCTCGCCTCGGACCGGCGGATTCCGTTCAACGAGGACGGTATCTTCAGGCACTACCCGGCGCTCGACCGCACTGCGTCACGCAAGAAAGCGCCGGTGGGGAAAGGAAGGTCCCCCCGCAAGCGCCCGTAGGCTCTCCCGATGAAGAGCCCCCAGAGGAGCATCGCTCGCGTCTTCCTGTCCTTCTCGCCACTTGCCGCCACCGCGCTCGTCGCGGCATGCACCGCGAGTCCCTCCTCGACGAACGAGCCCCTCGCTCGCGGCCAGGGCGCCCTCGCCGCTCCGGCACCGGCGCTCCACGCCGGCATCTTGCGGCCGCCTTCCCGCTCCCGCGCGAAGCTCGCTCCGCAGACGGCCCACGCGCCAACCGCCTCGTACTCGCCGACGGGCGGCTGCGGCTCTGCGCTCGTCTACTACGGAGGCCCGATCATCGCGAAGCCGGACGTGGTGCAGGTGAGCTGGAACGATCCCACCTCCTCCGTCGCGTCCTCGATCGAGACGTACCTCAGCACGTGGTGGCCCGCGATCGTCAGCCAGCAGGCGAACTACCTGTCTCTCCTCGATCAGTACAGCACCGCGGGCGTGGCCGCGCGGGACGGTAACGCCGGCTCGAACCAGACGTTCGCCGGTTACGGCACCTACCACGGCCTCTACAAGATCACGCCGTCGGCCGCGAACCAGGGCGCGTCGATCGACGACTCGGCCATCGGCCCGGAGATCGTCGCGCAGATCAAGGCCGGCAAGCTGCCCACGCCGCAGTTCGACGCCAACGGCTACTCGAACACCATCTACATGATCGACTTCGCGCCGAGCGTCACGTCGATCACGCTGACGTTCGCCGGGTCGACCATCTCGTCGTGCAACGACTTCTGCGGCTATCACGCCGGCACCCAGTACTCGACCGGCAAGTACATCTACTACGGCGTGCATCCGGACATGACGACGGGCGCATGCGCCACCAACTGCATCGTCGATGGCCAGGACCAGGACGTCGCCATGGTGCACTCCCACGAGCTGGCCGAGGCGACCACCGACGCCGAGATCTTCCTCGAGCCGCTGACCGACACCTCGACCGACTTCATGCGACCGGGCGCGTGGGACAACTACAGCGCCGGCTGCAGCGAGATCGGCGACTCGTGCGCGTGGCCGTCCGAGGTGGGCGCCGCGGTGCCGACCGTCACGTACAACGGCGCGAGCTACTACGTGCAGGGCCTCTTCAACAACGCGGCTCTGGACTGCGAGTGGCAGGGCTCCGGTTCGTCGAGCGGCTGCACCACGAACGCCGACTGCACCAACCCGGACACGCCCGTGTGCAAGACGGGCACGTGCGTCGCCTGCTCGTCGGACACCGACTGCACCGGCAACGCCGGCGGAAGCGCGTGCCAGCCCTCGGGGGCGTGCGGACAGTGCTCCGCGACGAATCACAAGGCGTGCGTGTCGCCGACGCCGGTGTGCAACACGACCAGCGGCACCTGCGTCGACTGCACCAGCAACGCGCAGTGCTCCGGGAACAAGCCGATCTGCGACTCGTCGTCGGACACGTGCCGCGCGTGCGCGGGGAACGGCGACTGCAGCTCGCCGACGCCCGTGTGCTCGACGAGCGGCGCGTGCGTCCAGTGCACCAGCGATTCGCAGTGCTCGGGCTCGACGCCCATCTGCGACGCGACGTCGCACACCTGCCGTGGCTGCACGTCGAACTCCGATTGCGCCGGAGGCACGCACCACGCGTGCGACGTCGGCAACGGGCAGTGCGTCGCCTGCGTCCAGAACAGCGATTGCTCGATGGGTGCCTGCGACACCACGACTCACGCGTGCGTGCAGTGCGTGAACGACTCCGAGTGCAGCAACCCGCTGCCCATCTGCACGGGGAACGCGTGCGTTGCGTGCACGTCGAACAGCGACTGCTCGGGGAGCTCGAACGGCAAGGTGTGCCTCCCCAGCGCCGGCTGCGTGCAGTGCGGGTCGAGCTCCGATTGCCCGAACGGCGCGATGTGCACGACGTCGCACACGTGCACCGGGAGCGGGAGCAGCAGCGGCGGGGGCAGCGGGAGCAGCAGCGGGAGCGGGAGCGGCAGCAGCAGCGGCGCGGGTAGCAGCAGCGGCGGCGGCAGCGGGAGCAGCAGCGGCGCCGGCAGCAGTAGCGGCGGTGGCAGCGGCGGTGGCAGCGGAAGCGGCAGCGGCGGCTCGGTCGATGGCGGCGACGAGGACGGGGGCGACGGTGGCAACGGCGCTACCGGCGGCAACGGCGGTGGCGGGGGCTGCTCGGTGGGCGCGACGGGAAGCTCGTCGTCCGACGCGGGTTGGCTCGGCCTGTTCCTCGTCGGTGCGGCCCTCCTGGAGCGTCGCCGGCGTCAGTAGGGCAGGTCGGACCCGGTCGCGGCGTATGAGTCGTCATGCGCCGCGGCAGTGTCCTGTGCCTTCTCTTTGCACTCTCGGTTTCCCCCCTCGCTCTGCAGGCCTGTGGAGGAGCGTCGTCGAACGGCCTCGCCGGCAACGGTGACGGTGGGGCGTCGTCCTCGAGCGGGGGCGGGAGCGGCGGAGGGTCCTCGGGAGGCAGCAGTGGCTCCTCGTCCGGCACGTCGGGCGGCAGCAGCGGGGGCTCCTCGGGGGGCGCGTCGTCAGGGGGCCACGACGCCTCGACCGACGGCTCGGGATGCACGACGAGCATCCACGGTACCGTCTGGGACCCGGCGAAGGCCCACCCGATCTACAACGCCATCGTCTACGTCCCGAGCGACTCGCTCGGCACGATCGCTCAGGGTCCTTCGTGCGATCTGTGCGGCTCGCCTCCCTCGGGCAAGCCCGTCGCGATCACGCTGTCGAAGCCGGACGGCACCTTCGAGCTCCAGGGAGTGCCCGCGGGCGCCAACGTCCCCATCGTCGTGCAGGTGGGCAAGTGGCGGCGCGAGAACGCGCGCATCCCGACGGTCACCGCGTGCGGGGACACCGCGGTCGACGGCGAGCTGACGCGGCTGCCGAAGAACAAGAGCGAAGGGTACGTCCCGCACATCGCGATCTCGACGGGGCTCGATGCGGTCGAGTGCGCGCTGCAGGACATGGGCGTCGACACCGCCGAGTTCACCGACAGCACCCAGGACGGGCGCATCCACCTCTATCAGGGCAGCACGGCCTACGGCGCCACGGCTCCCGGCACGACCACCCAGCCCGCCACGTCGCTCTGGAACGCGCAGTCGACCATCAACCAGTACGACATGGTCATCGACGCGTGCCAGGGCGCCGCTCCCACCGACAAGCCACAGGCGGCCATCGACAACATCCAGACCTTCGCGGCGCAAGGGGGACGCGTGATGCTCGAGCACTACGAGGACTACGTGATCTGGCCGACGACCGGCACCTCCGCGTGGAGCAGCACCGGCGTCGAGGACACGCAGGCGCTCACGACCGTGGCGGCGACCGACATCGCCATCGACCTCGGGTTCCCCAAGGGCAACGCCTTCGCGCAGTGGGCGATGAAGGTGGGCGCCTCGACGCAGCTCGGGCTCATCGCCTCGCTCACGAACGCGCGCGAGGACGTTCTGTCGGTGAGCTCCCCCGCGAGGAGCTGGATGACCGGCCCCGTCTCCGGCGGGGTGGGCGCCGACGGCGGCGCGCTCGACAACGTGTACGAGTACTCCTTCTACGCGGGGTCAGCCGCGTGCGGGAAGGTGGCGTACTCGGACTTCCACGTGTCGGCCGGGACGCTCTCGGCCTCGACCTTCCCCTCCGAGTGCGCCGGCGCGCAGATGGACCCCGTCGAGGAGGCGCTCTGGGAGTTCCTCCTGCTCGATGCGCTCTCGTGCACCCAGGACGACTCGCTGCCGCCCCAGGTGCCGCCGACTCACTGACCAGGTCCCTCGGTCGGGGCCCCTCCCCCGACCGGCGCCTGGCGCGGATCGATCGCGTCGCGCGCGCCGTCTCCGACCAGGTTGAGCGCGACCAGCGTCGCCAGGAGCGCGAGCCCCGGGAAGACGACGAGCCACCACGCGCCCTCGTGGCCGCGCGCTTCTCCCATGGCCTCGCCCCAGGAGGCCATCGTGTCGGGCATGCCCACGTGGAGGAAGTCCACGGCGGCCTCCATCTGCACGAGAGAGGCGACCCCGAAGGCGGCGGCGACGATGGCCGGTCCGATCGCGTTCGGCAGCACGTGTCGCCAAAGGATGCGCACCGGCGTGGCTCCGATCGCGCGGGCGGCCGTCACGTAGTCGGTGCCGAGCGTCGTCAGGACCTCCGCGCGGACGAGGCGCGCGAGCTCGGTCCAGCGCGTGAGGGCGATGGTCCACACGAGGGTCGCCGTCGTCGGATGCGGGACCGTCGCGACGACGACGAGCACGAGGACCAGCGTGGGGATCGCCGTGAGCGCCTCCACCGCGCGCGTCACGAGCGAGTCGAACACGCCGCCCGCGAAACCCGCGATGGCCCCGAGCAGCACGCCGATGGCCACCAGGATGAACGACGCGCCGAGGCCCAGCGTGAGCGCCGTGCGCGCTCCGTACACGACGCGGGCGAAGACGTCGCGACCGAGCGTATCGGTGCCGGCCGGGTGTCCTCGCGTCAGCGGCGGCAGGAGCTGCTCCTCGGGGCCGGCCGTCTCGAGAGGACCGTGCGCGACGAGCGGCGGCACGAGCCAGTCGCCCGCCCCCTCCTGCGCGCGCATGCGATCGATGTCGAGCCCCTCCAGCGCGGCGGGTCGCGTCACGTTGGGCAGCACGTACGTCGTCCCTCGCCAGCTGCAGGCGACGGGCAGATCGCTCGCGAGCACGTCGGCGAACACGGCGACGAGCGCGAGGCACGCGAGGACGAGCGCTCCCGCCCTCGCCACGCGGTCGCGCACGAGGCGCCGGAGCGACAGGCGCGCCATCGTGACGTAGGGCGCCGCGACGCGCGTCACCTCGTACATCGAGTCGCGCACCGAGCGGCCCCCGTCCTTGCGCCGCGACAGATCGATCGCGACGCTCGGCTCGTGCGAGAAGCGATGGTCCGTCACGTCTGCGGCCCTCGCTCACGCCGCCGGAGCACCTCGCGTACGCGAGGATCGAGCACGCCGTAGGCGACGTCGCTCGCGACGAGCCCGAAGGTCACGGCCACCGCCGACACGAGGACCACCGCCATGAGCCACGCGGCGTCGTGCGCCTCGATCGCACGCAGCGTCTCGAAGCCGATGCCCGGCAAGGCGAACACCTCTTCCACGACGAAGGCGCCGCCCAGCAGCACGGGCAGGTGCAACCCTGCCAGCGTTACCGTCGGCATCAGCGCATTGCGCAGCGCGTGCACCACGGCGATGCGCCAGGCGGGCATTCCCTTGGCTCGCGCCGTTCGCACGTAATCGCGCCCGACCACCTCGAGCATGGCGCCTCTCTGCCAGCGCGAGAGCGTCGCGAAGGATCCGACGGCCAGCGCGATCACCGCCAGCGCGACGCGCGCCCCGCTCGCCGACGTACCGAGCGTCATGTGCCGCAGGACCTCGGCCACCGCGAACGTGGGCATCGCGTACATCACGAAGAGCACCGCTCCCGACGCGGTGTCGAACGACTTGCCGCGCCGCCACGCCGACAGCGCGCCGATGGGGATCGCCAGCAGCCAGCTGAGGAGCATCGCCACCGAGCATACGAGCACCGTGATCGGCGCGCGGTCCCGCAGCTTCTCGGCGATCGGCTCCCCGTCGATCACGCTGACCCCGAGCTGGCCGCTCGCGGCGCGCTTCAGCCACTTCCCGTACCGGGTCTCGGTGAACATCGCGAGCACCCGGTCGGCGCCGTCGAGCGCGATGAAGTCGGTGTCGTGCACGAACCACCACTCTCGCCAGTCGGCGATTGCGCGGCGCACGTCGCCCGGTGCCGCGTCCGCCGCGAGCTCGGGGCCACGGCGGGTCGCGTGATGAGCCAGGCGCGTCAGTCGTTCGAGGGCGAGCCCGTCGGTCGCGGCGGCCATGGCCGCGACGACCTCCGGCAGCGCGAACGTGTCGAGCGAGAGCAGGTCCTTCTCGCGCAGATCGCTCCCGTGCTCGACGAGCCGGCCCACGGCTCGGGCGACGGCCGGACGCGTGAAGTCGAGCGCGCGGTCCTCCCAGAAGTGGGTCCAGAAGAGCAGCGCCACGTCGGGCTGCGTGAGGTCGCCTTCGTGAACGAGCTCCAGCCGCTCCGCCAGCGGCGCGAGCGCCACGGCCACGCGACCGCGCGCGTCCGGAGGCAAGGACTCGAGCGTCGGCAGCACCCAGGGCAGGGCCGCCCCGCCGAGCCAGACGAGGGCGCGCGCGCCCGCCTCGCTGTGCGCGTCGCCGTTTGCCACGAGGGCCACCGCCTGCGCGGTTCGCGTCCTCACGTCGGGCGGATTGGAATTGAAGAAGCGCGGCAGATCGAGGAAGCGCCCACGCAGGGCCTCGTCTTCCATGGGATCCTCGGTCACCGCGTGCGGGGCGGGCGCGAGCGTCGTGACGAGGAACAGCACCAGGCTCGTCGCCAGGAGCGTGGGGATGGCCCAGAGGATGCGGCGTAGGGCATAGCGGAACATCGCCCGCCGCCACTATAACGCTGCCATGGATCGCGAAGAGCTACTCCGCAAAGCCCAGCGCTGGATGGCCGAAGATCCCGATCCCCGTACGGTCGAGGAGCTGCGGGCGCTGCTGGCGCGACCGGACCTGGACGCGACCGATCTGGCCGACCGTTTCGCGGCCACGCTGGAGTTTGGCACGGCAGGGCTTCGCGGCGTCATCGGCGCCGGCCCCAACCGCATGAACCGCGCGGTCGTCGCGCGCGCGACGTGGGGGGTGGCGCAGGAGCTCCTGGCCAGCGTTCCCAAGGGGGCCGAGCGGGGCGTCGTGGTGGGGGGTGACGCGCGGCGAATGAGCCGCGAGCTGGCGGAGGACACGGCGGCGATCCTCGCGGCGGCCGGGATCCGCGTGGTCCTCTTCCGCGAGCCGGTGCCGACGCCGCTCGTCGGGTTCACGGTGAAGCGCCTCGGGGCGGCGGCGGGCGTGGTCGTCACCGCGAGCCACAACCCGCCCGAGTACAACGGCTACAAGGTGTACTGGGAGAACGCGGCGCAGATCGTCCCGCCCACGGACGCGCGCATCGCGGCGGCGATCGAGCGCGCCCCGGCCGCCAAGGACGTGCCGCGGCCGAGCCTCGAGGAGATGCAGGCGAAGGGCCTGGTGAGCGACGCGCCGGCGAGCGCCGCGAGGGCCTATCTCGACGCCGTGCGCGCACTGGCGGTGCACCCGGGGGAGGGCGATCGCTCCATCCGCATCGTCTACACGCCGATGCACGGCGTCGGCGACGCGCTCGTGCGCGCGGCGATGAGCGAGGCGGGCTTCGCGAACGTGACGAGCGTGCCGGAGCAGCAGAAGCCCGATGGCGCGTTCCCGACGGTCGCCTTCCCGAATCCCGAGGAGAAAGGGGCGATGGACCTCTCCTTCGCCCTCGCCAAGAAGACCGGGGCCCACCTGGTGCTCGCCAACGATCCGGACGCGGACAGGCTCGCCGTCGCCGTGCCCGAGGGCGAGGGGTGGCTGCAGCTCACGGGGAACCAGGTGGGAGTGCTCCTCGGGCACTACCTGCTGACCGAGAAGGCCGCGGCCGGTCCACGGGCCGTCATCGCGTCGATCGTCTCGTCGCCGCTTCTCGGGCGCATCGCGGCGACGCTCGGCGTGCGCTACGAGGAGACGCTCACGGGCTTCAAGTGGATCGCCAACCGGGCGATGGAGCTCGAGCGCGAGGGATTCGAGTTCGTCTTCGGCTACGAGGAGGCGCTCGGCTACTGCGTCGGCAGCGCGGTGCGCGACAAGGACGGCATCTCGGCGGCCGTGCTCGCGGCCGAGGTGACCGCCGTTCTCCGCGCCCGGGGACGCTCGCTGCAGCAGGAGCTCGAGGCGATCGCCCGCCGGTGGGGCGTCTTCACGAGCACCCAGGTGAACGTGACGCACAAGGGGGCGGCGGGCCTTGCCACCATCCGCCAGATGATGGAGCGGCTGAGGGCCTCCCCTCCCGCGCGGATCGCCAGCGACGACGTCCTGGCGGTCTCGGACTACGAGACCCGGGTCCGCGAGGACCTGAAGACCGGCGCGACCACGCCGCTGACCCTCCCCAGGAGCAACGTCCTCACCTTCGAGCTGGCCTCGGGCAGCCGCGTCATCGCCAGGCCGAGCGGGACCGAGCCGAAGGCGAAGTTCTACTTCGACGTCCGGGAGGAGGTCGCCCCGGGCGAGCCGGTCTCCGCGACCCTAGGCCGAGCGCAGGCTGCCATGAAGCGCATCGCCGACGCGTTCAGCGCTCTGGCAAGCCCGTCCTGACCGCAATGAGGCTTCGGCCGGAGCGAAGGCCGGTCGGCCAGAGCGCAGGCGTGTCCGTGAGAACGAAGGCTCGTCGGCCGGCGAGAAGGTCTTCCTTGGTGTCTGCGGCGAGCAAAGGTCAGCGTCCCACCCACAAGGGCGCGCGCTTCTCCATGAACGCCATCAAGCCCTCGCGCGCGTCCTCCGAAGCGAGGCACTGGGCGAAGTACTCGCGCATCTTGGGGAGCGCCTCGGCCAGAGCGATGTCCTGCTGCGCGGCGAAGGCGCGCAGGCCCAGCCGCACGGCGAAGGCGCTCTTCTGCAGGAGCTGCTCCTCGATCTCGCGGACCGTTTCGTCGAGCTCACCCGGCTCGGCCACCTGGCCCACGAGCCCCAGGCGCGCGGCTTCTCGCGCATCCATCTTGTGGCCCAGAAGCATCATGTCGAGCAGCCGCCTGCGCGGGACGACGCGCGCCAGCAGCGACATGACCATCACGGGGAACAGCCCGACGTTGATCTCCGGAGTGCCGAGCTGGGCGCTCTCGAGGGCGACCGAAAACGTGCACGCCGCCACCAGTCCAAGCCCCGTTCCCAGGGCGTGTCCGTTCACGCGGGCGATGACGGGCTTGTCGTACCGCAACAAAGTCATCAAAAGGTCCGCGTAGTCTCCCTGCGGCGGTAGAGCCTCCACCCCCACCGGCGGGGGACGGAGCGATTCGCCCCCGAGCGGCATCTGCGCGAAGTCGCCCCCGGCCGAAAATACACTGCCTTCACCGGTGATAACGACCACGCGGACCGTGTCGTCCCGGCGCGCCTCCTCCAGCGCGTAGAGCAGCTCGTTCGTCATCTGAGGGCCGATCGCGTTGCGACGCTTCGCGTAAGCGAGCGTGATCTTCAGCCGGGGACCCCTCTGCTCCACATGGATTCTCTGGAAGAGCGTCATGGGGCCATGGTACGGCCTGTGGCCGCCGACCGGATCGGCAGGCCACCGTCACATGCTCGAGGCCCTCATCGAGTTCGCCGTTCGGCGACGCATCGCTGTGCTGATGCTCTGCGTGGGCTTCGTCGCGTTCGGGGTCTACACGTTCTCCAAGCTCAAGGTCGAGGCGTTCCCCGACGTGACCAACGTCCAGGTGATGGTGATCACCCTGGACCCGGGGCAGGCCGCCGAAGAGGTCGAGCGTCAGGTGACCATCCCCGTCGAGCGGGCGCTCGTCGGGACCCCGCACGTGCTGGTGCAGCGGTCGATCACCTCGTTCGGTCTGTCGCAGGTGATCGTCACCTTCGAGGACGGCGTCGACATCTACTTCGCGCGCCAGCAGATCGCCGAGAGGCTCCCCGACGCGGAGGTGCCCGACGGCGTCGTCCCGACGCTAGGCCCGAACGACACGCCCGTGGGACAGGTCTACCAGTACACGCTCGAGAGCGACCACCACACGCCCAGCGAGCTGCGCGGGTGGCAGGAGTGGGTGGTCGCCCGTCACCTCAAGCGGGTGGCCGGCGTGGCCGACGTCGTGAGCTTCGGCGGCTTCATGAAGGAGTACCACGTGCTGGCGGACCCGGGCCGCCTGCGCGCGAACGGCGTCACGCTGAAGGACCTCGTCGACGCCATCGCGCGATCGAACGCGTCGACCTCCGGCGGGTACCTCCCCTACGGCGAGAGCGAGTTCGTGGTGCGCGCGCGCGGCTACCTGCGCTCGCCTGCGGACGTCGAGAAGACCGTGGTCGCGATGCACGACGACACGCCCGTCCTCGTCAGCCACGTCGCGCGCGTCGTCGAAGGCTACACGCCGCGGCGCGGGGCGGTGGCCCGTGGCGAGGCGACCGACTCCATCGAGGGGACGATCCTGGCGAGACGCGGCGAGAACCCGAAGGACGTCCTCGACGGCGTGCACGAGGAGATCGAGCGCATCAACCGGGACGTGCTGCCCAAGGGGATGCGGATCGTCCCCTTCTACGACCGCACGCGTCTCGTCGACACGACGCTGACGACCGTCTCGCACAACATGCTCGAGGGCGCGGCGCTCGTCGCGCTGGTGCTGTGGCTTTTCCTGCGCGCCTTCAGCGGATCGCTCGCCGTCGCGATCACGATGCCCCTGGCGCTCCTCACGTCGTTCGTGGGCCTCTACTACGTCGGGGTGCCCGCCAACCTCCTGTCGATGGGGGCCATCGACTTCGGCATCCTGCTCGACGGGGCGGTCATCCTCGTCGAAAACGCGTACCGGCACCTGGCCGAGGAGCGCCCCCCGCCCGAGGAGGTCCCTCGCGTGATCGCCCGGGCCTCGAAGGAGGTCCTCCGCCCGACGCTCTTCTCGATGTCGATCATCGTGGCCGCGATGATGCCCATCTTCACTCTCGAGCGCGTCGAGGGCCGGATCTTCCGCCCGGTCGCGCTCACGTACGCGTTCGCGCTCCTGGGGGCGCTCATGTTCACGCTGACGGCCGTGCCGGCGCTGACGACGGTGCTCCTGCGCAAGCGCAAGGTGAAGGAGGTCGAGCCCGAGTTTCTCGTGTGGCTGAAGAAGCGATACCTGTCCGCGCTGCGCGTCGCTCTGCGCTTTCCCATCACGACGCGCATCGCCGGCCTCGCGGTGCTCGCCTACGCGGTCTACCTCATGCCGAAGCTGGGCACCGAGTTCCTCCCGGAGATGAACGAGGGAGACATCCACGTGACGGTGACGATGCCTAGCCCCGTGTCGCTCGAGCGAGGGGCCGAGGTGCTGCGCGAGACGCGCCACACCCTGCTGACGTTCCCGGAGGTCCGAGACGTGCTCACCGAGCAAGGCCACCCGGAGGACGGCACGGACGACGAAGCCCCCAACCAGGCAGAGACGTTCGTGATGATGAAGCCATCGAGCGAGTGGAAGACGGGGCGTACCAAGGAGCAGATCGTCGACGCCATGCGCACGGAGCTCAACAAGCGCCCCGGCGTCGCCTACAACTTCAGCCAGCCGATCAAGGACCGCGTCGAGGAGTCCATCTCCGGCATCCGCGGGCAGGTGGTCGTCAAGATCTACGGCGAGGATCTCTCGCTCATGCAGGCCAAGCTCGAGGAGGTCCGGCGCATCCTCGTCGCGACGCGCGGGTCGCGCGACGTCGAGGTCTACCGCGCGGGTCGCGCGCAGCACGTCGTCGCCGACGTCGACCGCGACGCGATCTCGCGCCTGGGGCTGCAGGTGGGCGACGTGGAGGACGTGCTCGAGAGCTCGTACGGGGGCAAGCTCGCCACCTTCATGTGGGAGGGCGAGCGCAAGGTAGGCCTCCGCGTGAAGCTGCCGGCGCCGACCGAGGGAGACTCGTACACCATCGGCCGCCTGCCCATCCCCGCAGGCGACGCGCGCGTGCCGCTGGCGAGCCTCTCGAAGGTGCACACCGACCTCGGGCGCACCCAGATCAACCGCGAGCAGGGGGGCCGCTTCCTGGCGCTCAAGACGAACATCGAGGGGCGCGACATGGGCTCGTTCGTCGCGGAAGCGCAGAGCCGGACCCAGAAGGAGGTCCACCTGCCCGAGGGGTACTACATGACGTGGGGAGGCGAGTTCGAGAACCAGCGGCGCGCGATGAAGCGCCTGGCCGTCATCGTCCCGATCTCGGTGCTCGTGATCTTCGGGCTCCTCTTCACGACGTTCCGCGCGGTGCTGCCAGCCATCGTGGTGCTGCTCGACGTGCCCTTCGCGACCGTTGGAGGCGTTTTCGCGCTCTACGTGACGCACACGGTGCTGTCGGTGTCCGCCGCCGTCGGCTTCATCACGCTCTTCGGCGTGGCCGTGATGGACGGCGTGCTGCTCATCACCTACATCCGCCAGGCGCGCGAGCGGCTCGGCACGGACTCGCAGGACGCCATCCTCGACGCGGTGTCGCAGCGAATGCGCCCTGTGCTGATGACGGCGATGCTGGCGTCGCTCGGCCTGCTGCCCGCGGCCCTGTCGCACGCGATTGGCTCGGACACGCAGCGCCCGTTCGCGATCGTCATCATCGGGGGGCTGATCTCGTCGACGCTGCTGACGATGCTGCTCCTGCCCACGCTCTACGAGCTGTTCGACCGCTGGTTCGGACGCAACCGGACCAAGCCCCCCGGGGAGGTGCGATGATGCGTGCTGCGCTCCGGCTCGTCGCCCTGGGCTCGGCGCTCCTCGCCTCGACGGCGGCCGAGCGCGTCGCTGCGGCCCAGGTGCCTTCCCCGCCCGCCTCGGCGGCCACGCCGGCACCCGCGCCGGCGCAGGCACCTGCGGAAGGAGCGTTCACCGAGGATCAGGCCATCGCCATCGCGCTGCGGCGCAACCTCGAGGTCATCTCAGCGCGGTTCGCGATTGAGGAAGCGCAGGTGGAGCGCGTCGCGGCGGGGATCTATCCGAACCCGGTGCTGTCGTACACGGCCGGCAACGTGGTGGTCGGCACGGGGAACCCGCAGAACGAGGGGCTCAAGCCCGGACCGTTCTCGCAGCTCGTACAGAGCATCGGCGTGAGCGAGGTGATCGACGTCTGGGCGAAGCGCGGCGCCCGCATGCATGCGGCCGATCTCGGCATCGAGCAGCAGCGCCTCCTGGTCGAGGACGTGCTGCGCGAGATCGTGCTCTCCGTCCGCGCAGCGTTCACGGACGTGGTGCGCGAGCAGGCCGAGTACCAGGCCGTGAGCGGCATCAAGACCCACTACGACGAGACGTCGCGGCTCGCGCGGGCGCGCGTCCGCGCCGGCGAGATCTCGGAGGCCGAGGGTGCGAAGATCGAGCTCGAGGGGCTGAAGTATCAGAATGCCGTCATCGACGCGCAGATGGAGCTCGACCTCGCGCGCCGCAAGCTCGCGACGCTGCTCGCATTCGCATCCCCCGCGGACCTCCCGGGCACCGCCGTCGGCAGCGACACCGGCGCGCCGCGCACCTTGCCGCTGCTCGAGCCGCTGCTCGCGCAGGCGCTGCGCGAGCGCCCCGACCTGCTCGCCGCACGGAAGAGCCAGGAAGTCGCCGAGGCCGAGCTGGGGGCCGCGCGGCGGGAAGGTTATCCCGACCCCTCGATCGGGCTGACGTACACCCACAGCGAGTTCGCCGTCTCGGGCGACAACCCCGATTCCCTCGCGATCACGCTCGCGATTCCACTGCCGCTGTTCGACCGCAACCAGGCTGGAGTCGCCCGGGCCCGCCTCGACGCGAAACGAAGCGAGAGCGACGTGAGGCGCGCCGAGCTGCGCATCCGGCAGGACGTCGCCGAGGCCGCGCGCCGGGTCCAGCGGGCTGCAGCGGTGCTGGACGTCTACGAAGGCGGTGGCATGCTCGACCGAGCGGAAAGGGCCCTCAAGGTCGCCGAGGCCTCGTACAAGGCCGGGTCCATCTCCCTCCTCGAGCTGCTCGAAGCCCAGCGAACGTTCATCGAGACGCGCATGCAATACCTCGAATCGCAAGACGACTATCGCAAGGCGCTGGCCGAGGTGAAGCACGCCGTCGGGGAGAAGCTGCAGTGAGCCGCCTTTCCCATCTGCCCTGGCTGGCGATCCCCCTGGCCCTCGCGGGTTGCGCGCGCCACGCCGAGTCGCACGCGGCCGCCATGGAGTCGCACGACTCGATCAAGCTCGAGAAGGGCAACCCGCACCTGCAGTTCCTCAAGATCGAAACCGTGCAGGAGAGCGACGCGGCAGGTACGGTTACCTTCCCGGGGCGCGTGACGTTCGACGAGGATCACACGCAGCGCCTCTCGACGCCGGTCGACGGCCGCGCGACGGCCTTGCTCGTCAAGACCGGCGACAGGGTGAAGATCGGGCAGCCTCTCGTGCGACTCACCTCCCCGCAGGTGGGCGAGCTGCAGTCGGAGGCGCAGAAGGCCCTGCAGGACCTGTCCATCGCCCAGAGGACCGTCGAGCGCATGCACAAGCTCCAGGTGGACGGCGCGGTCGCCGAGAAGGAGGTCGTGCAGGCCGAGTCCGACCTCGTCAAGGCGAAGTCGGCGGCGACGCAGAGCAGCGCGCGCCTGGCGTCGCTCAACGTGCCCGCGTCGGACCCGGGGGCGGCCGTGGCGCTTCTCGCGCAGGTGGCCGGCACGGTGGTCGAGCGCAACGTGCTGGTCGGACAGGAGGTCCGCGCCGACGCGACGACGCCCCTGCTCACGGTCAGCAATCTCGAAACGGTCTGGGTGCTCGCCGACGTGTACGAGCAGGATCTGGCCTTGGTGCAGACGGGCGCCGCAGTCAGGGTGCACGTGCCCGCGTATCCCGATCAGGGCTTCCAGGGCACCATCGCCCACCTGGGCGACGTCGTCGAGCCGAACAGCCGCACGGTGAAGCTGCGTTGCGTCGTTCCCAACCCCGACGGCCGCCTCAAGCCGGAGATGTTCGCGAAGATCGACCTGACCGCGACCGGCGGCGCGAGGGTGATCCTCGTGCCCTCGAAGGCCATCTTGAGCGACAGCGAGAAGCCGCGGGTCATCTTGGTCGACGCCGACGACACGTTCCGGCTCGAGCCGGTCGAGGTCGGGTCGGAGGTGGAGGGCAACGTGCGAGTCCTCAGCGGTCTGCACGCGGGCCAGAAGATCGTCACCGAGGGCGCGCTGTTCCTGAAGAACGAGATCGACGAGCGCTGAACCATGTCCGAAGGCATCGCGACGGCCAAGGTCAAGCTCGTGACGATTATCGCGTCATCAGAGCTGCAGGATCGCATCATCGAGGATCTGCGGGAGGCCGGCGCGGGCGGATACACGATCGCACTCGCGAGTGGCGGCGGTCTGCACGGTCCGAGGGTCCGTGGCATATGGGACACCGGCAACGTGCGCATCGAATCCCTGGTGAGCACCGAGGTCGCCGAACGCGTGCTCGAGCGCGTCGCGACGGGGTATCCCGATCTCTCGCTCATCGCCTTCGCACAGGAAGTCGAGGCCGTCCCGCGCGAGCACTTCCTCAAGTCCGCACGCGCTCCGCGCCTTCGCTGACTCCCGAGGCACACACGCGCGACAAGGCTCGAGTGGCGACGCTCGCGGTCGGATGCATCACGCCGATCCCGGTGGCGCAGAAGGCGACGCTCACCGGCTTGCCTGCGGGAACGACGGTCCAGTTCCGCTACCGCTCGATTTCCGAAGCGTTCGACGCCCTTCACCCACCGGGATCCGACCAGATGCCACCAATGTGAGCGCGCGCACCGGTCTCTTGACCCCTCCTTGACAAAACCCGGGTCTCCCGTCATCTTCCGCGCCCCGC
>DATJYG010000005.1:0-2538 GCA_035499695.1 Polyangiaceae bacterium
CCGAGCAGCGCGCACCACGCCGCGATCACCGCGACCATCGCGCCGAGCCGCGGCGCCTCGGCGCACGCCCCCAGGAGCGCCCGCGCCAGCACGAACACGACGGCCCCCGCCGCCGCGAGCACCAGGGCGCCCCCCATGGCCGCCCGCGCCGTCAGCGTCCCCACCGGCAGCCAAGCGAGCACCCCCGCCGCAGCCGCATCCAGTGAGTGCCACGGCTGCGCGTCGACCCCCAGCGACCGCGCCACCCCCGCGTCGTGTGCCCCGTCGGCCACGTTGCTCACGGCGACAGCCGCGAGGCACGCCGGACCCAGGGCCGCCGCGGCGAGCGACCCAGCAGCGGCCCCAAGCGCCCGCGTTGCCCTCACGCCCGCGGACGTTACCTACCCCAGCCGCCCTAAGCTACATTCCCGACCCCCATGGCCCGATTCATCGACGAACTGAAGCGCACGCACCACTGCGGCGAGTTGCGCGCCGACAGTGAGGGCAAGATCGTCACCCTCTTCGGCTGGGTCGCCAGCTACCGCGACCACGGCGGCTGCGTCTTCATCGACCTGCGCGACCGCGAAGGCATCACGCAGATCGTGTTCGATCCCGAGCTCTCCGGCCACGGCGACACCCCCAAGCAGGCGTACGAGACCGCGCGCGCGCTCCGCAGCGAGTGGGTCGTCGGCGTCCGCGGCGTCGTCAAGAGCCGCGGCGCCAACAAGAACCCCAAGCTCCCGACGGGCGACATCGAGGTGCACGGCATCGAGATGACCGTCTTCAACAAGAGCGAGACGCCGCCGTTCGAGGTCGCCGACGAGATCGACACCGGCGAGGAGAAGCGCCTGCAGTACCGCTACCTCGACCTTCGCCGCGCGCCCTTCCAGCGCACGCTCCGCGTCCGCCACCGCATCGCGCAGACCGTGCGCCGCTACTTCGACGAGCAGGGCTTCCTCGAGCTCGAGACGCCCATGATGGTGAAGTACACGCCGGGCGGCGCCCGCAACTTCCTCGTCCCCTCGCGCGTCAACCCGGGGAAGTTCTACGCGCTCGCCGAGAGCCCGCAGCTCTTCAAGCAGCTCTACATGGTCGCGGGATTCGACAAGTACTTCCAGATCGTGAAGTGCTTCCGCGACGAGGCGCTCCGCATCGACCGGCAGCCCGAGTTCACGCAGATCGACGTCGAGATGAGCTTCGTCAACCAGGACGACGTGTTCCGCACCATCGAGGGCATGATCTTCCGCGTGTGGAAGGACGTGCTCGGCGTCGACCTGATGAAGCTCTTCCCGAGCGGCCGCTTCCCGCAGCTGCCCTTCGAGGAGTCGATGAGCAAGTACGGCAACGACAAGCCGGACATGCGCTTCGACATGCCGCACACCGACCTCACGGACGTCGTCGTCGAGCACGGCGGCGGCGGCATCCCCTTCTGGAAGCCCATCGCCGAGAAGTTCACGAGCGGCGAGTACCGGCGCGACCTGCCCGCCGAGATCGTCAAGGCCCTGCGCGTCCCCGCGGAGCACGCGGCGAAGCTCTCGCGCACCGAGACCGACAAGCTCGAGGAGTTCGTGAAGGGCATGGGCGCCAAGGGCCTGGCCCGCGCGCGCGTCGACGCCGAGGGGAACTGGACGCAGTCGCCGCTCGCCAAGACGATCACGCCGGAGCTGCGGGCAGCGATCAACGCGCGCACCGGGGCGAAGGACGGGGACCTGCTGCTCTTCCAGTTCGGCCGCGAGAGCGTGGTGCAGACGGTGCTCGCGAACCTGCGCACCCACCTGGCCAAGAAGCTCGGGCTCGTCCCGGAGACGGGGCACGGCGACCAGTGGAGGTTCCTCTGGGTCGTGGACCCGCCGCTCTTCGAGTACGACGACGACTCGAAGAAGTGGGTCGCCGCCCACCACGCCTTCACGCGCCCGCACGACGCGTGCGTGCCGATGCTCGACACGGATCCGGGGCGCGTCCTCTGCTGGCGCTACGACCTGGTGCTCAACGGCTTCGAGATCGCCGGCGGCAGCATCCGCCTCCACGACCCCGCGGTGCAGGCGAAGGTGTTCCGCGCGCTGGGCATCTCGGACGAGGAGGCGAACGCGAAGTTCGGGTTCCTCCTCGAGGCGCTGAAGTTCGGCGCGCCGCCGCACGGCGGGATCGCCATCGGGATGGACCGGCTGGCGATGCTGCTCTCGGGGGCGGAGAGCCTGCGCGACGTCATCCCGTTCCCCAAGACGCAGAAGGGGACCGACCTGATGACCGACGCGCCCAACGAAGTGTCGCCGGAGCAGCTGCAGGAGCTCCACGTGCGCGTGGTGCTGCCGCAGTGAAGCGGCTGGCGATCCTCGCCGCCGTGGCGGCGCTCGCGGCGTGCGACGACACGAACGTGCACCTGCTCTACGGGCAGGAGTACGACTCGCAGTTCAAGTGCATGCTGCCGGAGCAGTCGATCGACGTCGTCGAAGGGCCCGACCCGGGGCAGAGCTGCACCGCCGTGTGCATCAAGGCGACGCTCGACGCGCAGGACTACGCGTACATCACGACGACGTGCCCGCCGTACGACCCGTACCC
>DATJYG010000006.1:0-10226 GCA_035499695.1 Polyangiaceae bacterium
GACCCCCACCACGGTGGCGGCGTGCTGCCGGCGTCACCCACGGTGGTGGCGCCGCCGCTGTTCATGTCCTCACATCACGCGCTCGGACGGATCGGCGCGCGCGTCGAGCAGGCGCCGACGCTTCCGGGCAGCGCCGATCTCGACGTCGCGTGGCTCGAGCACCGCCTCGACGCAATGGGCACGGCGGCTCCGGTCAGCGCCGTCTTTCTCGAGTCCTGCAACAACGCCCTCGGCGGGCACCCGATGCGGCTCTCCAACCTGGAGGCGGTCGCGCGCGCCTGCCGCGCCCGCGAGGTACCGATCGTGCTCGACGCCTGCCGGCTGCTCGCCGACTGCCTCGCGCACGGAGGCCCTCTCTTCGAGACCGCCCGCGCCTACACCTCGTCGTGCGACGCGTTCGTCGTCAGCGGGACGAAGGAGCTGCTCGCGCCGTACGGGGCCATCATCGGCGTCCGCGACGAGCGCACGCAGCGTCGCGCGGCGATGCACCTGTTCCTCGAGGGGAGCCAGCTCGAGCCTCCCGCGGCAGTGGCGACGCTGGGCCGGGGCATGGCCCACCTCCTCGCGCATCCGGAGATCATCGCCGACCGGGCGCGCCAGCTCCGCCTGTTCGCCGACGCCCTGCGGGCAGCGGGAATCGAGGTGCTCGAGCCGCTCGGCGGCCACGCGATCTACTTGCCGCTTCGCGCGCCCGGAATCGACGCCGCGACCATCGACGAGCGCCGGCCCGAGACGATCGCGCTCGAGGCGTGGATCTATCGTGCGGCGGGCATGCGCGTCGTGCTGTTCCCGCACCCGCACATCGGGCCGGGCGTGGTGCGGCTCGCGCTCACCGTCGGGCGGTACTCCGACGACGAGCTCCGCGACGCGGCATCGACCCTGGCATGCGCGCTGTCCCGGGCGGGGGAGGCGCCGCGCCTGTGCCGGCCGCGCGCCGGGATGATGGACACGCCCCTCGCCGATCAGTTCGAGCTGGCCGACGCGCCGCCGCGCGCGTGACGCACCGCCCTCGACGCTCGCAACGCCGTGCGTTTACAAGCCCGCGCGTTTGCGGATACCTTTGCGCGCGCTCCCGAAACTCCGTGGAGCGACCGCGCTGAATCGAGAACCGAAACCGACGGGGAGAAGACCGATGAAACCTGGACAGAACGAGTTCTTTGCTAGCTGGCACTTCGGCACGCTGATCCAGGCGAGCCCCGAGGCGATGAAGGCCTGGGGCCTGGCGGTGCGCAAGATCGTCTCCGCGGACGGCATGTCCGAAAAGGAGAAGGAGAGGTGGGTCGGAATCGGACGGCTCATGGGAGCCACCGACGAGGATGTCGCCTACGTGATGGGCGCCGATCTCGAGAAGGTGGACCTGCCGGCGCTCCTCAAGAACTTCGGAAACAACAAGGCCGCGATGCGGGGGATGCTCTACGACGCGATCGTGATCTCGAGCGCGGACGGGTACTCCGAGAAGGAGCGCGCGCTCGCGGCGAAGACGGCGGCCCTGCTGGGCGTCGAGACCTCCGTCCTGCACACTCTCGAGTCGCTGGTCGAGGCCGAGCACGCGCTGCGTCGCGCGCGCGGCGCTCTCATCTCGGGCCAATAGGCGCGGCTCCGCCGGGGTGCACGGGGGACGGCTCCCTCGTGTACCCCTGGCTCGCTCCGGTGGCCCCCTCGGAGTCGAAGAACGCGAAGGCCTCGTCGAGGTAGACCTCGTTCGTGCCGTGACCGAGTGGGTGCGGCGCGGCGCGCACCGGCCATTGCGCCGCCTCGAGCGCGGCGACGAGCGCGCGAACGCCGGCGGTCGTCGTGTCGTCGTAGGTGCCGTAGCCGACGTAGAACGGCCGGGGTGAACCGCGGGCGAAGCGATCCGCCGCGCCCGCACCGACCGCGCCGCCGGAGATGGCCGCGAAGCCGTCGACGGGGAACTCGGGCGACGGCACGGCGCCGCGGTCCGCGAGCGCCGTGAGCGCGTACGCGCCGCTCGATGAGCCGGCGAGGTACGTGCGATCGAAGGGTGCGCCCGCGATGGCCTCGAGCGCGCGCTTCGCCTCGGCCCAGCGCGCGACGAGTGACGGCGCGACCGACGCCGACGTGGGCCACGCCCACCAGTCGCGTGCGCCGGCGGGGCCGAAGCCGCGGCGGCCACGCGGGACGAGCGCCGCGACTCCCGCACGGATGCACGCGTGCAGGACGACCATCTCGACCTTGTTCTGCTGCTGGCTGTCCGGGATCGGCGGGACGATGCCGTGCAGATAGACGACGAGGCGCCGCGGGCGGTCGGCAGGGAGCGGGGGCAGGACGTAGCAGACGTCCTCGGCGAGTGGGGTGAGGCCGGGCAGGCACCAGTCGGTGGTGACCGTGGGGATGGGGGCCGGGGCCGAGGTGGAAGTGGATGGCGCGGCGCTCGGGGCCGGAACGGCAGATGATGAAACCGACGTCGCGGAGGGTGCGGGCGCCGGTTCGCTCTGGCTCTGGCCCGCGTTTGCGTGCGGATGGCACGCGGGTGACGCGAGCAGGGCGAGGGTGGCCGTCATCCATCGCATGGCTCCTGCAGGCTACTTCAGGTCGATCGTGAGCAACTCCAGCTTGCCGCCGAAGGCGAAGGGCGGGCGGTAGTCCTCGATGACCGGCGTGCCGGTGTCGGTGCCGACGTCGAACGACTCGTCGAGCGAGAAGCGCGTGGGAATGGTGCGTTCGATGCGGCCCTGCCCCACGCGCTTGTCGTCGACGAACAGCGTCGCCATCCCGCCCTTGCCCTCGCCGCCCCCGTCGTACGCGAAGTCGACGCGGATGGTGTGCGGTCCCGGCTTCAGCTTGTCGGCGCCGGTGACGCGGAACCTGTCTCGGTCCTGGTTCGAGAAGGAGTACGCGAAGACCGGCTTTTCATGGAGCACGAGCAGCCCCCAGCCGCCGAAGCGTCCTCCGAGCGTCGCGAGCACGCCGTCCGCCGGATGATCGGGAACGACCACGCGTGCCGTCGCCGACCACGACCTGTTCTTCACGTCCGGCGCCGAAGCCTCGGGGATCCGCATCTCGCCCTGGTGGTACTCGAAGGTCGAGCGTCCCCGCGTGACACTCGGACGAAGCGCGGGATTCGCCCGATCGGCGAAGCTCGCGTCGAGAGGCAGCACGTCGTAGCGCTTCGCCTCCTGCATGAAGAGGTCCTGCAGCTCCTTGAGCTTCTGCGGGTCCTGCGCGGCCAGGTCGTGCGCTTCGCTGAAGTCCTGGTCGACGTGGTAGAGCTCCCACTTGAAGGCCATCGGATCGGGATCCGCGCCGAAGGTCACCCACGGCAGACGCAGCGGCGTCGTGCAAGCGATCCAGCCGTCGTCGTAGATGGCGCGGTTCGCGACGATCTCGAAGTACTGCGTCTTGTGCCGCGTCGGCGCCCTGGGGTCGTCGAAGGTGTACATCATGCTGACGCCCTGGATGGGCATCTGCTTGATGCCGTCGACCACGGTCGGCTCGGGGATGCCGGTCGCTTCGAGGATCGTGGGCACGACGTCGATGATGTGGCTGAACTGACTGCGCAGGCCCCCCGCGTCCTTGATGCGCTTCGGCCACGAGATGGCCGTGGCGTTGCGCGTTCCGCCGAAGTGCGACGCCACCTGCTTGGTCCACTGGAACGGCGTGTCCATCGCGTGCGCCCACCCCACGGGGTAGTGGTTGTAGGTCTCGTCGCTGCCCAGCTTGTCCATCATCGACGCGAGGTAGTCGATGCTCTCGGTCGCGCCGTTGGCGGCGGTGGCGACCTCGTTGGTCGTCCCCTGCAGCGAGCCCTCGGCGCTCGCTCCGTTGTCGCCCATGATGTAGATGACGAGCGTGTTGTCGAGCTGCCCGGTCTGGGCGACGGCGTCGAGCACGCGGCCGATCTGGTAGTCGGCGTGCGAGAGCGCGCCGGCGTACACCTCCATCATGCGCGCGAAGACGCGCTTCTGCACGTCGCTGAGCGAGTCCCACGCCGGGATCTCCTTCGGACGCGGCGTCAGCTCCGTGTTCGGCGGGACGACGCCGAGCTCCTTCTGCCGCGCGAGCGTCTCCTGGCGGACCTTGTCCCAGCCCTGATCGAACTGTCCCTTGTACCTGGCGATCCACTCCTTGGGAGCGTGGTGTGGCGCGTGCGCCGAGCCCGACACGTAGTAGACGAAGAACGGCCGGTTCGGGTCGACCGAGTGCTGCATCGTGATGACGTTGATCGCCCTGTCTGCCAGGTCGCGGTCGAGGATGTAGGTCGGATCGTCGTACGGCGGCTCGACGGGACGGTCGTTCTCGAACAGCGCCGGGTGCCACTGGTTCGTGTCGCCGCCGATGAAGCCGTAGAAGTAGTCGAAGCCCTGCCGCGTCGGCCAGTGATCGAAGGGACCCGCCCGACTGGTCTCCCAGTCGGCGATGTTGTGCTCCTTGCCGAGCCAGACCGTCGTGTAGCCGTTCATCTGCAACATCGCCCCGATCGTGGCGGCGCTCTTCGGCATCAGCCCCGTGTATCCGGGGAAGCCCGTGGCGAACTCGGTGATGTTGCCGAAGCCCACCGAGTGGTGGTTGCGCCCGGTGATGAGCGCTGCCCGGGTCGGCGAGCAGAGGGCGGTCGTGTTGAACGCGTTGTAGCGGAGGCCGCTCTTGGCGACGCGGTCGAACGAGGGGGTCTGGATCGGACCGCCGAACGTGCTCGAGGCGCCGAAGCCGACGTCGTCGGTCATGATGAGCAGCACGTTGGGCGCGCCCGGCGGCGGATAGGCGATCTTGGGGAAGTCGGGTTTCGAGTCTTTCGCCGTCGTGCCGATGACGCCGTGGAAGGTCGGATCAGGATGGGGAAGAGCGGACGCCGAGCCCGGAGGCGGGCCGGACGCTTGCGGCTCCGTCACGCCGGCCACGCGCGTTTGAGTCCCCTCGGGTCGACACGAGGCCGCCACCATGGAGGCGGCGCAGAGCGCCAGGATCGCGGGCGGGAGCCAGGCTCTTTTGCTCATCGACCGGCACGGCAGCAAGGCGCGCGCCGTCGCGTGTCGTCCCCAGCCACGCGCTCCCCGGGCGAGTGATTGGCGTGCATGGGCTCCTCGGTAAAGCAGTCAGCCCGACTTGGGCTTCCAACGGATCGCGCGTCCGCCCCCGGCGAGATCGATGCTCAGCGGGTCGAAGCCCTCGTCCTGCGCGATGACGACCGATCCGCTGGTGGGGATCTGGAGGATGTCGTGCAGGAGACAGATGGTGCCGAGTGGATTGGTCCAGCACACGTCGAAGATCTGCCAATCGAACGAGAGCTGGCTCTGCATGAACTTCGCGTCGAGATGCGAGTCGAAGGCCACCTGCCCGCTCGGCGGGGCTCGCTGAAGATCCAGGGTCACGTGCGTCGGCATGCTCGCGGTGATCGGCTTGATGTCCCCCGTCACCTCGATGTGCATGAGATCCACCAGGTCGTCGATGCCGAAGCCGATGCCGGTCGTGAGCTGGACGTCGGACTGCACGCCCGGCTCCACACCGACGTGGCAGTGCGGCCCGTGGCTCCCCTGAAGGACGGGTGTGATGGTGGAGGGGCTGGTCTTGCCGAGCGGGGCGGCGTGGGAATTTCCCGAGCCCCCGCCGCTCACGGGCGCCGAGGGGCCGGGCGACGGATCGCCCACGACGACGCGGCGTTCTCCGACGAGCGCGATCTGCATCGAGGCGCTCGCGCTCAGGGCGAGCTCGAGATAGATGGGGCCCACGAGCGGGATCTTGCCGCCGGCGCTGACGGAGTACGTCTCGTTCATCAACGTTCCGTCGTCGCCGCCGGCGCCGTCGTCGGGCACCGCGATGGCCGCGCCCGCGACGTAGATGGCGAGCGATCCGGTGAAGGTGGCGCTCTTCGCGCGTGTGGTCTCGGACGCACTGACGCGGAGGATGTCCCAGCTGGTGCCGAAGACCTGCCCGACGTTGTCCCATTCCAGGCTGCACGTGGACTGATCGCCGTCGGGTGTCGTGGAGCCCGATAGCGAGAACGACGTGGTCCCGCCCACGACGGAAGGGTCGCCGACGTCCTGCGACCACGGCGGCGCCGAGATCGAGGAGAAGTCGGGGATGCAGTCCGGAGTGTGCCCGGGGTACTGCGCGCACACGGGCATCAGGCGGTGGTAGACCCCGCCGTGGTGGTGGGGGAGGCTCATCTGCGTGACGAGCTGGCTGGGTGACGGGGACGGTCCGGGGGACGGACGCTCGACGAACGCGGAAGTCCACCCCGACGACTTGGCCGCCAGGAGCCGCGCCTTCGCGGCCTCGAGCTTCTGCTTCTGGAGAGCGATGCGAGGACCCGGGTTCACCATCGCCATGCGGCGCGTGGGGATGGCGCGTAGCGACGTGCCGGCCCCGCGCGCCTTGTCCTCCGAGCGGCCGACGCCGTCCAGCAGCTGCTGGGTCGTCATCGCGCGTCCGTTCGGAAGGGTCACCTTCGCGTTCGGGTCGAGCTGCGCGAGCAGGTCGCGCTTGGCCGCGGTGTGTCCCTGGATGGTCGCCGTCTCGCCCATGACGCCGGCAAACGCGGGCGGCAGGCGGACCCGCACGGTCGACGTGAGCCCCTGCGCCGGCGGAGCGTTCGAATGCGTCTGCTGCTGCGCGTGGGCCGCCACCACGAGGGAAGCGACGAAGACGACCGCGGACGAGGTGAGTAGACGTCGCAAGGTTTCTTCCTCCCTTCACCGACTCGAGAGCGTTTCGCCGGCCAGCCCCGCGTCCACGTTGACGTACGGACCTTGGACCACGGTGGCCGGTCGATCCCAGGACGCGAGCTCGCCGCTCGTCGGGATGCCGAGACCGTCTGCCATGACGCAGTTGCTGCCCTCGCAGACGTCCGCCAGCGCCCAGTCGAAGGCGAGCTTGCCCGCCATCAGCTCGGTCGTCAGATCCGCCTTGAGACCGAAGCCGACACGCACCGGCGTGTCGTGGACCGCCACGAGCGCGGTGGTGGGCAGGTCGAGCAGCAGCGGCTCGAGCGACCCGCGGGCCGACACGGTGAGCGCCGGCATCCCCAGGAACGAAGGACCGACGTAGGCATCGGCGCGGACGTGCCCCTCGGTCCGCAGGGTCGGCTTGACGTCGAGGCTGCAGTAGAAGCCCACGTCTCGGCCGCCCGACTGCACGGCGCCGGAGTCGGCCACGGGAAAGAGCTTGAAGTACGCCGACCCGCCCGCGACCGCGTGCACCTTCAGCGTGTTCGGCACGATGTCCATGTCCACCGAGGGCTCGCCCCCGGGCAGCTGGCTCGAGGAGATCGCCTTGTCGAAGGGCGGGTCGCCGTCGGCGCTCAGGCTGCCGGCGAATTCGCTGTTGCCCATGACGTAGATCTGGAGCGTGGCCGCGAGGAACTGCGACCGGCTGGTGGACTCGGTGCCGACGACCTTCACGACGTCGAACTGCGTGTTGTAGAGCTTCAGCCCCGCGTTCCAGGAGACCGAGCAGGTCGTGCCGTCTTCCGCCGCCGGATCGGCCGCGCCGACCTGGAAGTGGCTGTACGGCGAGATGGAGAAGAAGGAGTGGTCGATGTCGTGCTTGACGGCCTGCGCGCGGTTGGGGTCTCCCTGCGGATAGGTCACCTGGCCGCGAGGGTTTGCCGACGCTTGCGCGACCTGCGCCGCGGCGGCGGCGACGGCGCTGCTGACCTCCTGCATCCCGTGCGGCGAGGCGCCGCCGACCCAGCCACTCTTCTGCAACCGATCCAGGGAGCTGCCGTGCGCACGGAGCGCGGCATCGAGCTTCTCGTACGAGTCGACGAGGTGTCCGAGCGTGGCCTTCTGACCGGAACGAAGCGTGACCACCGTGTCGGGCGGCGTCTTGGCGAAGTAGTCCGAGGCCGATACGGCCTGCCCGTGCACGGTGACGGTGCGCCCGCGAGTTCTCGCGGCCAGAGGAGAGGTCGCGGCCATGCTCTGCCCCCCGCGCGGTGCGCTGGGCGGGGTCGAGAGCACGTCGGACGCTGCGGTGATCCAGGCGACCAGCCCGCACGCGACCAGGGGCACGATGGGGGGAGCGCGCCGGTTCACGGCGCGTCCTCGAGAGCATGCAGGGGGTCGAAGGGCTGCAGGTCCTCCGCGCGGAGCTCCGACAACCACGCCACGGCATGGGGGTCCTCCTCGCCGGTGACGCGTGCGAGCGCCGCGGCAGCCGCGGGTGAGCGATTCGCCAGCGCGAACAGCGACTGTGCGGCGGTGGTGCGCACGTTGTCGTCGAGATCGCTCGTCGCAGCACGCTCGAGGCACGCCGCCCGCGTGATCTCGCTCGAGGCGCTCCACCGGAGCGACCAGGCAGCCAGCTCACGAACGGGTTCGATCGGCTCGTCTTCCAGCGCCGTGCACAGCGCGGCGAGAGCCTCGGCGTCGTCGCGGAAGCGCATGGCCGCCACTCCCGCGCGGCGCACGGTGGGATCGCTCGACGCGATCGCAGCCCGGACGTCGTCCGTGCATCCAGAGCAAGCGGCGTTGCCCGCGGCCTCCAGCATGTAGATGCGTTCGTAGCCGCGCGCCGCGTGCAGTCGTTGCGCGATGCGCACGTCGAGGGTGGCGGCGGCGAGCCTCGCTGACGACGAACCCTCGCGCGCCGTGCGTTCCAGCGAACCCAGCGCCAGCCAGAGCCGCGCGCGGCGCCCGGGGACCGTCTCGTCGTCGGCCATGCTCCTGACCTGCTCGATCAGCGGCGCGTCGACGACGCGGGCCTGGTGGAGGGACGAAACGAGGCGCAACCGACAGGGCTGGCTGGCGGTGCGGAGCATCTCGCGCGTCCAGTCGGGCGAGGCGAACGCGCTGGACGCCGAGCACGTCGCGACTGCACCGAATGCGCGAGCACACGTTCCGGCGCTCGCGAGCGCGGAGCGCACGCGAGCCGCGCACGTCTGGCTCTGCGCGGAAGCGATCTGCGCGGCGGTGCAGGCCTGGAGCACGCCGTCGTCGCTCAGCTCTCCGTCCGGTCGCCCCAGGGCGCGCTCGACGGTGGAGAGCTCCTCCGCGCAGCCCGGCTCCGGGGGCGCGTCGGTACGTGGCGCGGCGACGGCCCCTGGCTCGACTCGAACTTCTCCACTTGCGACGGTCCCGGGAGACACGCCAGGCTGAATGCGCATCGAAGCTGCGATCGAGAGGAGGGCGACGGCGATCGCAGCCAACCAGGGCAACGGAAGGCGGCTCATGGCTCGAGGAGCGTGACTTCTCGATCCGCGACCGCGAAGCTATTTTTTGCTTACGACGGCGTAAGCAGCGCGACGTCGGCGACGAGAAGCCTGGGGTCCTACGGATTCAGCGTCGTGCCAGCGCGCGGCGGACCGCCTGCGAGCTTCGCGCGAGGCGCCCGGTGTCGCCGAGGGACGCTCGAAAGCGCGCGAGCGAGCGCTCGTAGACGTCTGCGGCCTTTCGCCAGACGGCTTTTCGCGTAGCATGCTGGACTTCCGCTGCGCTATGCGGGCGACGATGTCCTCACCCGCACCGCGCGCGATGGTCGCCTACTCGTGGGCAGCCGCGAGCGCGTGGCGTTCGCCGGGATGAGCTTCTGCGCGCACGTGGCGAGCGCCCACGCGCACTGGGCGATGACGGGGGCGGTGCGATGCCTGGTGGGCGCGATCGTCGCGTACGGCGTGGCGCGGGCGCGCGGCGCGGCGACGCGCGTGCACGATCGGCGCGGGACATGGCTCCGGAGCATCGCGGGCACCTCCGCCATGCTGTTCACCTTCTATGCGCTCGGCACGCCGCTGCCGCTCGGCGACGCGGTCACGCTGTTCAATCTGACGCCCGTCTTCCTGGCCCTGCTCGGCCCGGTGCTGCTGCGCGAGCGCGCCGGGCGGCGCGTCTGGATCGCCGTGCCGGTGTGCATGGCGGGCCTCGTGCTCATCGTGCGGCCGGAGATCGTCGTCGGGTCGGGCGCGCTGTCGGGGGCCCTGGCGGCGGTGGGCTCGGCGCTCAGCTCGACCTTCGCGTACGCGCTGCTCCGCCGCATGGGAAACGAGAGCCCGGAAGCCGTGGCGCTGCACTTCTCGCTGTTCGCCGCCGCGGTCCTTTCGGCGCTCGCGCTGCCGCACCTCGGCGGCGCGCCGCCGGCGGCGGCGACGGTCGGATGGATGCTCGGCGCGGGGGTGATGGGCGGGCTCGCGCAGCTCGCGCTGACCAGGGCGTACGCGATGGAGCGTGCCGCGAGGGTCGCGCCGATCGGCTACCTCAACGTGGTGGTGAGCGCGCTGCTCGGCGCGCTGGCGCTGCACGAGTGGCCGTCGGCGCGCGCCGTCGCCGGCATGG
>DATJYG010000007.1:0-6880 GCA_035499695.1 Polyangiaceae bacterium
CGTCCCGGTGGCGCCCCCCGCAGCTCCCGCGCATCCGGTCTTTCCGGTCGCGGCGCCGGTGCAGGCGGTCGCACCTGTGGGGGCGCCCGTGCAGCCGGTCGTTCCCGTCGCGGCGCCCGTGGCCGCACCTGCGCTCGTGGCGGCAGCGCCGGCCCCGGTGCCCCCGCCCGCGCCCGTCGTGGCGCCGGCCGCGCCCGTCGTCCCGTTTCCGCCGCCGGTGGTCTTCGCTCCACAGGCTGCTCCCGCTCCGGTGATCGCTGCGCCCCCCGTCGCCCCGCCTCCTCCGGCGCCCGTCGCCGCCGCGCCGGCGATGCCTGCGAACCGCCCGCCCTCGGCCGGCAACCTCAGCGCCGCGCCGCGTGGTCGCCTGAGGAGCGAGGACCTCATCGCGGACCTGTTCGAGGCGATGCACGACCTCCACTTCGTCCGCGACGCCGTCGAGGGCGGCGACTTCTGCCTCGCCCTCGCCATGGAGAAGCTGCCGGCGCAGTTCGGCATCGTGCACCTTTACGACATCGACAAGCGTGAGTTCCTCGTCACGAGCGTCCGCGGTGCGGGTGCGAACAAGCTGCTCTTGCGCCGTCACCCCGAGAACGACGCGGTCCTCCTGGCCGCGATGCGACACCGCAATGCCCTCGTGCTTGCCGACGCGTCTCAGTCGGAGGCCGCCGCCCTGGAGCGCTACGCACTCCTCGGCGGCGCCCGAAGCCTCATCGTCGCCCCGGTGCTCCAGCACGGCCGCTTCCTCGGGGCCATCGAAATCATGAACCCCGTCGACGGCCAGCCCTTCACGGAGCCCGAGGGCAACGCGCTCAGCTACATCGCCGAGCAGTTCGCCGAATACATCTCCTCGCACGGCATCGTGACCGACCCGGAGCGGATCAGCGCCCGTCAGCTGCCCGACGCCTGAGGCTCGACTAAGCTCCGCCGCGTGGCAGGCCGTCGCGAAAGACTGGCGAGGTTCGTCCTCCTGCCTGCGGTGCTCGCCGCGGTCGGGATCCTGGCGTACTTCACCTTCCGCACGATGCTGCAGGTGGAGCGCCTGGGGCAGCAGTCGGTGCTCGAGGCCACCCTCGGCCTGGCCAACGAGAAGGCCGACCGCCTCGACAAGAGGATCATCGAGCAAGACAACGGCGTCTTCGCCATCGCCGACCCGCAGCGGCTCACCGACCTGACCACGCGGTGGCTCCCCGTCGCGCAGCACGAGACGCCAACGGTGCGCGCCATCCTCGTGCTCGACGAGGCGCACACGGTGCTCGCCTTCGCCTCGCGCGCGGGGGGCGCCTTCGCCGACGAGGAGTCGTTCCGGCGGCTGCTGGTGCAGCGGATGATCCCGGACATGGAGCTGGCCAAGCAGGCTCCCGACGAGCTCCGGCACCTCCACCACGAGTACCGCGGACAGAGCTACCTCCTCAGCTACTGGCAACGGGTGGTCCCGCCTGCGCCTGGCAGCGCCGACGACCGGCCGCACCGCTACCTCATCGTCGCGTGGCACGACATCGGTCGCATCGTGAAGGAGGCGATGCCCGCGCTCTTCTCCGAGTCGCCGACGCCGGCGCGCGTCAACGTGGTCGACGAGGACGGCCGCATCGTCTACGGCCCGCCGCTGCGGAGCGGCGAGTTCACCGTGGGCGTCCGCTTCCCGACGACGCTCTACGGCTGGCGCGTGCAGGTCTCGCCGAGCGCGAGCGACGAGCTCACGGCGCGCGTACAGAACCGCCGGACTCTCGAGCTCGTCATGGTCGTGCTCTCGTGCGGCGTCATCGTGCTCGGCGTCGCCGTCATCCTGCTCGCCGCAGAGCGCGAGCGTCGCATCTCGAGCCTCAAGAGCGAGTTCGTGGCGAACGTCAGCCACGAGCTGAAGACGCCGCTCGCGCTCGTGCGCATGTTCGCCGAGATGCTGCAGTCGGGGCGCGTCGCCAACGAAGAGAAGCGGCAGCAGTACCTCGACATCATCGTCGGCGAGAGCGAGCGCCTCTCGGCGCTCATCGAGAACGTGCTCGACTTCGCGCGCGTCGAGCGCGGGCGCCAGGCCTACGAGTTCGCCGAGGGCAGCATCGCCGACGCGGTCACCCGGGCAGTCAACGTGTACCGCTACCGGGCCGAGCGCGAGGGGGTCGAGCTGGTGACCGAGCTCGAGCCGGGGCTGCCGACCGCGCGAATCGATGAGCGCGCCATTCAGCTCGCCGTCATCAACCTGCTCGACAATGCGCTCAAGTACGCGCGCGGCTCGGAGGTCGTCACGGTGCGGGTCACCCGGGAGGGCGGCAGCGTCGTCGTGCGCGTCGTCGACCGCGGTCCGGGCGTCCCTGCCGAAGACCGCGAGCGCATCTTCGAGCGGTTCGTGCGCGGCTCGACCGCCCGCGCCGGCGGCTCGGGAGCACCCCCCGTCCGCGGCAGTGGGATCGGCCTCGCGCTGGTGAAGCACATCGCCGAGAGCCACGGTGGCCGGGCGTGGGTCGAGGCGGCAAGCCCCGGCGCATCCTTCGCGGTGAGCATCCCGGCGCCTGCGCCTGTTGACGCCTAAAACGTGCTAGATATCGTGAAAGCGCCGACTTTGCGGCACGTCTGAATCGAGATCCTTTGAGAACGGAGGCTGGTGAGTTTTCGCATGGCGACGGATGAATCGAAGCTGTTCGTGGCGGGTCTGCCCGACAGCATCTCGGAAGACGTGTTGAAAGGGCTCTTCGAGGCAACCGGCGGCAAGGTCGTCGCGGTGAGCCTCCCCAAAGATCGGATGACGGGCCGCCCGCGCGGCTTTGGTTTCGTGACGCTCGCGACACCGCAGGAGGCTCAAGCCGCCCGCGACGCGCTCGACGGCTCCCTGCAGGGGGGCAAGTCGATCTCGGTCCGGCCGTTCCAGGCGGAGCCCCCGCGACGAGACGGCCCTGGTGGTGGTCCTCGCATGGGCGGAGGCCCTGGTGGACCGCGCGGCCCCGGCGGCGGGCCGCAGGCGCCGGATCGCACGCTCTACGTGGGTAACCTTCCGTACGACGCGACCCAGGAAGAAGTGCAGACGCTCGTGAACGGCGTCACGCCCGACAGCGTCGTGCGTGTGCACCTTCCGATGGATGCCGATGGCCGCAAGCGCGGCTTCGGGTTCGTCACCCTGAACAGCTCCGAGGCGGCCAAGACCGCGTCGGAAAAGCTCCAGGGAGCCGACCTGCGCAGCCGCAGGCTGGTGGTCAACCTCGCTCACCCCAAGGGAGAGCGACCTGCGCGCCCGGAGGGTGGCTTCGGCGGCCCGGCCAACTTCGGAGGCCCTCCGCCTTTCGCCGGCGGCGGCCCCGCCGGCGGAGGTGGTCCTCCCCCGAAGAGGGACTTCGAGAAGCGCAAGCGGACGTTCGAGGACGGCGGCGGCCCGCGCAAGAAGACCAAGGAGCGCGGCGGCGCCAACAAGTTCAACTACGGCGACGACGACGATTGATCCGCGCGCGAGTCGTCGCGACTTCGCGACGGCGCGCGGAGCCGACACGCCGGGAGCAACGCGAATCGGGCCAGGGGTGATCCAGCTCGCGCGCGCATAGATCGAGTGCGGCTGCACGACCTAGGGCGAACCTCGCGATCCCACGGTGAGGCCGCGCGGAACCGAATCGCCGTCCGCAGCGTGATGTCGCGCCGGACGGCGGTGGTACGGATGTGGCTTACAGCGGCTCCTCGTGATGCCCCATCCGTACGGAGCCGCGGCGAGGCTCCTGTCCGTGCTGGCCGTCGCGTCGTCGGCGTGCCTCTCGATGGGTTGCGGCTCCTCGTCATCGTCCCCGGGCGACGACACGGCGAGCAACGAGCTCGCATCCTCGAGTGGCTTCACTTGGACCAACGTCGGAAACGGCATCCACGGGACCACGGTGGGCAGCGGGCCCAACGTCCTCGTCGTGTACGGCGGCTACACGGCGACCGACGCTGACTCCGAAGCCCTGTCGCTCCAATACGTCTCGGCGCAGATGGGCGCCCTCGGTGTAGGCCACGTCTATGCCGTGCGCGGCCCCGAAGACGCCTCCTACTCGGCGCGCGAGATCGGCAACTCGTCACTCGCCGCGCAGCTCGCCGGCATGGTGGGCTCGATCGGCTTCGTGGCCATCGTCGCGCACTCGAGCGGCGCCTTCGTGGCCGACGAGCTGTTCACGGAGGCCAGCGCTCAGGTCCTGTCGAAGATCGTGTACTTCGACCTCGACGGCGGCTCCTGGGCGCTCGACGACACGCTGGTCGGCGAGATGGCGGGCGTCTACTTCTGCAACGCGCACGACTCCGTCGCGGGCGAATCGGCGAACTACTCGTCCATCGTGAGCCTGCACGCCGACTTCCCGGCTTCGCACTACTACACGGTCAACTCCACCGGCTCGGGGTGCAACGTAGGCGCGCAGTGGTGCCTGCACGACACGCTCATCACGACGCGACCGCACAACCCGGCGACGTTCGACCTCGACCTGGACTACGTCGAATTCACGGGAACCGGGCGCCACGTCGTCGTCGCCGAGATGCAGCAGGCGATGGCCGACGGTGTACTCCCCGGAGGCACGACGCCGCCCGTCGACGCCGGCGCGCCTCCGCCACCGCCCCCGAACGACGACGCGGGGAACGGTAGCTGCCAGCTCGGCGGGCAGACCTATGCGCCGAACACCTGCACGGAAACCCTGCAATGCGACGCGGGCGCGTGGGTCTCGCGGACCGACGACCAGTCCGACTGCATCACCGGTGTGGTGGCCGGCGGCGGATGCGTAACCGACACGGGATCGGTGGTGCCACAGAACACGTGCACGTCGACGCTCCAGTGCGACGACGGCGTGTGGGTCAATCGAGCCGACGACCCCTCCTCGTGCCTCTAGCGGGTCGCGAGAAGGCCCGCGAACACGCCGCTCTCGCTCGCGATGTTGTAGCCGGGCACCGACCAGTGGATGGCCCGGCTGATGGTGTACCCCTCGCAGCGCATTTCGGCGGCGAGCTGGTCGACGTCGGAGACGAAGAGCCGACGGATCCCGTCTTCGCCCTCGACCAAGGCACCAGCGGCCGACCTCTCGACGACCTTGCCGCGCCGCTCGAGCGCATCGCCGTGCCCCTTGAACGAGATCCCGAGCACGCCGCCCTTCACGAGGGCGCCCCGGAGGATCCGGTACTGCCTCCGTCGCTCCTCGGCCGTCAGGAAGTGGAATACGGAGTTGGCGTAGACCCCAGCCAGGTGATCCGGCGCGAGCCCTGCGGTGAAGGCACATAGGTCGGCCTGGACGACCTCGAGCTGGAGCTTCGCGTCGTGTCGAACGCGCTCTCGCGCCTCGGCCACGGCGACGCTGCTGAACTCGACCGCGGTGGTGGAGAAGCCCTCTCGCGCGCAGCGAATGGCGTGGTCACAAGAGCCCGCGCCCAGCTCGACGACTCTCGGCGCCTTCACCGCAAGCGCCTTGACCTGCTCCAAGAACGCTTCGAGGAACGGTGTAGAGCTCTCCCCGCGCGTGTTGTGACTGAATCCGGAATACGTGCCGCGCTGCCACACGTGGTCGAACAACTCAGCAGTCGCGTGTTCGTGTTTTGCCATTTCGATTGACTCCGTTTGGCGCGGGCAACGTCGATGCAGCATGCGTTGTTCCCCCACCCCGGATTGAGCTACGTCGGAGTCGCTCGATGACGATCTGCCTCATCGTTGCCCTGAGCGCGTGCATCGGAATCGCAGCTGGGCTGCTCGGCGCGGGGACGTCGATCCTCACGGTTCTGCTCCTGGTCCACGTGGCGGGCCTCCCCATCGGCAGCGCCATCGCGACTTCGCTCGTCGTCGTCGCTGCGATGAGCGCCGTCGCTCTCGTGCCCTATTCGCGGGCGCGCGCCGTGATGTGGAAGGCCGGTGCAGCCTTCAGTGTCTCGTCGATGATCGGCGCCTTCGTCGGTGGCCGCGTGTCCACGTGGCTGCCGGCGAGAGCCCTGCTCGCCATCTTCGCGACGACGATGGTGGGCGCGGCAGTCGCGATGCTTTGGTCCCCGCGTCCCCCGTCCGCGGATTGCGCGCGCAGCTCGAAGCGGTGCGTGCTCACCGTGGCGGCGGCAGGTCTGCCGCTCGGCGGGCTGACGGGGATGGTGGGGCTCGGCGGCGGCTTCGCCGTCCTCCCACTGCTCGTGCTCTTCACGAGCACGCCCTTGAGCTCCGCCGTCGGTACGACGCTGCTCGTCGTCGCGATGAACACGCTGGCCGGCCTCGCCGGCCACTTCCCCCATGCGGCCGTCGAATGGCGGCTCGCTGCGGGCCTGAGCGTCGTCGGCTCGGCAGGCAGCCTGGTGGGGGCACGGCTCGGCAAGCGAATCGACGCCCGCGTGCTCCGACGTGCATTCGCGGCGGTCATGCTGGGGGCGGCCTTCGCCCTGCTCGTGAGCTCCCGCTGAGCAAATGACCAACCGCGCGCTGGCCGCCTCCAGCAATGGTCGTGCCCGACAGGAGCCTGCGCGGAACACGCGGAATTTCCGGGCGAACGGCGCCTCCGAGGAACCATGCAGCTTGCGCACGGAGCTTTCGCTCGCGCAGCGGCGCGGCCCAGTCTGAGCAGCCCTCAAATGGGACGCTCGCGATCGCTTGCGCACGTGTTAGTTGGAACGGGAATGCGCGAAGGGGATCGCGAGACAGAGAGCCGGATCGCAGTCGCCATCGACGACCGTCCACGCCTGTCCCTCCTCGTGATGGGGGAGCGAGGCGTGTCCACCTATCCGCTCCCCGAGAAGGGGGTGCTCCGCATCGGACGCGCGGAGCACTGCGAGGTCGCCGTCGGGGACGCGCAGCTTTCGCGCGAGCACGCCCGGCTCTTCGTCGGCCCCACGCTGGAGATCGTCGATCTGGGCAGCTCCAACGGCACGTGCATCGACGGGCGCCCCCTCGTCCCCCACGAGGCCGCGCCGCTGCTTC
>DATJYG010000008.1:0-18361 GCA_035499695.1 Polyangiaceae bacterium
CGCTCGCGTCGATGCTGGCGTCAGAGCTCTCGCAGCGGGGCGTGCACGTCGAGTCGCTCGATGGCGACGTGGTCCGCACGAACCTCTCCAAGGGCCTGGGCTTCTCGCGCGAGGACCGGGACACCAACATCCGCCGCATCGGCTTCGTCGCCAAGCTGCTGGCCCGGTCGGGCGCTTGCGCCATCACGGCTGCGATCAGTCCGTACCGGGAGATCCGCGACGAGCAGCGTCGCGCGATAGGGCGCTTCTGCGAGGTCTACTGCGAGTGCCCCATCGACGTGCTGCAACGGCGCGACGCCAAGGGCCTCTACGCTCGCGCCCTCGCGGGCGAGATCAAGGGCTTCACCGGCGTGGACGACCCGTACGAGCCGCCGCTGTCGCCCGACGTGGTCGTCCACACGGACCGAGAGACGCCCGCCGAGAGCCTCGCGACGATCCTCCGCAAGCTCGAGAGCCTCGGATACGTTCGGCCGCTCCAGCGGCAGCTCGAGCCCGCGAAGAGGGGCCTCGTGCCGCCTCACGGCGGCGAGCTCGTCGACCGGATCGTCCGCGGGGAAGCTCGGCAAAGGCTCGTCGAGCGTTCCGCGGGCCTGCCGCGAGTCACGCTCGACGAACGCGCGGCGAGCGACCTGGAGCTCATCGCGAACGGGGCTTACTCCCCGCTGCGTGGCTTCATGACCTCGCGCGACTATCTGCGCGTCGTGCGCGAGCGCCGGCTGGAGAACGGCGCGGTGTGGCCCGTGCCCGTCACTCTCTCCGTCTCCAAGGAGGCCGCCGATCGCCTGGCGCTCGGCAGCGAGGTCGCGCTCGCGTCTCCGGACGGTCGCGTCGTCGGGGTGCTCGAGCTCTCCGATCGCTGGGTTCCGGACAAGGAGCTCGAGGCGCGCGAGGTGTACCGCACGACCGACGCGAGTCACCCGGGGGTCGCCTACCTGCGATCCGCGGGCGACACGTACCTCGGGGGCGAAGTGTGGCTGTTCGACCGGCCCCTCCCGCTGCAGTTCCCGCAAGTGCCGCGCGACCCGGCCGCGACGCGAGCCATGTTCGAGGCCCGCGGCTGGAGCCGCGTCGTCGGCTTCCAGACGCGCAACCCCGTTCACCGCGCGCACGAGTACATCACCAAGTGCGCGCTCGAGATCACGGACGGGCTGCTCTTGCATCCGCTCGTAGGAGCTACGAAGCCTGGTGACATCGCGGCCGACGTCCGGATGCGTTGCTACGAGGTCCTCCTGCAGAAGTACTACCCGGCGGACCGGGTCGTCCTCGGGGTCTATCCGGCGGCCATGCGATACGCGGGGCCGCGCGAGGCGATCTTCCACGCCCTGGTACGGAAGAACTACGGCTGCTCTCACTTCGTGGTCGGGCGCGACCATGCGGGGGTCGGGCACTTCTACGGGACGTACGACGCGCAGCATGCGTTCGACGACTTCCTGCCGGGCGAGCTGGGCGTCGAGCCGCTCAAGTTCGAGGAGGCCTTCTGGTCGACGGTCGTCGGCGGCATGGCAACCGAGAAGACCGCGCCGGGCGACCCCTCCACGCGCATCGCGCTTTCGGGGACCCAGGTTCGCGAGCTGCTGCGCGCCGGGAAGCCGCCGCCGCCAGAGTTCAGTCGGCCCGAAGTGGCGCAGATCCTCCTGAAGGCCGCTCAGGAGACGAGCCATGGCGCGGCCTGATGCATCCAGCCATCTGCGCCGATGATCTGGGTCATCGCATTGTTGGGTATGTGCATTGGGGTCCTCGCCGGGATGCTCGGAGCCGGACCCTCGATCCTGACCGTGCTCCTCCTGACGCATGTCGCGGGTTTCAACCTCGAGAACGCAATCGTCACCTCGCTCGCCGTCGTCGCGATGATGAGCCTCGTCGCGCTCGGCCCGTACGTCCTCGAGCGCGCGGTCGACTGGAAGCCGGCGGTCAGCTTCGGCCTCGCGTCGATGACCGCTGCGTTTCTCGCGGGACACGTCGCGCGGCGAGTTCCGGAGAAGGTCCTGCTGGTCGTGTTCCTCGTGTGCATGCTGCTCGCGGGGCTCGTGATGCTCGTGCGGCGTCCCCTGCGCGAGCTCCAGCCAGCGCGCGTGGATGCGCGGAGCGTGGCTGTGCTTGCAGGCAGCGGGCTGTTGATCGGCTGCATCACGGGCCTCATCAGCCTGGGCGGTGGCTTCGCCGTCGTGCCAATGCTGGTGCTGTTCGCGCGCTCCCCCGTCCGTTCGGCGATCGGCGCGTCGCTCATGGTCATCGCGATCAATACGCTGGCGGGTCTGGCCGGCCATCTCCCTCATCCGCCGGTGGACTGGCGAATCGCCGCTTATCTCGGCGGCACCGAGGCCATGGGCAGCGTTCTGGGAGTCCGACTCTCGAGGCGCATGAGTGCGACGGCGCTGCGTCATGCATTCGCTTGCCTGATGTTGGTGGCGGCGGCCTTCATGCTCTTCCACACCTTCCTCGCGTAGCCGGGCGCGGGGCGTGCACCAGGTCGCAGCATGACCGCGTCTCTCGTCGAAAAGGTCGACCGCGAGCTCGAAGAGGCGATCCGCATCGCGCGCCTCGCCGCCCGCCGCGTGAGCGACGTCTACGCGACGGACTTCACCGTCGAGTTCAAGGCTCCAGGCGATCCCGTGACGCGCGCCGACCGTGAGTCGAGCGATGTGATCTGCTCGAGCCTCGCCGCTTCATTTCCGGGTGATGCGGTCCTCTCCGAGGAGGCCGTGCCGGCGCGCCCTGCCGACGTCGCTCGCCTGGTCTCGTCGCCCCGCGTGTGGTTCGTCGACCCGCTCGACGGTACGCGCGAGTTCAGCGACCGCATCGGCGAGTTCGCGGTCATGATCGGGCTCGCCGTGGCGGGTCGCGCCGCGCTCGGCGTGGTGACGATGCCGCCCCTGGGTGAGACGATCGCGGGCCGCGTCGGCGCCTCGGCGTTCGCGGAGGACGCGCAGGGCCGACGGCGCCCTCTCGAGGTGACCAAGCTGAGCGACCCGCGCGAGGCCACCCTCTTCGTCTCGCGCTCGCACCGGCCGCCCCTCATCGGGTCCCTGATCGAGCAGCTCGGCATCGGGCGCGTCGTGCCGAGCGGGTCGGTCGGCGTGAAAATCGCGCGCCTGGTGCTCGGCCAGGGGGATCTGTACGTGCACGACGGCGGAGGGGCGAAGCTCTGGGACACGTGCGGCCCCGAGGCCGTGCTCACCGCCGCGGGCGGTCGTTTCTCGGACCTCGAAGGCGCGCCCATCGACTACGCGAGCGCCGACCTGGTCCTGCGTCGCGGCATCGTCGCCACCAACGGTGCGCTCCACGACGCCGCGCTCTCCGCGTGTCGACGAATGAAAGCGGGCCGGATCAGTACTCGCCCCCTCTTCTAGAACGGGATGCTCATGTCGGTTGACGAGGAGACGTTGCCGAGCGGGGAGCCCGTGTACGAGGCCCACATCCGCTCAGACACCGCAGCCGGCGCACTGGATGAACACGGCCCCGGCGTCGTTCTCCTGCGCGTCGCAGGTGCCGACCCGCCGTGCCCCGGGCGGAGCTGCCGCGTTGCACATCGCCGCGCACCACGAGGGGCGGGGTTCACCGTGAAGCCGGCGGTCACGAAGCCGCCCGAGCATCCGGCACCGGGGATGGCCCCGCCGCCGCTCGACGATCCCGATCCGCTCGATGACCCCGAGCTGCTGCTCGACGGACCGGATCCGCCGCCGGGGCCAGACGGGCTGCTCGTCTGCCCGCCGCACCCCGGTACGGCGAAGCTCCGCCTCCGGCGCGTTCGGCTGCTCTCGATCTCAGCTCCTAGGTGCCTTGACGGATTTTTTCCGAGGACCAGGGAGAAATTCCATCCGCGCCCTGGAAGGTGGCGATTCGGCCAACCAACATCGCGGGGCGACGCGGCGGGTCAGTTCGGCATGCCAGTTGCTGCTGGCGGCTCGCCAACTGTGGCCCTTGGCACATGACGAGGCGACTGAGCAGACGATCCGCGGTGCGCGTCCGGGCTGAGAGCACGCGTCATGTCGAAGTCGCCCAGCGTCTGCTCGAAGAGGGCAGGCACGCGGATGCGGTCGAGCCGCTCTTGGCGGCCGCCCGGCTCCTTCCGAACGACCCCGCCGTTCTCAACGACCTCGGCGTGGCTTACATGGCGACGCGACGCTTCCACGATGCGGTCACCTGGCTGCGTCGATCCATCGCCGTCGAGCCAAACGTCGCCAACAGTCACTACAACCTCGGTCTCGCGCTCCAGCACCTTGGAGAGGACGATGACGCCATCGTTGCACATCGCCAGGCGACGACGCTCTCCCCAAGGCTCGTCGGGGCGCATGTACAACTGGGAGACCTGCTCTGGGATCGCGGAACGCGGCAGGAAGCGATCGCGGAGTACGAACAGGCCTACGTCTCCGCACCGGGGACGATGATCGGTCGCCTTGCCCGGGTGAAGGCTCTGGACGCGCAGCAGCTGACTCGCGAAGCGGAGCAGGAGCTGCGCACGCTGACCGCACTCGACGGTACCAACAGCCTGGCGCATGCCCTGCTCGGGAGGATCCTCCAGGAGTCCGGGCGCTTCGACGAGGCGGCGGCCAGCTTCGAGCGAGCCCTCACGCTGGACCCCTGGCAGACCAACGCTCACTACGGCCTGGCCTCCTTGCGGAGATTCACCGAGTCCGACCGGCCGCTCCTCGCCCGGCTCGTCCGGCGACTCGAGGCCGGCGGCTGGCACGATCGCTTCGCGCCGGCCGTCGCGGAGCGCCATCGGATGATGCTCCACTTTGCGATCGGCAAGGCCCTCGACGACCTGGGCGAGTACGCCGGGGCCATGACCCACTTCCACGCCGCCAACGTGATCCGGTGCAGGCTCATGCCCTTCGATCGACGAGAGGTCGAGCGGTTCGCGGACGACCTGATCGCGCGGTTCACCCCGGAGCTCTTCGCACGCTGCTCCGCGAAGGGGCACGAGGACGAGACCCCCGCCCTGATCGTGGGCATGCCCCGCTCGGGAACGACCTTGCTCGAGCGCATCGTCTCGAGTCATTCCGGAGCACGGGGGTGCGGGGAGCTCGATTTCTGGAACGAGCACGGACCCGCGTGGATCGACGCTGGCCCCGAAGCGGCGGCGAAGCTCGCCCGCCCGATTCAGCACGCCTACCTGCAGGTGCTTCGAGAGGGCGCCCCCGGCGCGCGTCGTGCCACGGACAAGATGCCGCTCAACTTCTTCTGGGTCGGGCTCGTGCACCTGCTGTTTCCGAAAGCGCGGTTCATCTTCTCCCTGAGAGACCCGGTCGACACCTGTCTGTCGATCTACGCGACGCCGCTCCGGGCGAGCCTGGGGTTCACGAGCGCTCTCGGGGACCTGGTCTGGTACTACCGGCTGCACCAGCGCCTGCTCGCCCACTGGCGCGCGGTGCTTCCGCCGGACCGATGGCTCGACGTCCGCTACGAGGACGTCATCGCGGAACCGGAGGGCGCGGCACGGCGCCTCATCGCGTTCTGCGGCCTGGAATGGGAGCCGGCGTGCGCGCACCCCGAGGCCAATCGCGAAGAGGTGCGGACCGCCAGCAGCTGGCAAGCGCGCCAGCCCATCTACCGGAGCTCCGTCGGCCGGTGGCGACGCTACGAGCCGTGGCTGGGCGAGTTGATGGCGCTGCGAAGGCACGAACCGTCATGAGCGGCGCGATCTCGGGTTGCACCCCGGTGGAAGTTCGGCGAGGGCAGCTCTGGGAGTTCAGCATCCAAGGGCGCCAACGCCGGGCAAGGGTGTTGCGCGTCACCGTGCCAATTCATGGCGTCCGGTACGTGTTCTTGAAGCGCATCACGGATGGGCGGTTGATGCGTATGCCACTTCGCCGACTGCAACGTGGGCAGTTCGCCGCGCGTCTCGTCGAAGCCGCCCCAATCGAGAGTCTCGAAACGAAGTCGCGCCCGACCGCCGAAGTGGTGGAGCGGCGGCTGCCAGGCACGACCGTGCACGAGCCACGGATGTCCATCTCCGATCGGCGGCACGCGGTCGCGCGCGCCCATGTGCTGCGTGGGCGCGGGATGACAGTGGCCCAGATCGCGAAGGCGCTCTGTGCGATGCCGGAAGTCGTCGAGGTCTGGCTCGCGGAAGAACCGCCCGAAGACGCATGAGCGGGGGGCCCGCAGGCGCGCCTAATCACCGCGTCTTCGGCCGTTGCCCTCGCTGTAGGCGGCGTAGGATCCACACGGTGCCTCGCTTCGATCCCGTCGCGCTCATCGAGTCCGCCTACGACGTCGAGGCGCCTACGACTCGATGGCTGCATGCGCTCGCGCAGAGCGCCCGGCAGACGCTCGGATTGCGAAACATCGGCGCTTACGCGCTCACATACGACGCTTCGGATGTCTCGCGATGCGTCTTCGATGCCTTCGAGCACGATGGGATCGCCGATCCACGGCTGCTTCGGCTCCTGCGCGACGACATGCCAGCGCTCTACCGCTCCGAGCCGACCGTGGTGGAGGCCGTCTTCCGCCGAACGCCGTACGGGCCGAGCCGGCGGCTTCCCCTGACCGGCGCGGTCGCGGAGGGTCGGAGGCGCCTCATCGGTCTCGGCGCGAAGGACATCCTCGGGCTCAACGGCGTCAATGTCGACGGCCGGGGCGCGCACGTGGGCGTGCTGCTGCCGGCGCACGTCCCGGCCTCGATGCCGGGCGAGCTTCTGGCGCGGCTGTCGTCGCACCTCGCCGCATCCTTCCGCCTGAGAGCACGCCTCGGTGAGCAACCCGCGCTGCAGCGTGCCGAAGCCGTCCTGACCACGCGTGGCACCATCGAGCATGCGAAGGGAGCCGCGAAGTTGCGCGAAGCGCGGACGGCGCTCGCCGAAGCGGCGGCGCGGATCGAACGCCTGCGCGGGCCGGTCGATCGGCGCGACCCCGAGCGCGCGGTGGCTCGGTGGAGGGCGCTCGTCGACGGGCGCTGGTCGCTCGTCGATCACTTCGAGAAGGACGGCAAGCGCTACCTCCTGGCCGAGCGCAACGATCCCGAGCCGGCGCCGTTCGCGCTGCTGACGGTGCGCGAGCGCCAGGTGGTCGCGCTCGCCGCGGTGGGGCACGCCAACAAGATGATCGGCTACGAGCTCGGCATCAGCGTCTCGACCGCGGGCGTGCTTCTGAGTCGTGCGGCGAAGAAGCTCGGCGTCCGCTCGCGCTCCGCTCTCGTGGCGGCCTACCGGCGGGAGGCGCTTCGCCGCACGACCGGCTCCGCGAGCGAGTGATCTCTCTTTACGGGGGCGTGAGCAAGAATCGGCTTCGCCCTCGCGGAAGGCGACGTCACCGCGCTCGGCACCGCATGCAACCGGCTTTTCGGCACCGGCAACACGACGCCGGACCTCAGCGGGCTCTGACGCCGACGCCGACGCAGTGTCGAAAAGTCCAAAAAGAGAAGCGCTGGACTGGAATCTCGCGACGGCCGACTGGAATCCTGCGCCCGTCGTCTCGACGGCGATGTTCTTCAGTCCGCCGCCTACCGTCTCGAATCCGCCGCCGACGTTTTCATGTCGGCCGCCGACGTGTTTCAGTCCGACGCCGATGTGTTTCAGTCCGACGCCGATGTGTTTCATTCCGACATCGATGTCGGCCGACTGGAATCGAGACGCGTCGGACTCGGCGCCGACGGTTTCTAGTCCGCCGCCTGCCGCTTCGAGTCCGCCGCCGATGTTTTCGTGTCGGCCGCCGATGTTTTTCAGTCCGACGCCGATGTCGTTCACTCGGCCGCCATTCTCGGCGGATTGAAACCGTGCGTCGTCGGACTCGACGCTCGTCTTTGTCAGTCCGCCGCCTGCGTTCTTCTGTCCGCCGCGAGTCTTTTTCAGTCGGACGCCGTCGTCGGCGAACTGAAATCTCGAGTCGGCGGACCGACCGACATCGGCGGCGGGTCCGACGACGTCGGATTCCAGTCCGCCAACGCTCTTTTTCAGTCAACGAGGCCGGACTTGTGTCCGCCGGCCTCGCCGCCCTTCCTACTCATTCAACTGCGCGACGGACGACTTTGGCGCTCATTGTTTTGCGCCCGATCTGGACGTGCGAACTATATCGCCCTCAGCATACGTAGGTGATCGTCCACTCCTTCACGTCCCCGGGGACATCGACCTGGACCGTCTCTCCCACGCTGCGCCCCATCACCGCCCGACCGATCGGCGAAGCTGGCGTCACCACCGAGAGGAAGCCGTCGCCATCCGGTCCGGTCAGCTCGATGCCCGCGCCTACCGGCGCGAGGAAGAACGTGCGCCCGGCCGCGCCGTCCTCGACCTCGACGACCGCCCCGAGGCCGATGCGGGCGCCCGACGCGAGGGGACGCGGACGGAACGTCTCGAGCGCGGAGAGGGCAGCGTCGGCTCGCTCGGCGCGCCGCGACTGTCCCTTCGCCAGGCTCTGCGCCTCGAGCGCGACCCGGGCGTCGTCGCGTTTCTCCGCCGGAGTCGCCCCCTCTCGCGCCTCGGTGGTTGCGTCGTGGGCCGCCCGCTTCGCGACGTTCGCAGTCTCCTGGATCCTCGATACGAGCTGTTCGACGAGGGCGCGCTTGTCCACGTCGAGATGATGGAACGACCCATCGCCTACGAACAAGAAAACGATCCCCGACTCGACACCGGTCGCGCGAATGAGTTGCGCCGTGTCGTCGAGGATCGGGAGCAGTGGCTACTCGCCATCGGGCGGGACGGTCTCTTCGCCCGAACCTTCCGGCAGCCCCGCCTCGCCGGCCTCCTCGCTCGTGCTCGCATCGACGCCGCCGTCGCTACCTGGTCCTTCCGTGCCGACGGGGCTGGGGCAATCCACGTCGCCGTTCGTGGGACCACCCGCGTATCCCTCCGGATAGTTGCATCCACCGATCACCGTCACCCCGCAGCCGCACATCGGGTGACCGCCACTGCATTCCACTGGGGAGGCGTTGCAGCCGCCGCTTCCGGCCGGGTCCGGAAACGTCATGCACGTGCCCCGCGCCGAGCAGCTGCCTATCGGGTACAGGCAAGCCTCCCCCATCGAGCAGTCGGAGTCCTGCGAGCAGGCCTTGCCTGAGCACCCTTGGGCGACCACGGTCGCCACCAGCATGGCCAGGATGGCCGCCACCAGACGACTGATCGCCGCGTCGCGTCTACATTCTCGCTTCACGCGGCGCTACACTTTCCGTGTCATGAGCGTTGGTCGGCACCTGGTGATTCTGAGCCTGGGCTGTGCAGCGTGCGTGACGCCGCCGCCGGCGCTCATGACCCCCGTCGCATCGCTCGACACTCGCGCGCCATCCGATGCCGCTCGGGTCGTCTTCGTACGCGAAGCGAGCGCGTGTGACGGAGGGGCGCCGTTTCGCATCGTCGACGGGGGGCTGAAGTTCATCGGCGACAGCCCCCCGGCGTCCAAGTTCACCGTGCTCGTCCCGGCCAGCCACCACGCGTTCTTCGCGTGGCAGCCGTCGGGCGATGTCCCGCCCGACCTGTACCCGTGGGCCAACCAAGTGGGCCGCTTGGAGGGAGACTTTGCGGCGGGCCGGACCTACTACGTGGCGGTGAGCATCGAGAACGGACCCTTCGCGCTGCGGAAGACGTGCGACAAGTACCAATGGTTGGCTCTCCGCATGGTCGACCCCGCCGACGCCGAGGTAGCGCACGTCATCGCCGGCGCGCATGCCTGGGTGCCGGACGTTCCTGCGGGGCAGCGCGCGGTCGACTCGGATCGGACGGAGACGGCGAGGCACGTCGCGCTCGGGATGCAGGCGCTCCGCTCGCCAGCGGAGGTGGGCCCGCCGGAAGAGCCGATCACATGGCCCTCCTGGATGCCTTGAGCGCCCGACCCTGAGCACCGCGACGGCGGCGCGCCCTGTGCTTGCGGCGCCATCATGCGAACGATGGCGTGGATCTTGGGCGGGACGGTGATGGCGTCCCTTGCTTGCGGCTGCAGGCGCGGGGACGGCTCCGGGGACCGTGGTTCGACTCCACAGCCCGCCAACCCGTGCGCCACGAAGAACGCGACCTATCCAGCGGTGATCTCCGAGCAACCTGGCGGAACCTGCCACGACATGCCCTCGCAGTTCTGCGAGAAGCCAGGACCCGGAGCCCCCTGCGAGATCAAGGTGAACGCCGACGGTAGGATCAACCTGCCGACGAACATCAGGTGCGCGTCGCTCACGGTGACGGGCTGCAGGACGCGCGGAAACGACTGCACGTACACGAGCAACGGCTACTCGTTCACGGAGAATTTCCAGACGACGTTCGCAGAGTCGGGCATCGGAGCTGTGGGCAGCATCTTCGTCACGGGGACGGGCGATGGGGAGAGTTGCTCGTCCACGTACGACCTGACGGCGACGCGTCCGTAGCCCGCCGCACGCGGGATGAACGGTCAGCCGCTGCATCCCAGATCGACGTAGCAGCGTCCACTGCAACACTGGTCGTCCCAGCGACAGTGATCGCCGGAAGCCCTGCACCGAGCGTTCGCTGGCTGCATCTGCGCCGCCCCTCTCCACTCTTCGGACGAGCTCGCGCAGGCCGCCAGGCCGAGGAGCAACACGATGGGACCGAGGACTCTCGCGACGCGGCTCATGAGACACCTCCGCACCACCGGCGAGCAATGGGCGTGCCCTGCGTGGCCCTCATGTCGGCCCCTCCTGGCTCAGCGTGCTCGCGGGGGAGGACATCCCATAGACGTCCTCGCTGGTGAAGCTTGGCTGCTCATCTCCGGGCGCCGCCGAGGGGCTCGCGCACAGGGTCTCGGGACGGCAGGCGAGCATGCGCGAGAGGGTCGAGAGCGGGCGACAGCTCTCGGCTTGCAGTCTGCGTTCGCACGCCGCCAATCTGCGAGGCTCGACGCCCGCCGAGCAGCGGGCCAGCTCTTGTGTGGTGCTCTGCTGTACCTGCGCCGCGCACTCGGCGACCGTTGCGTAGGGGCGCCCGGCGCCGACGTTGCTGCACGCTGCGTCGTGGTCGCAGCGTGTCGCCGCGAGCTGAGTGGCGGCTTCATCGACGCTCACGACCGTCGGTGCCGCCGCGACACTCGGGGGCCCGCCCGGCGACTCGGCGCACGCGCCGACGACGAATGCGAGGGGCGCCAGGCAGGCTGTTCGATAGCCACGTACTGGGTCCATGCCACGGACGTTGCATGCGCCGAGCCTGCAATCGAATCTTCGTCCCGGCGCTTCCGGCGCCGGGCGACGCTGCACGTCCAGGAAATTCTCCCTGCGACACGGAAATTATCCGCCTCGGGGTAGCGACGGCCCGGACAAGGCGCGGCTGCTCCACGGGCACGCGTCTTGGATTGCGCGCGCCGCATGCAAAGGGTCGGTTTCGGGGCGATGGATCCGGAGAAGCGCCGGGAGATCGCAAGCAGGGGAGGAAGAGCGGCTCACGCTCGAGGGCACGCGTACGAATTCACGCCGGCGGAGGCCCGCGAGGCCGGTCGTCTCGGAGGTGTGCTCGTGAGCGAGGACCGCGACCACATGGCGGAGATCGGCCGCCGGGGTGGGCGCGCGAAGCGCAAGCCGCCGCCCTCCGGCTAATCGAGCGATCGGCGGGCCGCACGAGCGACGAGCCGCAGACGCGTTATCGCCGACGCGTTCCCGACGAACGCGATGAGGCCGAGCGCCGCGAAGACCGGCGCTCGCGCGCTCCAGAGGGGCAGATCCCCGCGTCGGGCGAGCCACGACAGGGTGGCCGTCACTGCGATGGCGGCGCAGAGGCACATGGCTCTCTCGGGTCGCCTCATGAGGCCGCCGGGCACAGGAACGCGCATCGCCTCGGCCTTCGCGCTGCCGTAGCTGACCATGAACGATCCGACCATGGCTCCCAGCGTGAGAGCTAGCGCCGCTACGTGGTCACGGAAGTGAATCGCCAGGCCCCCGAGCAGCAGGAACTCGCCGTAACGGTCCGCAGAAGCGTCGAGCAACGCGCCTGCGGCGGATGACGCACGCGTGCGGCGGGCGATCGCACCGTCCAGCGCATCGCCGAGCGCGGCGACGGAGCCTGCCACCGCTCCCCAGCCAAACCAGCCCACGGCCAGGCACCCGCCGGCCGCCGCCGCGAGGGCGAGCGATCCTAAGGTCACCGCGTTTGCGGTCACGCCACGAGCGACCAGGGGCCTGGCGAGGCCGTCGATCACCCGCAGCGCCGCGTCGACGACCGGCTGCGGAAGCAGCGCCGAGGTCCGTCGCTCCGGAGGCGCCTCACCAACCCCCGAACGTGCGTGCTCGAACGCCTGGGTGCTCACTGGGGGGCGCGCGTAAGCAAGGATGATGCGCGGGCGCGGCGCCTCGAGCTTGCCCCCACGTGGCCACGGCTCAGGTAGGCTGCGAGCCCCGATGGCTTCCGAGACCACGGTCACGCCGACCGACACGCGCTACCGCGACCACGCGGCCAACGAGCGCACGCTGCTGGCGTGGATCCGGACCGGCATCGCCCTCATGGCCTTCGGCTTCGCGATCGCACGATTCGGCATCTTCTTGCGCGAGGTGGCGCAGGCCGGCGCGCTGCACGTGACGCCCGTGAGGGGCCTCGGGTCCGCTTGGTTCGGCGTGGTGCTGGTCGTCCTCGGGCTCCTGACGAATGCAGCTGCGGTCACACGGTACGCAACCGTGCGCCGCGCCATCGAGGACCGACGATCCGGCGCGCCCAGCCCCGGGCTCGCGTATGCGCTCGGCATCGCATCGGTTGCCGTCGCCGTCGTGATGGCTGTGGTTCTCGCGGTGTCGCTGGGCGACTGAAGTAACGACAGCTGCGCAGGGAGAATTTCCACGCCGTGCCAGGGAAATTCTCCCGCACGTTTTCGCCAGCGCGACAGCAGCGCCAACAAATTCGACATGCATGATGTGGCAAGCAGATTGCTCGAGCTGGATGCATGCGATGGCTCGGAATCCCGCTGCTCGTCTTCGTCGCAGCAGGTTGCAGCGGTGGGCGGCAAATCGTCCCGCTCTTGAACGCGGCAGGCGTACCGCTCACGCCTCCGACCACCGCGCCCCTCGAGGTGGTCACGCGTTCCACCGCGGTGCCTGATCCCCTTCCGGTCCGCGGTAGCGATGTCGAATACACGGATGTCGAGCTCGCGCTGGGCCACGCCGTTGCCTCGGCGACGGTGCCCTGGGCGGAGAACCACCGCACGCGCGCGAGCGGCAACGGCTGGCAGCTCTTCGTCGAGATGACGAGCGCCGACGCGGAATACGACGACGGGCGCGCCGTTTTCACTCTAGGGGTACGCGCGACCCTTCGCGCTCGCGCAGGCAACGTGTACCTCGCTCAGACGCAGGCGGCCTGCAAGCAGGGCGGCGTTGTGCCGCCCGATCGCGGCGCGCGCGTCATGTACCGCTGCATGACCGAGGTCGGTCACCAGCTCGCCAACTGGCTCGACGGCGTCGATCTCGACGCCGTGGCTCCCGCTCGCTCCGGATAGCTCGTTCGCTTTCTTCGCGACTGCGCTTCGAAACGATCCAAACCCAGGAAAGGACGCGCGCGGCGCACGATTCGCCGCCGCGGTCAGGGTACCTTCATGCGTACTCGGTCGACGCTCGGCATCTGTCTACTCGCGCTCTCGGCTCTCACCATGGGTACCGGCTGCGCCGGCGTGACGATCAACCCAGGGCATCGCGGCATCCTCTTCGACCCCGGCAACAACGGCATCCAGCCCGAGGTGCTCAAGCCTGGCTGGGTCAGCACCTCGTGCGCGTTCTGGACGCCCGAGGGCCAATGCAAGCGCATCGACGATTACGACGTGACGTATCAAACGTCCGACGAGCAGTTCCACGTGATCTCCAAGGAGGGGCTGCCGATGGACGTGCAGATTGCCGTCTCGTACCGGCCCGTGGTCTCGGAGCTCTACCTGCTCGATACGGAGGTCGGGCCGCACTACTTCGACAAGGTCATCGGACCCGAGTTCAGGAACGCCGCGATCGGCGTCTTCTCGAAGGAGTCGTACCAGGACCTGCAGCGCCAGAACGGCGACATCGAGAGCAAGATCGAGAAGGTGCTTCGCGAGCGGCTGCAGGGCAAGCACCTGGAGGTCTCCAGCGTCTTCATCAAGCGGGTGAACTACGACCCGACGATCCTCCAGAAGCAGCAGCAAGAGGTCGTGTCGCGCCAGGAGCTCGAGACGAACAAGCAGCTGCAGGCCAACAAGTACGAGGAAGAGAAGCAGCAGCTCCAGCTCCAGACCGAGACGAAGCAGCTCGAGATCGAGGCGCAGAAGAAGCTCCTCGCCTCCGAGACCGAGAAGAAGAAGCTGGAGCTTCAGGCGGAGGCGGACCAGAAGAAGCTCGAAGGCACGACGCAGCTCGAGCTCGCGAAGCTCGAGGCGCAGCAGCAGGCGGAGGCCGAGAAGATCAAGATCGAGTCCGAGCTGCGCAACAAGCAGGCGGAGAAGAAGATCACGGTCGAGCAATCGCAGATCGACCAGATGAAGGCGCAGGCCGCCGCCGCCGTGCAGGTAGCGCAGGCCAAGGGTGACTCGACTTCGCGGCTGCTCGAAGCGCAGGCGTCGGAGGCAGAGAGCAAGGCCGAAGCGGCCAAGGTCACGCCCATGGAGGTCGAGGAGCACGCGTACGACGCGCTCGGCAAGTTGGGCGGGCAGGGGACGACCATCCTGCTCGGCGACCCGTCGAAGCTCCCGGGGTGGCTCTTCCCGAAGGTCCCGGGGTTCACGTCGGCGTTCAACCCGCAGTACGTGGTCCCTGCGATTCCTGCGACCCCGGCGCCGACCACCGCCGGTTCGGCCGTGAGCCGGAACGACGGCAACCCGTATCCAGGCGAATGAGGACCGAACCATGGGTCGCAGGCTGCTGCTGCTCGCCGCAATGGCGCCGCTCTTCGGATGCTCGGCGTCATTGCGGCACGGAGTGACGACGACCGATGCAGCGAGGGGGCTCGAGCAGATCACTCGCTCTTCGGCCAACGAGTTCGACCCGGCGGTGTCGCCGGACGGCAAGGCGATCGCGTACGAGAGCGCCGACTCGCCCACCTCGACGCCGCACGTCGAGGTGGTGTCGCTCTCCGATCTCACATCGGGCCACGCGCCGCGCGTCGAGTACAGCTCCAAGGACGCGACGGGCATGGCGCCGGCGTGGACGCCCGACGGGCAGGCCGTCGTCTTCGAGTCCGACGCGCTCGGGCCTAGCCGGCTCGTCGAGACCATCGGCAACGGCATCCAGACGACGCGCTTTCTCGGGCGTGTCGGGCAGGACGATCTCTACAGCGCGTGGCCGGCCCTGTCGTCGGGCGGTCGCCTCGCGTTCTCCCTCGGCCCGACGCGCCTCTTCCGCACGGGCTGGCGCACCACGCTGCCGCTCGACGCGACCATCGGCGTGACCGACATCGCGGGCTCCACGATGAGCATCATCGGTGCGGGCACGGACCCCGCCTGGAGCCCCGACGGCTCGCGCATCGCGTTCGCCCGCTGGACGGGCGGACACATGCACCTGTTCGTCTCGAACGCCGACGGGTCGAGCACGGCGCAGATCACAGATGGCAGCGAGGACGACCGCCAGCCCTCGTGGTCTCCCGACGGGCGGGGCATCGCCTTCTGCTCCATGCACCCGAACGACGCGGGCTGGATGCAGGCGAATCTCTTCGTGGTCCACCCCGACGGCTCGGGCCTCGTTCAGCTCACGGAGGGGGACCGCCTCGCGTGCCGCCCCGATTGGGCGAGCGACGGCTTCATCTACTTCCACGCCAACGCGACGGACGGCTTCCACATCTGGCGGATCCGGCCGGCTCTCGAGCCCATGGGGGCGCGGCAATGAACCGGGTCTTGTCGGCGGCAGCCGTCGCGCTCACGCTTCCAGTCGCTGCGTGCGGGGGAACGGACGACGCCCGGCTCCAATCCCCGGCACCGAGTGTCGACGCCGGCGACGACGGCGCCAGCGCAACGGGGCCGCAGTGCGGCACGAACCAACCCGCAACGGGACCGATTCGGCTGGCCTCCGGCAAGAGCCCCAGCTCGATCGCGATCGATGGGACCAACGTCTACTGGATCGACTCCGCTCTCGGTACGGTCAACGAGGTGCCGTCGTGCGGTGGTCCCGCAACGACGCTCGTCACCACGTCGACGCTCGGGTCGAGCACGCTGATCCCCGCGGGTATCGCCGTCCAGGGAGGCGATGTCTACTTCACGACGCAGGACCCCTGGAATCCCGATGGTGACGACGGCGCCGTCTGGAGAGTGCCGTCGTCTGGGGGCACGCCGACCATGCTCGTGCAAGGCCTCGATCGTCCGGGCCGCGTCGCGGTGACGGGCGCGAGCATGTACTGGATCGAGTCGTGGGAGACCCACGCCGACGACGGGCGAGTCGTGAAGGCGCCCCTCGACGGCAGTTCGATGGACATCCTGGCGTCCGCGCAGAATGGACCGTTCGGCCTCGCTCTCGGCGGTGGGTACGTCGTCTGGACGACCTCGGGCTTCGTCGACTCCGTGCGCGGAACCATCTGGGTTGCGCCCGTGGGCAGCGAGGTCGTCGATGGCGTCAGCGTGGGTCAAAACATGCCCGTCGGTGTCGCCATCGGAGGGACGAACGCGTTCTGGGCCGACGAAGGCGACCCGAACGTCGCCAACAGCGGCAGCATCATGAAGAAGCCTCTCGATCCCAACGCTGCGGCGGACCCGGTCACTCTCGCCTCCGGAGGCGCGCCTCAAGGTATCGCCGTCGACGGGACCTACGCGTACTGGACCGACTCGCAGGCGCAGACCGTCAACAGAGTTCCCATCGCTGGAGGTGCTCCGACGACCGTTGCGGCGCAGCAGGTCGCTCCGCTTGCCATCGCGGTCGACGACAAGAGCGTCTACTGGACGACCTTCGCCGTGGGCTCGGGTGTGGGCTCGGTGATGAAGATCGCCAAGTGACCTGCTCAGGGGATCGCACAGTACGGCTCCCGCGGGCACGGCCAGCCGCGCCAGTAGTGCTCCAGCCACTCGTCGGCGCCCGCGTCCGTCGTGCCCGACGGGTGCGCCGAGATTCGGACGGTCGGCCCTTGCTCCTCGACAGTCGAACATGGCGGTGTCTGGTCGCGAAGTGGGCCGGGCCCGGTGTTGCGCTCGCACGCGTCGTGTCCGTTCGCCACCACATCCGTGACGCGCTCGTCGGCCGTCGGCACCTTGCCGAGGGCCGGCGCGTTGGCGAGGCCCGTCTGGACCGACGAGCCGCATCCGGTCAACGCGAGCAGGAGGACTTCGCGCACGATGCGGCGCAACACATACTGCACGGGAGCCTCCTACTTCAGCTCGAGCATCGTTCCGGGTGCGCGGCCGCCTCCGAGGAAGACGATCTTCGAGTTCGTCGACGCGCCGAGCGTCCGTAGTGCCTCGATCTCCTGCCACCGCAGCATGGGGTCCGTCAGGTGCTGCTCGACGAGCCTCTCGTATTCGGCCGTCGCCTGCGCATCGATGCGCTTGGCGTCGGCCTTACCCTGCGCCTCGATCTTCGAGGTCTCGGCGTTCGATTGCGCCGCGATGCGCGCGCGGTCGGCCTCCGCCTTTTGCTCGATCATCTGCTTGTCGGCCTGCGCCGTGGCCTGCTCGAGGACGAACTTCATCTTCAGCGCCTGCTGCTCGGCCTGCAGCTTGTCGTTGATGGCTTGCTGAATGGTCTCGGGCAGCGTCACGTTCCGTACGAGCACCGCCTCGAGCACGATGTGCCGGCCCTGGATGGCCTTCTCGACGCCCTCGCGGATCTGACGCTCGATGAGCTCTCGCTGCGTCGAATAGATCTCCTCCGGCTGGTAGCGGCCCACGACCCGGCGCGACTGCGAGCGCAGCGTCGGACCGACGAGGGTCTCGTAGTAGTGGACGCCGAGCTCCCTATCGAGCGCCACTGCCTCCTTCGGGACGATGTGGTAGCGGATCGACGCGTCGAGCTCGATGCGCAGGCCGTTGGCCGCGAGGACGTCGAGGCGCTCCTCGCGCTCCTGCGAGCGCGCATCGTAGACGGTGGCGCGGTCGAACCACCCGATCGACCAGCTTCCTTCGGGTACGACGTCGGGACGTGTGCCGCTCGGGGTCCACACGACTCCGACCTGGCCGGGGCCGACCGTGGCGTACGAGCATCCGGTGCTCCCCAGCAGTGCGAGCAAGACGAACAGGGCGCGATTCATCGTGGACCTCCGAAGGTCACCGCGAGCCCCAGGCCCACCGTGAGCGTCTGGCGGATCGTCCCGCCGATGGGAACGAACCAGTCGTGGGCGGCCACGTCGACGAGCACGTGGTTCACCACGGGAAAGCTGAGCCCGAGCGCGCCGCCAGCACCGAAGTCCACGTCGCCGAGGACGAAGGCGGGGCCCGCGTTCACTTCCGCGAAGGGCATCGGGAAGATGAATGGCACGGAGTAACGCAGGCCCGCGGTCGCGAGCTGGAGCGGGGAGCGAGCGCCCGCCGGTTCGACGCCGAGGTCGTCGTATCGCAGGTGAAGCTCGAGGCCGCTTCCGAA
>DATJYG010000009.1:0-2763 GCA_035499695.1 Polyangiaceae bacterium
GATGGGCCCCGCGTCGGCGGAGGGCGGGTGGCTCTCGTCCTCGAGCTCCTGGCGCCAAACGGCCGCGCGCAGCAGGTCACGACCGACCTCGCCGGCTTCTGGCAGCGGCACTACCCCGCGATCCGCAAGGAGCTGATGCGCAAGTACCCGAAGCACGCGTGGCCGGAGGATCCGACGCGTCGCTAGAAACCGGGACCAGGACGATCAGGGCCGGTCGGAGTGGTGGCTGCTTTCGAAGTCGCGATCGGCTTCGAGACCGGAGTCGGTTTCGGCTTCGGGGTCGCGGTCGCGGTCGCGGTCGTCTCCGGTAGCGCGCTCGCAGTGGCCGAGGCCGAGGGTGCTACCTCGACGGCCGCGGGCACCGACACGGCGGCACTCGCAGGCACGTCGCGTGCGCTCGTCTGTCGCGGGCGCCGCGCGAGCAGCATCGCCACCAGCGTCCCGGACAGCGCGAGCAACGCGACCACCGTGAACACCGCCGTCAGCACATTGCGTCGCTCGCCGGGCGCTTGCGCGTGCAGGCTGCGAATCTGCGGCTCCTCGCTCATCGCCGGAGGGCTCTCCGGCGGCCACTGGATCGCATCGCCCGCAGGCAGCGTCGGCACGTGCGTCGGCGGCACGTACCCCTCGGTCCCGTGCTGCGCCATGCGCGACGTGTCGACGACACCGGTGTTCGTCGGCGCCGATCGATCCACCGCGTCCGGCGTCGTCGGGATCTCCTGCGGGATCTCCCCGTGCGGCGCCGTCACGGGCCCCTCGCTCACCTTGAGCGTCATCTGCGGCGAGCTGCTCGGCGGGCTCGTCGACACCGGCGCCGTCGACGCACTGCCGAGCGGCTCCGCACCGCGCGCCGCCAGCGCCTTCTTGAGGTTCTTCAGGCTCGTCGCGAAGGAGAAGGCATCGCGCGGCCTCTTGTCCGGATCCTTCGCGAGCGCCGCCCGCACGAGGTTGTCCAGCTCCCGGGGAATGATCACCCACTGCGACAGCGCCGGCGCCGGCAGATTCACGTGCGCCGAGGCAATCTTGTTCGAGTCGCCGTACTCGTCGAACGGCCCGCGCCCCGCGACCATCTCGTAGAGCACGAGCGCCGCGGCGTAGATGTCCGTCTTGGGCGTCGGCTTGTGTCCGCCGAGCTGCTCGGGCGCCGCGTACCGGAGCGTCCCCAGGAACCTCCCCGCCGTCTCGCGGTTCGTCTCGTGGAGGAACGACACGATGCCGAAGTCGAGCAGCTTGGTCACCGTGACGCCGGTGCTCGTCCGGTGCAGGAAGATGTTGTCCGGCTTCACGTCGCGGTGGATGACGCCCTTGTCGTGCGCGAAGTCGAGCGCCTCGAGCAGGTCGATCGCGATGTGATAGGCGTGCGCGAGCTCGAGCTGCCCCTTCTTCTCCATCACGATGCGCAGCGACTGCCCCTCGAGCCGCTCCATCACGAGGTAGGGCAGCCGCAGATCGTCCTCGGTCACGCCGGCGGTGATCACCTCGACGATGTTCGGGTGACCGAGCCGCGCCAGCGTGCGCGCCTCCTGCTGCATGCGGCGCGCGAGATCCTCGCGCGACCCGAGCTGCGGGTGCAGCGTCTTGAGCACGTAGCGCTTGCCGATCGACGTGTCCTCGACGTCGTAGACGGTGCCCATCCCGCCCGCGCCGATGAGGCGCATCACCTTGTACTTCGTGCCCGGGACGATGAGGTCGGGCTCGTAGTTGCGCGCGCGCGGTGCGTCGGACATCCGGGCGCGTGTAGTGTACCGCGTCAGCGGAAGCAGTAGACGCCGCCGTCGCGCGAGCCCACCACGATTTCACCTGCGGGCCCGATGGCGGGCGACGAGCTCACGGGCCCCTGCGTCGCGAAGGACCACGTGAGCGATCCGTCGGGCGCCACGGCGTAGAGCTTGCCATCCTCGGAGCCGAACCACACGGTGCCGTCGTCGGCCACCGCCGGGGAAGACGTGACCGGGCCTCCGGTGGCGAAGGTCCACCTCTCGTGGCCGTTGGCGTCCACGGCGTGCAGCCGCTTGTCCTGGGCGCCGAAGTAGATGAGGTGATCGCGTCCGAAGGCGGGCGCCGTGTCGATGGCGCTCGTGGTCTCGGTTTTCCAGAGCAGCTTGCCCTGGGGATCGAAGGCGTAGACCGAGCCGTCCTCGCTCGGGACGAGGAGGTCGCCGGTGGCGGTCGACGCGACCGCGCCGCGGACCGGTCCGTCGGTCTGGAGCTCGCGGACGAGGGTGCCGTTGGAAGCGATGACGAGGACGCGCCTCCGATCGGTGCCGACGTAGATCGTGCCGTCCGGGCCGATCGTCGGAGACGACGCGATGCCCCCGTTGGTCGGCAGCGCGAGGCGCACCTTGCCCTCGGGGCTCACGGCGTAGAGCTTGCGGTCGTTCGAGCCGACGAAGATCGTGCCGTCGGGGCCGATGGTCGGCGAGGAGAACGAGCAGTTGCCCGTCGCCACGTTCCAGACGAGCTGACCGTCGCGGATCGCGTAGAGGTGATGATCGATGCTCGTCGCGTACACGGTGCCGTCCGGGCCGACGCTCGGGCCGGCCCAGACGCCGGAGAAGGTCTGGTACGCCCAGCGCTGCTGGCCCGTGTGGCCGTCGATGGCGTAGAGGCGACCGTCCGTCGAGCCCACGTAGACGGTGGAGTCGCGGCTTATCGCGGGAGCGCCCCACACCTGGCCGCCGGTCGCGAACCTCCAGATCAACTTGGGGTCGTGGCTCGGCGAGTGCGGGCTCGCGCCGGCGTGGAGCGCGTCGTGGTGGAACA
>DATJYG010000010.1:0-3983 GCA_035499695.1 Polyangiaceae bacterium
TCTCGGTGTCGAAGAGCACCGCGTGGCGGTGCGAGAAGGTGCCGCGCCGCGCGTCCTGTCCGCTGATGCGGATGCCGTGACCCTCGAGCAGGATCGACGCGAAGGCGAGGTGCTCGCCCGTGCCCCAGTCCAGCCCGTGGCCCGCCAGCGCGCGCTCCTTGCGCTGCTCGAGGATCTTGAGCGCCTTGGGGTTCGCGTGGAACTTGGCGGGCATCGTCGTCAGCCGGTCGAGCGCGTCGAGCAGCGTCGCCTTCGGGAAGGTCGTCGCCACCTCGGGCACGCTCGCGTCCGGGCCGCCGAGATAGGTCGCCCACACGCCGCCCATCGACTCGGGCATCTGCTGGTAGTCGCCCTCGCGCGCGTCCTCGAGCGCCGCCTCGAGCGTGCCGCGTCGCCAGTCGGCGATCTCGTCGGCCTCTTCGCGCGTGATGTGGCCCGCGTCCACCAGGCGCTTGACGTAGACCTCGCGCACGGTCGGCTTGTGGTCGATGAGGCGATACATCACCGGCTGCGTGAAGCGCGGCTCGTCGCCCTCGTTGTGGCCGTACTTGCGGTAGCAGTACATGTCGATGACGACGTCCTGCTTGAACCGCGCGCGGAACTCGATCGCCAGGCGCGTCACCTGGATGGCCGCCTCCGGGTCCTCGCCGTTCACGTGGAAGACGGGGACGCGGAGCATCCGCGCGATGTCGGTGCAGTAGCGCGAAGACCGCGAGTCGGTCGGGATCGTGGTGAACCCGATCTGGTTGTTCACGACGAGGTGGATCGTGCCGCCCGTCGTGTACCCCTCGAGCTGAGAGAGGTTCAGCGTCTCCTCGACCACGCCTTGCCCCATGAACGAGGCGTCGCCGTGGACGAGCAGCGGCATCGTGCTCTTGCGCTTGCGCCGGTCGATCTTCGCCCGCACGCGCCCCTCGACGACCGGGTCCACCCACTCCAGGTGGCTCGGGTTGAACGTCATCGACATGTGCACGTGCCGGCCCGACTGCGTCGAGACGTCGCTCGAGTAGCCGAGGTGGTACTTCACGTCCCCCGCGCCGAGGAATCGCTCGGGGCGCTTGTCGTCGAACGCCGCGAAGATCTGGCGCACGTTCTTGCCCATCACGTTGACGAGCACGTTGAGGCGCCCGCGGTGCGCCATGCCGATGACCAGCTCCTCGATGCCGTGCGTCGCCGCCGACTCGACGAGCAGATCGATCATCGGGATCATGCTCTCGGCGCCCTCGAGGGAGAAGCGCTTGGCGCCCACGTAGTTCTTGTGGATGAACTGCTCGAAGATCTCGGCGTCGGTGAGCTTCGTCAGGATGCGCAGCAGCTCGGAGCGCTGGAGGGACGCGTGGTTGCGCGTCGACTCCATGGTCTCCTGCAACCAGAGGCGCGGCTCGGGCTCCTCGATGTGCGTGAACTCGACGCCGATGGACCCGCAGTACGTCTCGCTCAGGTGATCGACGATCTGCCGCAGCGTCGCGCGCTCGGGCAGGCCGCTCATGCCGGAGGTCGAGAAGGTCTTGTCGTAGTCCGCGTCCGACAGGCCGAAGTTGGACAGCTCGAGCTCGGGCTGCGCCTCCGGTGCGTTCTCGAGCGGGTCGACGCGGGCGAAGAGGTGCCCGCGCACGCGGTAGGCGTTGACGAGCTGCGCGACACGGCTCTGCAGCTCGGTCGCGACGTCGACCGACGCGCGGACGGCCTCGCGAAGGACGGCGGCGCCGTTGGTCCCGTTGACCTTGGGCGGCGCAGAAGGAAGCGGCGCCGCGGGCAGGGGTGCCCGGGCGCCGCCGTTCATGCCCTCGAAGAATTCGCGCCAACCTTGCTCGACAGACTGGGGGCTCTGCAGCCAGCGGTTGTGTAGCTCCTCGACGTATCCCGCGTTGATCCCGAAGTCGTCGAACATCGTAGGTACGGTGCGTAGGCTATTAGCGCCTGTAGCGCGGCGCTTCCAGCTTTACTCCTTCTTTGGTTCCGCCGGCTTCGCCTCAGGTTTGTCGGCAGGCGCCCCACTGCCAGCGGGCGGTACGTCGGGCTTGCCGTCGTTGTCCATGTCGTTGTCGATGAAGGCTTCGCGTTTCTGGGCCTCCTCGATCTTCTTCTCGGCCGCCTCGACCATGCCGCCGGTGTGGACGTAGGTGCGAGTGATGATGCCGGCGCCGCCGATGGCGAAGACCAGGGCGACGTACCAGACCGCGCGGCTCGAGAGCAGCAGCGCGACCGAGGCGATGACGATCCCGATCTCGGCGGCGAGCTGCGCGCGCTCGTACCACTCGGCGGCGTAGAAGTGCGCCTCGATCTTGTCGTCGTAACACTCGGCGTCCTCGCGGGCCTCCTTGGCGTCGTGCTCGTAGCGCTGGGCGAGGTTCTTCAGGTTGTTCTCGTCCTCGGGGTCGGGCGTGAGCACGTCGGCCAGCTCCGTCGCCGCGAGCGCGATCGCGGTCTTGAGCTCCTGCGTGTCCTCGTCGTCGGCCTTGCCCGAGACGCGCTTGACGTCGCGCAGCTTGGTCTCGAACTTCTCGACCTCGCTCTTGGTCGGAGTCAGCGCGTGGAGCATCTCCACGTCCGCCTCCATCACGCGGAACTTCATCGACTCGGCCTGGTAGCCGCTGAACTTGTTGCTCTGTTCGACCATGGTCGCGATGAGCTCCGTGCGCGCCGCCCCCACCATCGCAGCGCAGAACGCGAGCATCACGCCGAGCATGGCCATCGTGATGCCAATCGCCTTCCCCGGTCCGCCCCCGTGTCCGTGGCTCTCCCCGTGGCCGTGTCCCCCCTTCGCGTGCTCTATGTGCTCCGCAATCTCGTGCATGGCCATGATTGGTACGGTCCCTCCGTGAACCCGGGAGGCTATCAGCAAGCGCTACCGCGCGATTGGTACAAGCGGGACGCGCTCGTCGTCGCGCGGGCGCTCATCGGCTGCTACGTCGTGCACGCGTACGCCGGCCGCGAGCCGCGCGTCGCGCGCATCGTCGAGACGGAGGCGTACCGCGGGCCGAAGGACCTCGCGTGCCACGCCCGCGCGGGGCTCACGAAGAGGACGCGCGCGCTGCTCGGGGAAGAGGGGCACGCGTACGTCTTCTTCGTCTACGGGATGCACGACTGCTTCAACGTGACGTGCCGCGGCGCCGGCCGGGGGCACGCGGTGCTCGTGCGCGCGGGCGAGCCCGTGTCGGGGTTCGACGAGCACGCGCGCCTGGACGGCCCCGGCAGGTTCGCCAAGGGCATGGGCATCTCGCGCGGCCTCGACGGGCACGACCTGACCGCGGCCCCGCTCTGGGTCGCCGCGCGTGATCGTCGCCCGCGCATCGCGGTCACGCCTCGCGTCGGCGTCGCGTACGCCGGCGAGTGGGCCGACCAACCGTGGCGCTTCATGGACGCGAAGAGTCGCTGCGTGTCCCGGCCGCCCAAGAGCGCCATCGGCCGGCCTCGAGTGGGTCGGCGGGGCCCCTCCCCCGCCTCCTGACCTTCACGGGGACGCCCAGGCCATCCAGCGCACGTGAGCACCGGAGCCCTCGGCGACGGCGCGCACGACGTCGCCCCTGCGGATGCACACGGGGCCTTCCTCGGCGAGCACGCCGTGCGTGGTCGGCACGGCGATCGCCGCCAGGACCTGCCCGTTCCCGTCCACGAGCTTCGGCACGAGCGGCGCGTCCGCCTCGAAGGCGACGCGCAAGCACGCGTCGTGCGCCTCGGCGCGCAGGAGCTCGACCGGATCGCCGCCGCCCGCGCCCGTCTTGCGCGCGACCTCGTGCATGCCCTGCGCGACCGACGAGCCGAGCGACACCAGAGCGTCCCAGGACTCTGCCGGCATCGTGCTCGCGGCGCCCGCGGCGGGCTGCTCCGGCGACGTCGATGCAGCGGGTGGGGGCGCCGCGGGGCGCGCCGTCACCGCCGCGCTGCACGCGCACGCGAGCAGGACGAACGGGACACTCTCACGCACGAGGCGCGGCAGACGTCGCTGCGCCGGCGGTGCCGGTCGCTTGCTTGGCTGCGGG
>DATJYG010000011.1:0-4129 GCA_035499695.1 Polyangiaceae bacterium
GATGTTGCCGCCCTTCCACGCGTCGGCGATGGCGCCGGTCGTGAGCACCGCGCTGATGGGGTAGCCGTTGGCGATGCCCTTGGCCATCGTCATGATGTCCGGCTTCACGCTCGAGTGCTCGATGCCCCACATCTTGCCGCCGGTGCGGCCGAAGCCCGTCTGCACCTCGTCGGAGATGAAGAGGCCACCGTACTTGCGCACGATGCCGACGAAGGTCTCCGTCCACCCCTCGGGCGGCGTGACGAACCCGCCGACGCCCATGATGGGCTCGACGAGCGCGCCCGCGATGTGCCCCGTCGTCGTCGTGAGGATCAGCTCCTCGACGTCGCGCGCGCACTTCACGTCGCAGCTCGGGTACTTGAGGCCGAAGGGACACCGGTAGCAGTACGGCGCGTGCGCGTGCTTGATGCCCGCGACCTGCGTCTGCACGATGCGGTACTTCGAGTGCGCCGTCAGCGACTGCGCGAGCAGGCTGCGCCCCGAGTACCCGTGCCGGAGCGCGATGAGCTCCGTGCGCCCGGTGTGCGCCTGCGCGAGGGCGACGGCCGTCTCGTCCGCCTCCGTCCCGCTGGCGCAGAAGAACGCCTTCTCGATCCCCGCGCCCGCCGGGGCGAGCCGCACGAGCCGCTCGGCCAGCTCGACGATGGGGAGCGTCGGGTACACGGTGGACACGTGGCCGAGGCGCTCCATCTGCGCGCGCACGGCGGCGTTCACCTTGTCGTTCGCGTGTCCGACGCTGATGGTGAGGATGCCCCCGAAGAAGTCGAGGTACCGGTTGCCGTCGAAGTCGCGCACGTGGCAGCCCTTGCCGCTCTCGAGGGCGACGGGCTGCTCGTAGTAGGTCGCCGTGCTGGCGAAGAGGCTCTGCTTGTAGCGAGCCGTGACGCTGGCGTTGCTGTTGTTCTTGTCCTGGGTGCTCATCGTTGTGCCGTGAGGTCACCGTACATCTCGGGACGCCTGTCGCGGAAGAACTGCCAGGTGCGCCGCACCTCTTCGATCATCGCGAAGTCGCAGGTCGCCACGACGAGCTCGTCCTTGTCTTCCGATCCGGTCGCCAGGAAATTCCCGCGCGGATCCACCACGTAGCTCGTTCCGTAGAATTTGCCGATGTTCCATGGCGCTTCGGTGCCGACTCGGTTGCTGGCGGCGACGAAGTAGCCGTTCGCCACGGCGTGCGCCGGCTGCTCGAGCTTCCAGAGGTACTGCGACAGCCCCGCCACCGTGGCCGACGGGTTGAACACGATCTCGGCCCCGTTGAGCCCGAGCGCGCGCGCGCCCTCGGGGAAGTGCCGGTCGTAGCAGATGTAGACGCCGACCTTGCCGTAGCGCGTCTGGAACACCGGGTACCCGAGGTTGCCGGGCTTGAAGAAGTACTTCTCCCAGAAGCCGCTCGTGTGCGGGATGTGCGTCTTGCGGTACTTGCCGAGGAACGTCCCATCCGCGTCGATGACCGCCGCGGTGTTGTAGTAGACGCCCGCCTGCTCGCGCTCGTACGCTGGCACGACGATGGCCATCTGGTGCTTGCGGGCGAGGCCCTGCATCACCTCGGTCGTCGGCCCCGGCACCGATTCGGCGGCCTCGTACCACTTCTGATCCTGGCTCGGGCAGAAGTAGGGCCCGTTGAAGATCTCCTGCAGCCCGAGGATCTGCACGCCCTTCTTGCCTGCCTCCTCGATCATCGGCAGGTGCTTCTCGAGCGCGACCTGCTTCGTCTTCTCTACCGTCCAGCCCTCCTCGTACGGAGTGGAAGCCTGGATGAGTCCAACAGTGACCTTGCGTGACATCACCACCACCTCACGATGCTCGTCTTGTTCTGGGTGTAGAAGGCGACCTGCTCGCGGCCGTGGGCCTTGAGGTCGCCGTAGAAGGAGCCCTTGGCTCCACCGAAGCCGAAGAAAGCCATCGGCGCGGCGACGCCGATGTTCACGCCGACCATGGAAGCGTCGACGTCCTTGCACCAGCGGCGGGCGTGGCCGCCGCTCGAAGTGTAGATGCTCGACGCGTTGGCGAGCGGGTGCGCCTTCACGATGCGCAGCGCCTCGTCGACGTCCTTGGCGTGCATGAGGCACAGCACCGGGCCGAAGATCTCCTCGCGCGCCACGGTCATCTCGGGCTTCACGTCGACGAAGAGCGTCGGCCCGACCCAGTGGCCCTTCGCGAGCCCCGGCACGGCGAGCCCGCGGCCGTCGACCACGAGCTTCGCGCCCTCGCGCACGCCCTTGTCGACGTAAGCGAGCACGCGCTCGCGATGCCGCGCGCTGATGACGGGGCCCATGGTGACGCCGGGCTCCATCCCGTTGCCGACCTTCACCTTGGCCAGCGCCTCCGGCAGCCGCTTCTCGAGCTCCGCGTACGCCTTGCCGACGCCGATGACGACGCTCAGCGCGAGGCACCGCTGACCCGCGCAGCCCATCGAGCTGTCGACGACGTTGGCGACCGTCTTCTCCCAGTCGCAGTCGTCCATGACGACGCCGAAGTTCTTCGCGCCGCCGAGCGCCTGCACGCGCTTCCCGGTCGCTCCGCAGCGCGTGTACACGTGCTCGGCCACCGGCGACGACCCCACGAAGGAGACGCCGGCGATGTCCTTGTGCTCGACGATGCCGTTCACGACGTCACGCGCGCCGTTGACCATGTTCACGACGCCGGGCGGCAGCCCGCACTCGTGCAGCAGCTCGAAGAGGCGGAGCTGCGAGAAGGGCACCTGCTCGCTGGGCTTCACGACGACCGTGTTCCCGCTGGCGATGGCGTACGGCAGGAACCAGAAGGGCACCATCGACGGGAAGTTGTACGGCGCGATGATCGCGAAGACGCCCATCGGCTGGCGCACCGAGTGGCTGTCGATGCCGCTGGCGATCTGCTCGAGCGCGCCGCCCTCGCGGAGCATCAGCGTCGGCATTCCGCACGCGACCTCCACGTTGTCGATCCCGCGGCGCACGTCGCCCTTGCTCTCCTCGAGCGTCTTGCCGTGCTCCTGGGTGCAGATGGAGAGCAGCTCGTCGAAGTGCGTCTCCATCTTCTCGCGGAACGCGTAGAGGAACCGGGCGCGCGTCTGCGCGGGCAGCTGACTCCACGCCGGGAACGCGGCCTTCGCGGCGCGGACGGCGTCGTCCACGTCCTTGGCGGCGCCCATCGGGACGCTGCCGAGCGGCTCACCGGTCGCCGGGTTCGTGATGGCCACGTACTCGGGGTTCGCCGAGGGTTTCCACTGGCCACCGACGTAGTTGGGGACGCGTTCGACGAAGAGCTTCTTCTGCGACATCGGGTTCCTCTCCCCAAAGCGTAGGATTTCCGCGGGGGAGGGCGACAATGGCTGCGCACGCGCATGTGGTCAACGTCACGACAAGGCCGAGCTGCGTGATGTTGCCGTCATTGCTGGACTGTTCCAGTGGAGGCGTGACGGGCTTGTGCGCCATGGCTGAGCCGTCTACGACGGCGCGATGCGATTCCGCCCCTTTCGCGCGTGCCTTTCGGCCTTCGCGGCGCTGACCACGACCGCGAGTGCTGCGTTCGCGCAGACACCGCCTACCGGAGCTCCGGGCGGAGCCGGTGCGCCGCCTGCCGATCTCTCGCAGTCGGTGGCGCAGGGCCCCGCTGTACCAACGGCGCCGGAGGAGGCCGCGCCCCCGACGGACTCGACCACCGCCGCCGTCTCCGCCGGCGGACAGTACGCAGCCGGCAACTCGAGGCTGTACGCGGCGACGGGGCAGGGGAAGCTCGAGCTTCGCCGGGGCGACAACGGATTCGGCGCGGGGCTCATCGGCAACTTCGCCGAGACGGACGTGGCGGGCAGCTACCAGAAGTCGACCGAGAACCTCCAGGGCAGGCTCCGGTACGACCGCTACTTCACGCCGATCTTCGGCGGCTTCTTCCAGGCCACCGGCACGCACGACGCCTTCCAGGCCATCACCTTCCGCCTCAACCTGGATCCCGGCGTGAAGCTCATCATCGTCGACGCCGAGCAGACGAAGTTCTGGGGCGAAGTCGGCTACGACTTCGAGTTCGACGACAACTACACCGACGGCAACGGCGTCGAGCAGAACGGCTCCGGCGGAGCAGCCACGGACCCGTCGAACAACAAGACGTACGTCATCGAGCAGACCGACACGATTCACTCGAGCCGCCTCTTCGC
>DATJYG010000012.1:0-15826 GCA_035499695.1 Polyangiaceae bacterium
CGCCGTGATCGCACGTGATCGGGCCGTGATCGGACGTGATCGGGCCGTGATCGGACGTGATCGGGCCGTGATCGGACGTGATCGGGCCGTGATCGGACGTGATCGGGCCGTGATCGCACGTGATCACGGCCTGATCGCTCGCGATCACGCCCTGATCGCATGCGGCTCCGCTCCGATCCATCCCGACGGGCGTGAGGGTGTCCCGGGACACCCCGTGATCTGTCCGGGACACCCCCTCGGGCGCACGCGCCCCAGGGTTTCCGCGGACTTGCGGCGGCACGGTCATGGCAATCGGCTCGGCGCCATGCGCTGCCTCCCACTCCTTCCCCTGCTCCTCGTGGTGCTCGCGTGCTCGGGGGCTCCCGGCGCGCCCCTCGCTGCTTCGACCCCGAACGTCGACCAGGTCGGGGCGCTCAGGGGCATCTCCGACCGCGGCTTCGATCCCGCCGTCGTCCTCATCGACGTGGCCGGGACCGGCTGGTGCGCGGGCGCGCTGCTCGCGGCGGACCTCGTCGTCACCGCCCGGCGCTGCGTCGAGATCCCCTGCGGCGATCCCGCATGCCCCGCGCGCGGCGCCCAGGTGACGGGTCCGCGCGACCTCACCACCCTGCGCATCCTCGTCGGCGAAGGCGTGTCGAGCGCAGTCGAGCGAGCGCGCGGGCGCGAGGTCCTGCTTCCCACCGGCGACACGCTCTGCCGCGAGGACCTGGCGCTCCTGCTCCTGACCGAGCCGATAGACGACGTCGCGCCATTCCTCCCGAGCCCGACCGGGCCTGCCCGCGGCGCTCACGTGCGCTCGGTGAGCCTCGCCGCCGGGAGCAAGACGGTGCGCGACCACGTGCAGGTCGGGGCCACGTCCGACCGCGAGATGGTGCTCGACGAGGCGCCGTGCGCGGGCGCGCCCGGCGGCGCCCTCGTCGACGAGACGACCGGGGAGCTGCTCGGCGTGCTCTCGCGTGGCGAGCCGCGCTGCGGGGCCGGCTCGGGGTGGGACGTGGCGACGCGCCTCGACGCCTTCTTCCCGCTGGTGGAGCGCGCGATGGCCGCCAGCCAGATGAGCCACCAGTCGCACCAGGCCAAGGAGAAGAAGGGCCCCGTCGACATGGGCGCCAGCTGCGCCGAGGCCGCCGAGTGCGCCGCGGGCGACTGCGTGACCTACGAGGGCGCCCAGTACTGCACGCGCAACTGCAGCCCGACCGACCGCTGCCCGGCCGACTACCGCTGCATGAGCACCCGCCAGTCGACGCGCGTTTGCGTGACGGAGTAGAGTCTGGCGACCCCTGTGGACTTCGACTTCTCCGAGCAGCACGTCCTCTTGCGCAAGAGTGTCCGCGAGTTCGCGAAGGCAGAGATCGCCCCGCACGCGCAGACCTGGGACAAGGAGGAGCGCTTCCCGCGCGAGCTCGTCCCCAAGCTGGCGGCCATGGGGCTGCTCGGCATCCGTATCCCCGAGGAGTACGGGGGCGCCGGGCTCGACACCACGAGCTACGCCATCTGCGTCGAGGAGATCGCGCGGGTCGACGGCTCCATCGCCCTGACGGTCGCGTCGCACAACGGCCTGGGCACCGGGCACGTGCTCTCGTTCGGGTCCGAGGCGCTCAAGCGCAAGTACCTGCCGAAGGCCGTCACCGGCGAGTGGCTCGCCGCCTGGGCCCTGACGGAGCCCGGGAGCGGGAGCGACTCGGCCGCCCTTCGCACGACGGCGCGGCGCGATGGCTCGGGCTGGATCCTCGACGGCACCAAGACCTTCATCACGCAGGGATCCGTCGGGGGCTTCTGCGTCGTGCTCGCGCGGACCAACCCCGACGTCCCCAAGCAGCGCGGGATCACGGCGTTCGTCGTGGACCACGGCACGCCCGGGTTCACGGCATCGAAGCACCTGCTGAAGCTCGGATGCAGGGCGAGCGACACCGCCGAGCTCACCCTCGACGGCGTGCGGGTCGACGACGGTCAGCGCGTCGGCGAGGTCGACCAGGGGTTCGCCGACACGATGCGCATCCTCGACCGGGGGCGCATCTCGATCGCTGCCATGGCCCTGGGGCTCGGCTACGGCGCGCTCGACATGGCGGTGCGCTACGCGAAGGAGAGGAAGGCCTTCGGCAAGCCCATCGCGGACTTCCAGGCGATCCAGTGGATGCTGGCCGACTCGAAGACCGAGCTCGACGCTGCAGCGGTGCTCACCTACCGCGCCGCTTGGCTGGCCGACCAGGGCAAGGTCCACACGCGCGAGGCCGCGATGGGCAAGCTCTTCGCCAGCGAGGCGGCGACGCGCGCGTGCAACGCCTCCCTCCAGGTGCACGGGGGTTACGGCTACGTGCGGGAGTTCGACGTCGAGCGCCACCTGCGCGACGCGAAGCTCTGCGAGATCGGCGAGGGCACCAGCGAGGTGCAGCGCATGGTCATCGCGAAGCACGTCCTCGGGGTCTAGGCCCCCCTCCCGATCGCCCCGTCAGCGCCCCTCACCTGCGCGAAGGTGCAGGGGACCGGCTGACGTGTACCTAGCGAAGAATATTGACATTCGAGCCACCCATCCATACGGTCGGACTTGGACGTGGGAAATCGTGGCAAGAAGTGCCAAGCCACGATGCGCGAGAGGTGAGAGCGCGCCGTGTTTCGCGGGCGGTACGAGCACACGATCGACGCGAAGGGCCGCACCAGCGTGCCTGCGCGCTACCGTGATGCCCTCAGCGCCGCGGGCGAGAAGCGCGTGGTGCTGACGAGCGCGCTCGACGCGTGCCTCGTGGCGTACGCGCCGCAGGAGTGGAACGCGTTCGAGGAGAGGCTCGGGCGTCTCTCGCAGTTCGACCCCGCGGTGAAGAAGCTGCGCCGCATCTACGTGTCGGGCGCGATCGAATGCGAGATCGACGACGTCGGTCGCATCCTCGTGCCGCCCACGCTTCGCGACCACGCGCGCCTCACCAAGGATGTCGTGTGGGCGGGCGCGGGCAAGTACGCCGAGCTCTGGGACAAGGAGCTCTGGCAGCGCGAGGCCGAGACGACCGACGAGCAGAAGATGGCGCTGGCGGCGCGCATCGCGGAGCTCGGGCTATGAGTACGCTGCAGCTCGCCCTTCCGGGAGTGATCGCCGGCGATTCGGCCGTCGAGTGGGTGTGGCACGAGGACTCCGACGACATGAGCGACGTGAAGCGCTTCGAGCACGCCACCGTCATGCGCAGCGAGGTCGTGCGCGCGCTCGCGCCGCGGGCCGGCGGTATCTACGTGGACGCGACCCTCGGCGCCGGCGGGCACACCGTGGCGATCCTCGAGACGGAGCCCAAGGCGCGCATCGTCGGGCTAGACCGCGACCCGGCGGCCATCGCCGCCGCCGAGGAGCGCCTGGCGCCCGTGGCCGATCGCGTGATGCTCGTGCGGGCCACGTTCTCGCGCGTCGGCGACGAGCTGGGCGCGCTCGGTGTGGGACCGGTCGACGGCCTCGTGGCCGACCTCGGCGTCAGCTCGCCCCAGCTCGACGAGGCCGAGCGCGGCATGAGCTTCCGGCGCGAGGGGCCCATCGACATGCGCATGGACCCCGAGAGCGGCGACACGGCGCTCGAGCTCATCGAGCGGCTCGACGACGACGAGCTGGCCGACGTCATCTACCAGTACGGCGAGGAGCGGCGGTCGCGGCGCATCGCGCGGAGCATCAAGAAGGCCCTGGCGCAGGGGGAGCTGCGCACGACGCTCGACCTGCGCCGCGCGGTGATTCGCGCCGTGGGCCCGGCGCGCATCGGGGGCGTCGACCCGGCCACGCGCACGTTCCAGGCGCTGCGCATCGCGGTCAACCGCGAGCTCGAGGAGCTGACGGCGCTCCTGCAGTCGCTGCCGAGCGTCGTCGCCCCGGGCGGTGTCGCCGCGATCATCTCGTTCCACTCGCTCGAGGACCGGCTCGTGAAGCGCGCGTTCGCCACGCCCGAGTGGGAGCCGCTCACGAAGAAGCCGATGGTCGCCTCCGACGAGGAGTGCGCGCAGAACGGACGCGCGCGCAGCGCCAAGCTCCGCGCCGCGCGCCGTGCGGTAGCTCGCGAGGGTGCACGATGATCCGTCCGCGGCGCCCCTTCCTCGCGGTGTGGACGCTGGCCATGGCCGCCACGGTCAGCGCCTTCGTCGTGCACCTCGCGCTGCGCGGCAGGACGGTGCAGCTCGGGTACGAGCTCGGACGCGCGCGCCAGGAGCAGTCGCGCCTTCGCGAGGTGAAACGCGTCCTAGAGGTGGAGGCCGCGAGCTACAAGACGCCCGAGCGCGTCGAGATCATCTCTCGCACGCTGCTCGGCATGGAGCCACCGCCGCCCGAGCGCATCGTGTCGCTTCCGAAGCAACCGGCGCAGGGCGACACGGATGGAGTCGCGAGCGCAGGCGGCGAGGGGCCGCCGTGAAGAACCTCGACCCCAGGCGCGCCCGGTGGATCCGCACGCGCATGGGGATCCTGTGTGGCGTGATGGGCGTCGCCCTCGGCGGCATCGTGTCGAGCGCGTGGCGCGTGCAGGTGGAGGACGGCCCCGAGTGGCGCGAGATGGCCGAGAAGCAGCGGCAGCGCCGGCTGCACGTCGAGCCCAAGCGCGGCACGATCTACGACCGCAACGGGACGCCGCTCGCCGTGAGCGTCGAGGTCCCCAGCGTCAGCGCCGACGTCGTCGAGATGCTGCGCGGCGCCGAGACGCCGCAAGCGCAGGACGCGATCCTGCGCGACGCGGCGTTGCGCCTGGCGCGGGCGCTGTCGATGGATGCGAACGAGGTCTACGCGAAGCTCGCCGAGCGCCGCAGGTTCGTGTGGCTCTCGCGGCGCATCACCGGCGACGCCGCCGAGGCCATCCGAGAGCTCGGCGACCCGAAGAAGCAGGCGCAGCCCATCCGCGGTCTGTCGATCGAAGGCGAGGGGCACCGTTCGTACCCGGGGCGCGAGCTCGCCGGTGCGGTACTCGGCTTCGTGGCGCCGGACGGACAGGGGAAGGACGGTCTGGAGCTCGCGCTCGACGAGGACCTACACGGGCGCGTCGAGGAAGTGCACGGGCTGCGCGACAGGAGCGGCCGCTTGCTCTTCGAGGGCGCGAACGACGCGAGGGCGCTCCAGGGTTACGACGTGACCCTGTCGATCGACGAGGGCATCCAGCACGTCGCCGAGCGCGAGCTCGACGCGGCGATGCACACCTACGAGACGAAGGGCGCGTCGCTCGTCGTCGTGGACCCGTCGACGGGGGAGATCCTCGCGCTCGCCAGCGTGCCCGGGTACAACCCCAACGACTACGGCGACAGCGAGGCCGACGCGCGGCGCGACCGCGCCGTGACCGACCGGTTCGAGCCCGGGTCCGTCATGAAGCCATTCATGATGGCCGGGGCGTTCGCCGCCGGGACGCTCAAGCCGACGGACCTGGTCAACTGCGAGCACGGCGTCTACCAGTTCGCCGGCATCACGGTGCACGACACGCACCTGAACGACATGCTCACGCCGACGCAGATCCTCGCGCGCAGCTCGAACATCGGCGCGCTCAAGATCGGTTTGCAGCTCGGGGAGCCTGCGCTCTACGCGACGTACCGGCGCTTCGGGTTCGGCGAGCCGACGGGGCTGCCCCTGCCGGGCGAGGCGAGCGGCGTGCTGCGACCGAGGGGGAGGGCCTGGTTCGACCTCGAGACCGCGGAGGCGAGCTTCGGGCAGGGCGTGTCGGTCACGACCGTCCAGCTCGCGATGGCCATGAGCGCCATCGCCAACGGGGGCAAGCTCCTCGAGCCGATCCTGATCGAGCGCGTCACCGACGGCGCCGGGGAGACGGTGCGCGAGTCGGCGGTGCACGTGAGGCGCGAGGTGCTGCCGGCGGGCGTCGCTCGCACGGTGGCCGAGATGCTGACGGCGGTCACGGAAGGGGAGGGGACCGCGAAAGAAGCGGCCATCCCGGGCTTCCGCGTCGCCGGCAAGACGTCGACGGCGCAGAAGGTCGACCCCGCGACGGGCAAGTACTCGGCGGAGAAGTTCACGGCGGTCTTCGTCGGGTTCGTCCCGGTCGAGCACCCCCGGATCGTCGTCGCCGTCGCGCTCGACGAGCCGATCATCGGTCACGCCGGCGGCGACCACGCCGGCCCCGTCTTCCGTCGCGTGGCCGAGGCGACGCTGCGCTACCTGGGCGTCACGCCTTCGCCGGGGTCTGCCAAGATCGCCGACGTCAAGCGCGACGGCGACCCTGCCGACGCGACGCTCGCCGCGATGAAGCCCCCGATGCCCCCGGCGGCGCCGGGCGCGCCTGATGCTGCCGTCACCAGCCCGGCTCAGGTTGCGCCCGGCAGCGTGCGCGTTCCCGATGCGACGGGTCTCGCAGCGCACGACGTCGTCGCATCCCTCACGAAGGCCGGGCTCGTCCCCAGGCTCGAGGGGTGGGGGCGTGCCGTCAGGCAAGAGCCGGCGCCCGGAACCGCAGCGCCCAGAGGCGCAGCGGTGCGCGTCGTGCTCGAACCTGCGTCATGATGGACGCCGTGCAGGAGACCCACCACGAGGGGGGGCTGCGACTGGACGAGCTGCTCCGCGAGCTGCCGGCCGGCACGCGCCTCGTCGGCGACGGCTCGGTGCGCGTGCGCGGCGTCCGCCACGACTCGCGCGCCGTCGAGCCCGGCGATCTCTTCGTGGCCCGCAAGGGGGAGAAGTCGGACGGCACGCGCTTCACGGCCGACGCGGTCAAGCGCGGCGCCGTCGCCGTCCTGGCGGCGTCGGAGGCCGTCGACGTCGGCAGGCCGAACGTGCCGCTCGTGGTCGTCGAGGACGTCGCCTCGGCGCTCGCGTTCGCGGCGTCCGCCGTCTACGGGCATCCGTCGTTCTCGCTCGAGGTCGTCGGCGTCACGGGGACCAACGGCAAGACGACGACGGCGCATCTCGTGCGCGCTGCGGTGGACGGCGCGATCGGCATGCCCTCGTGCGGCGTGCTCGGGACCGTCGGCCACTCCTTCGACGGATGGCGCGTGGCCGCCGAGCACACGACGCCCGAGGCCGACGAGATCGCGCGTGTCATGGCCGCGATGCGCGCGCGAGGAGCGACGCACGTCGCCATGGAGGTCTCGTCGCACGCGCTCGCGCTCGGCCGGGCGCGGGCCATCCGGTTTCGCGTCGCCGCGCTGACGAACCTCACGCAGGACCATCTCGACTTCCACGGGTCGATGCGCGAATACGCCGACGCGAAGGCGCGGCTGTTCACGGAGCTCGGTCCCGGAGCGGTCGTGCTCAACGTGGACGACGCGTTCGGACGCGAGCTCGTGTCGCGCGTGCGGGCGCCCATGGTCCGCGTGAGCGCGCGCGTCGGGGCCGATGCCGACCTCGCTCCGACCCGCGTGCGCATCGACGCGCGCGGCATCGACGCATCCTTCCGCGTGCCGGGGGGGCGCGAGATCGCCATCGCTTCGCGTCTGGTGGGCGCGCACAACCTCGAGAACCTCGCGGTGGCGCTCGGCGTCGCCTGCTCGCTGGAGCTCGATCTCGAGCGCGCCGCCGCCGCCCTGTCGGCGGAGCCGGGTGCACCCGGCCGCCTCGAGCGCTGCGACCGCGAGGGTGACGACGTGACGGTGCTCGTCGACTACGCCCACACGCCCGACGCGCTGGCCCGTGCTCTCGACGCGCTCCGCGCCGTGACCCAGGCCCGCGTGTGGTGCGTCTTCGGCTGCGGGGGCGACCGCGACCCTACCAAGCGCGGCCCCATGGGCCGGGCCGTGGGCGCACGGGCCGACGTGGCGGTGGTCACCAACGACAACCCGCGCACCGAGGACCCCCGATCCATCGCCGACGCCGTGGTGGCCGGGGTCCGCGAGGCCGGCAAGGAGCCCCTGCTGGAGCTCGACCGCAGGAAGGCCATCGACCTCGCCGTGCGTTCTGCATCCAGGGGCGACGTCATCCTGGTCGCGGGAAAGGGCCACGAGGACTATCAAATCGTGGGTCAGGTGAAGCATCCGTTCGACGACCGCATCGAGACCCGGCGCGCGCTGGATGCGCGCCGCGCACGTGGAGAGGCGTGACCGATGGCGACCCCCATCGGCTCGAACCGCGCGCGCCTCGATGCGCGCGCCGCCGCGGAGGCGACGCGGGGGCGCGCGGTTCGCCTCACGCCGGGTCGGGAGGCCGTGGGCGTCACGACCGACAGCCGCGCCGTGACGCCGGGCTGCGCGTTCGTGGCGCTGAGGGGCGAGACGCACGACGGGCACGGGTTCCTGCCGGCGGCGATGGACGCCGGCGCGATCCTCGTGGTCGCCGAGCGAGGACGGGCCCCCGTGGATGCGCGCGCGGACGCGGTCGAGGTCGACGACACGCTGGTCGCGTGGGGCCGCCTCGCGAGCGCGCACCTGCAGGGCTGGCGCGCCGCCCGGCCTGACGCGTGCGTCGTCGCCATCACGGGCAGCGCGGGCAAGACGACGACCAAGGAGCTCTGCGCGGCGCTGCTTCGCGCGGTCGCGCCGTGCCTCGCGTCGGCCGGGAACCTCAACAACCGCGTCGGCATGCCAGCGGTCGCCATGCAGGTGGAGCCCGAGCACCGGTTCGCGGTACTCGAGATGGGCATGAGCGTCCCCGGAGAGATCGCGGCCCTGGCGGCCATCGCTCCGCCGGATGTCGCCGTCATCACGAACGTCGGGCTGGCGCACGCGGGTGGCGTCGGGGGCACGCTCGAAGCGGTCGCCGCCGAGAAGGGCGCCCTCTTCGCCGGCGTCCGACCCGGCGGTGTGATCGTCGCGAACGCCGACGACGCTGCCGTCATGACCCAGACGAGGCGGGCGCCTGCAGGCGTGCGGGTTGCGACGTTCGGGCGCGCCGAGGGAGCCCACTACCGCCTGCGCGAGCGGCAGCCGCTGGGTGCATCCGGATCCCGCGTCGTCGTGGAACGCCCCGGCCAGCCGGCGCTCGTGACGACCTTGCCCATCCCCGGCGAAGCAGCGGCCATCGACATGGTCGCGGCGATCGCCGCCGCCGAAGCAGCGACCGGGCGAGCGCTCGCGGTCGAAGCCGCGCTCGCGGGGCTCCCGCCCATCGAGGGCCGCATGCGCGTGCGTCTCGCCGGCGACGTGCAGGTGATCGACGACGCATACAACGCGAACCCGGCGAGCATGCGGGCGGCGCTCGCCGCGCTGGCCGAGATGGACGGGGCTCGCCGCGTCGCCGTCCTCGGGGAGATGAAGGAGCTCGGCTCCGTCGCCGAGCGAGAGCACGAGGCGCTGGGGACGGCCGTGGCCCAGGCCGGCGTGAAGCTCCTCGTCTCGTGCGGTGGCCTGGCGGACGCCATCGCCCGCGTCGCGGCGGCGGCCGGTGTCGAGGTGGTCCGTACCGCGAGCGCCGAGGAGGCCGCACGCACGACCGCCGAGCGAGTCCGCCCGCGCGACGTGGTGCTCGTGAAAGCCTCGCGGAGCGTCGGGGCAGAGCGGGTCGTCGAGGCCCTGGTGCGAAGGGAGCCCGCCCGGCGAGGGCCGGGAGAGGTGGCCTGAATGCTCTACGAGCTGCTCTTCCCCCTGCGCCACGACGCCGACTGGCTCGGCTTCCTCAACGTGCTCCGGTACGTGCCGTTCCGCACGATCGCCGCCACCGTCAGCGCCATGCTCCTGGCCTTCGTGCTCGCTCCCTGGTTCATCCGCGAGCTGCAGCGCAAGCAGATCGGCCAGGTGGTCCGCACCGACGGACCGGAGACGCACAAGGTCAAGAGCGGTACACCGACGATGGGCGGCGCCCTCATCCTCCTCTGCGTGCTCGTGCCGACGGTGCTCTGGTGCGACCCGCGCAACGTGTTCGTCTGGGCCACGTGTGCGGTGACCGCCGGTTACGGCGTCATCGGCTACCTGGACGACTACCTCAAGATAAAGCTGAAGAACCCCAAGGGCGTCCCGGGGCGCTACAAGCTGCTCGGCCAGTTCGTCATCGCCGGCGCCGTCCTTTCCTACGCGTTCCTCGCGCAGGACCACCTGCCGTCCGACTGGTGGGACATCCGCTTCGACCTGGGCGTCCCGTTCCTCGCGTTCTCGAAGCACCCCATCGTGCTGCCGGCGTGGCTCTACGTGCCCTTCGCGGTGCTCGTCGTCGTCTGGACGTCGAACGCGGTGAACCTCACCGACGGTCTCGACGGCCTGGCCATCGGCCCCGTCATGATCAACGCTGGCACCTACCTCGTATGGGCCTACCTCGCGGGCGCCACGTTCGGCATCGCGCACGTGGCGCAGCGCTTCGTCGTCGCGCGCTACCTCGACATCCCGTTCATCGCGAGCGCCGGCGAGCTCTCGATCTACTGCGGCGCCATGGTCGGCGCCGGCATCGGGTTCCTCTGGTACAACACGTACCCCGCCCAGGTGTTCATGGGCGACGTCGGCTCGCTGGCGCTGGGCGGCGGCCTGGGGATGTGCGCAGTCTTCACGAAGAACGAGCTCCTCTCGGCCATCATCGGGGGCGTCTTCTTCCTGGAGGCCGTGAGCGTCGTCGTCCAGGTCGCCAGCTTCAAGCTCACCGGGCGGCGCATCTTCCTGATGGCCCCCATCCACCACCACTACGAGAAGAAGGGGTGGGCGGAGCCCAAGATCATCGTGCGCTTCTGGATCATCTCCATTCTCTTGGCACTCTGCGGTCTTTCGAGCTTGAAGTTGCGGTAGGGACCCGTGTCAGAGCTGTCCGGCAAGCGTGTGGTCGTCGTCGGGCTGGGCGCCAGCGGCGTCGCTGCGGCGAAGCTCTGCCTGCGGCGCGGCGCGAGCGTCGTCGCCAACGACGGCAAGCCCCGCGAGGCGCTCTCGGAGGAGGCGTGCGCGCTCGAAGGGCTCGGTGCGAGGCTCGTCGCCGGCGATCACGAGGCCGCCGGCATGGATCGGGCGGACCTCGTCGTCGTGTCGCCAGGCGTGCCGCCGCTCGCCGCCGTCGAGCGAGCCGCGAAAGCGGGCGTCCCGGTGTGGGGTGAGGTGGAGCTGGCGGTCCGCTCGATGGCGCACGCCGCGCCGGTCGTGGCGGTCGGCGGGACCAACGGCAAGAGCACGACGACCTCGCTCGTGGGCGAGATGCTCGCGGCGCACGGGATGCGCGCGTTCGTGGGGGGCAATCTCGGCGAACCCCTCGCGGACCACGCCGACGAGCGGTTCGACGCGCTGGTGCTCGAGGTGTCTAGCTTCCAGATGGAGCGCGTGGACCGCTTCCGCCCGCACGTCGCGGCGCTGCTCAACGTGACCGACGATCACCTGGACCGCTACGCGTCGTTCGACGCGTACGCGCGAGCCAAGGGCAACGCCTTCGTCCGCCAGACCGAGGAGGACTGGGCCGTCGTCCCGTTCGGCGACGCCACCTGCATGCGCGAGGCGAAGCGCGGGCGCGCGCGCGTCGCGACCTTCGGCCCCGGCGGGGTCGTCGACGTCACCGAGGACACCGTGATCGACCGACGCATGGACGAGCGCTTCGCCCGCGCCGACATGGCGCTCACCGGAGGCCACAACGCGCTCAACGTGGCGGCGGCCATCGCGTGTGCCCGTCCCTTCGGCGTGACGGGCGCGACGATCCGCGGCGTGCTGTCGTCCTTCCGCGGCCTCCCGCATCGCACGGCGCTCGTCGCCGAGCTTCGCGGGGTGCGCTTCTACGACGACTCCAAGGGGACCAACGTCGGCGCGGCCGTCACCGCGCTCGAGGGGCTGCGCGAGCCGCGCGCCGTGCTCATCGCCGGCGGACGCGACAAGGGCGGCAGCTACGCGGCCCTCGTGCAATCGCTGGCTCGCAAGGGTCGCGCCCTGGTGGTGCTCGGCGAGGCCGCCGACGCGATCGCCGCGGCCGTCGGCGCAGGTGCGACCCAGCTCCCCGTGAAGCGGGCAGCCAGCATGGAGGAGGCGGTGCGCACGGCGGCCGACCTGGCGCGCCCCGGCGATGCCGTGCTCCTCTCGCCGGCCTGCTCGAGCTTCGACATGTTCCGCGACTACAAGCACCGCGGCGACGAGTTCGTTCGCGTCGTGCGCCTGCTCGAGAAGGAGGACGGCGCGTGATCCTGCGCAACGTGCGCCGCACGGTGGGCACGGGTCTCGCCGCCCCGCTCGACGCGCGCCCCGACGCGCGCGCCGCAGCCGGTCCCGTCGACCCGGTGCTCGCCGCGGTCGTCGTCGCCCTCGTGGGCTTCGGAATCGTGATGGTCTACAGCGCGAGCGCCGTCGAAGCGACCGTGCAGTACCACGATCCGCAGTTCTTCCTGAAGCGCCAGGTCTCCTACGGCGTGGCCGGGCTGCTCGCGATGTGGGCCGCGAGCCGCATCGACTACCACCGGCTCTACAAGCTGACCTACCCGGTGCTGGCCGTCGTCGGCATCCTGCTCCTCCTGTGCGTCATCGGCTTCGGGCACTCCGGCGGCGGCGCGGCGAGGTGGCTCTCGGTGGGGCCGGTGCACGTCCAGCCCGCCGAGATGGCGAAGGTGGCGCTCGTCATCTGGCTCGCGTACTCGCTCGCGAAGAAGGCGGAGAAGGTCAAGACGTTCACCGTCGGCTTCCTGCCGCACCTGATCGTCGCCGGCATCTTCATGCTGCTGTGCCTCAAGCAGCCCGACTTCGGCAGCGCGGTCGTTCTCTTGCTCCTCACCTTCACGCTGCTCTTCGTGGCGGGCGCGAAGGTCGGCTACATCCTCGGGGCCTCGATCCTCGGCGGTGCGTTCGGCGCCGCGGCCATCCGCTTCCGCGAGTACCGCTACGAGCGCTACCTCGCTTGGCTGCACATGGACCAGCACCGCCAGGATCTTGCGTACCAGCCGTTCCAGAGCGTCATGTCCTTCGGGTCGGGCGGGCCGATCGGCCTGGGCATCGGGCGCGGCTTCCAGTCGCTCTACCTGCCGGAGGCGTACAACGACTTCGTGGCGGCCATCGTGGGTGAAGAGCTCGGGTTCGTCGGCGTCGCCGCGCTGTGCGGCGCGTATCTGCTCCTCGTCGCGCGCGGCGTGCGGGCGGCGCTGCGGGCACCGGATGACTTCGGGGCCTTCCTGGCGTTCGGACTGTCGACGATGTTCGGCGTACAGACGCTGGTGAACCTCGCCGTCGCTCTCGCGATCCTGCCGACCAAGGGACTCACGCTGCCGTTCGTGAGCTTCGGCGGGTCGTCCTTGCTCGTGAACGCGGTGGCGGCCGGCATCTTGCTCAACATCAGCCGCCAGTCGGAGAGCGCGCCGCAGGGGGTCACGCCGGAGCCGGTCCCGGTTGCGCCGGTCACCGAGCCGGCCGATGCCGAGAACGAATCGGCGCTCGTGGAGGCGTCCTCGTGAGCCGGCCGTGCGTCCTCTTCGCGGGCGGCGGGACCGGAGGCCACGTCTTTCCGGCAGTCGCGGTCGCCGAGGCGATGCAGTCGATGGCGGACGTCGACGTGGCCTTCTGCGGGACCGCACGCGGCGTCGAGGCGCGCGTCGTGCCGGCTCGCGGATGGCGGCTCGAGCTGCTGGACGTCCTGCCCATCACGGGCGGCGGGCCGGTGCGAGCCGTCCGCGGCGCGTTCGTGGCTGCTCGCGCGACGGCGAGCGCGCTCCTGCTGGTCAGGCGCTTGCGTCCGGCGGTGGTCCTGAGCGTGGGCGGCTACGCGTCGGGTCCGGTGACGCTCGCCGCTGCGCTCCAGGGAGTCCCGGTGGCGGTCCTCGAACCGAACCGCGTCGTCGGCCTGGCGAACCGGTTGCTCGCGCCATTCGCACGGCGTGCCTACGTCGCCTGGGAGGAAGCGGGTGCACCGTTCCGCGCCGGGGCGCGACGCGTCTACGGTGTGCCGCTCCGCGCGGGGTTCGCGCCCAAGCCGTACGCGCCGCGCGGCGGCATCGCGCGCGTGCTCGTCGTGGGCGGAAGCCAGGGTGCGGAGGCGCTCAACGAGCGCGTCCCGCCCGCGATGGCCAGGCTCGCGCACGTGGCGGGGCTCGAGGTCGTGCACCAGGCCGGTCGTGATCGCGACGCGGCGGTACGCGTGGCGTACGCGAAGGAAGGTGTGGCTCGCGCGACCGTGACGCCCTTCCTCGACGACGTCGCCCGCGCCGTGGCCGACGCCGACGTCGTCGTCGCGCGCGCCGGCGCCTCGACGCTCGGCGAGCTCACGGCCGTCGGCCGCGCGGCGATACTGGTGCCCTATCCGCACGCCGCGGCCGATCACCAGGGCCAGAACGCCGAGGCCCTCGCTCGCGCGGGCGGTGCCGTCTGCATCCGGCAGGACGACGCGACGCCCGAGCGGCTGGCTCACGAGCTCGAGAAGCTCCTCCGCGACGACGCCGCGCGCGTGCGCATGGCCGACGCCTCGCGTGCCCGCGGCCGTCCCGGCGCGGCGACCGACGTCGCGTCCGACCTGCTCGATCTCGCCGGCATCGCGCGGCGACCCCGACCGTCGTCCACGAACGGCACCACGCGCGGCCAGCGCTCCGCCGCGCAGGAGGCGCACTGAATGTTCCGAGGGCGCGTCCGTCACGTGCACTTCGTCGGAATCGGCGGCATCGGGATGAGCGGCCTCGCCGAGATCCTGCGCACGCTCGACTTCGACGTGAGCGGCTCGGACCTCAAGCCCAACGAGAACACGCGCCGACTCGAGGGGCTCGGGGTGCGCATCCAGGTCGGCCACGCCGCCGCCAACGTCGAGGGGGCCGACGTCGTCGTCTACTCGAGCGCCATCGACCCGAAGAACCCGGAGATCATCCGGGCGCGCGCCCTCGAGATTCCCATCATCCCGCGCGCCGAGATGCTAGCGGAGCTGATGCGCACGCGGTACGCCGTGACCATCGCCGGATCGCACGGGAAGACGACGACCACATCGCTCGTCGCGACGGTGCTGCGCGCCGCCGGGCTCGACCCCACCGTGGTCGTGGGCGGCAAGGTGAACGCGCTCGGGAGCAACGCGCGCCTCGGCGCCGGGGACCTCTTCGTCGCCGAGGCCGACGAGAGCGACGGCTCGTTCCTGAAGCTCACGCCGACCATCGCGGTCGTCACGAACATCGACGCCGAGCACCTCGACCACTACGGCACGCACGCCGCCGTGAAGGACGCGTTCGTCGAGCACGCCAACAGGGTGCCGTTCTACGGGCTCTGCGTCGCGTGCATCGACCACCCGAGCGTCCAGGAGATCCTCCCGCGCATCGAGCGCCGCCACGTCACCTACGGCATCTCGCGTCAGGCCGACTACCGCGCGCGCAACCCACGCTTCGAGGGCCTCGCGACGCAGTTCGACGCCTACCGCCGCGGAGAGTCGCTCGGCCGGTTCGTCATCCACATGCCGGGGGCGCACAACGTGCTCAACGCGCTGTCCGTCATCGCCGTCGCCGACGAGCTCGAGATCCCGCTCGACGTCACGCGCGACGCCCTCGCCGGCTTCCACGGCGTGCAGCGACGCTTCACGGTGCTCGGGCAGCCGGCGCTCTCGAAGGGCAGCGTCCGCGGTGACGTCATGATCGTCGACGACTACGGTCACCACCCGGCCGAGGTCCAGGCGACGCTCGATGCGGCGCAGCGGGGCTTCGATCGGCGCGTCGTGGTCGCCTTCCAGCCCCACCGCTACACGCGCACCCATCTGCTCTTCGACGAGTTCACGCGCGCCTTCAACGACGCCGACCTTCTCTTCGTCACCGAGGTGTACGCGGCCGGGGAGCAGCCCATCGAGGGCGCGACGGGCAAGGCGCTCGCCGACGCCATCCGCGCCCACGGCCACCACGCCGTCAGCTACGTGCCCGACAGGAAGCAGGTGGCTCGCACGCTCCGCGATGCCATCGAGCCGGGCGACATCGTGATCGCGCTCGGGGCCGGCGACATCAACGCGAGCGCGCGCGAGCTCCTCGCGATGCTGCAGGAAGCCCCCCCGGCGAGGGGCGAAGGCAAGGGCTCGTGACGCCGCAGAACCGGCGTCGCGCGCGCGAATTGATGCCGCCGG
>DATJYG010000013.1:0-10514 GCA_035499695.1 Polyangiaceae bacterium
CAGGCAGGTCGCGTCCGTGAACTGCATCGGCATCGCGATCTGGACCGTGAACTCGAAGTAGTCGTTGGACGGGTCGTCGTCGCCGGCGCCCTCGACGTTGAAGCTGCCGTCGACCAGCGTCGCCGACGCGTCGGCCACGTCCGCGCACTGGTTGATGAGCGCCACCGAGTTGGGCGACAGCGGCGCGAGGTCGCTGAAGTCGTTCTTGTCGAAGTTGACCTTCACCCACTGGCGCAGCTGCCAGTCGAGCTCCTGGTTCTCCTCGTAGAAGTTGGTCTTCTCGCCGTCGAGGTTGACGCGGTACTTCAGGTCGACGTTCGTGATGGGCCAAGCGTTGATGATGGCCGACGTCGTCCCCGTGGTGTCGACCGGACCCGGCGCACCCGTCGTGGGATCGGGCGCCTGGGGCGTCGAGAGTTGGATCTGATCGATCATCTGCAGCGTGTCGGACGTCACCCGGAAGCGAACCAGCTGGATCGGCGCTGCGACCCCGGAGTCGACGCCGATGGCGCTCCCGAGGAGGTTGGGCGTCGACACCTCGGTGACCGTCGTCTTCACCAGCCACCCGGGGTCGTTGCCGGTGGCCTGGCCGTTGGAGTCGGTCCCCTGGATGAGGAAGTCCTTGCGGACGTACTGGTTCTCGTCGAAGACGCCGTTACGCGACGGGCGATCGGCGACGCAGCCGGATCCGACGACGCCGGCGAGAAGGAGGGTGCCGAAGAGGGCAGTGCGAAGCGTGGAAGTGTTCATGGCTGCAAACTTTCCTCTGACGAACGATTCACTGCCCCAGGCTGGCGACGATGTTGGGATCGAAGAGCGTGCCGTCGGAGACGACGGAGCCACCGAAGCCCGGGTTCAAGCCGATACGCACCCCGTTGTTGAGGAACGAGATGAAGTCCGGGAAGTTGCCGTAGATGCTGTACTTGATCTGCACGCCGCAGTCGGCTTGCGCGCCCGGGTGCTGGGCGAGCCAGTCCAGGATGGTCGCCGCGTTGTCGTACATGCGCACCGCGAGGACGTCCTGGGCGCCCGCCTGCGTGTTGCTCGGCTCAGCGCAGGCCATGATGAGACCGAGGAAGGCCTGCGATTCGACGGCGCGAATGACCACCTGGTCGGCGACGCCGCCGTCGGCCGTGCTCACCGGCAGCGTCTCCCAGTCGACCGTGTAATCGAGCGTGGTGCCAGCGAGGTTCTCCGCGCTGTTAAACACCGTCTCGTTGGTGTTGTAGAACTTGTCGCGCGACCCATCGATCGTGACGGGGAAGCCGGCCTCTCCGCCGCCTCCGGCGCCCTGCGGCACGAACGGCATCAGGATGCTGACGGTCTTGTCGTTGGGGGTCGCGGTGGTCGGATCGAACGGGTTGCTCCAGATGGGGACTGTGACCATCGCGCTCTGGATCAGCTCGTAGCCCTTCGGCTGCACCTGCATCGGCGACGCGGAGGGCGCGTAACCGTTGGCCGCGATGTTCAGGAACGACGCCCCGAACGAGGGCCCGTAGGGCGCGAAGAGCGGCTGGCCGCTTTGCGGGTCGATCGGCGCGACGATGCCGTTGCAGGCTGCGTTGGTCGGGTCCACGTTGGTGGCGCAGTCGATACTTCCGTAGACGGTCTGCAGAACCGGGCTACCCACGAGGTTCGAGATGTACAGCGGCTCGGCGCCCGCTTGGTCGGTGCCGGGGCTCGTGTTCAGCACGCTGTAGAGGGCCTTGTCGCCGCGGAAGTTCCACCGCGCGAACGTGAAGTTGTTGAGGACCGACGTGGTGAGGTTCGTCGACACGTTGAAGTACGTCGGCGCCTGCATGCTCGAGTTGACGTTGTTGCGGAAGACGTAGTTACCGTTCTCGAAGCCACCGCCGGCGCTGTCGAAGAACACTTGGTTGTCGTCCACCGGGTTCGCGTCGATCTGCGCGAGCGTCGCGTCGTAGTTCGCCGCGGTCTGGAAGTACTTGATGGCAGCGAGGATGAACTGCTTGAAGTAGAAGCGTCGGCTCGCGACGTCGTCCGGCACCGGGTTGTTGCCGAAGGACTGGGCGACGGCCCACTGGATCGAGTCGAAGTAGAAGCCGCCGAGCGGCCCCTTGTACGTGCCGCCCTCGCATCCCGAGTAACCCATGCCAGTCGTCGGGTCGCCCGTGACCGTGCAGAAGTCGAGGCTCCAGGTGGAGGGCTTCAGACCCACGCCGTAGTTCCCCTCGACGTTGAGCGCGTTGGCACCGAGGGCGTTGACCAGCATGTTCGCCGGGACGAGCGGCGTCGTGCCGTCGCTGGCGACCGGCGGGGCCGTCGTGACGATGCCCTCGATACCGCTGCACACCTTGCCGTTTCCGGGGGCGGCCGGGTTGGCGATGCAGCCGGGGTCACCGAGGTCCGCGGTGACGCCGTGGTTCGCCTTCATGTACTTCTGCACGAGATTGGCCATCTCGAGCGTGATCATCCCGAGCCCGTGGAAGTCCTGGACTCCCGAGGTCGGGTCGTTCTTGAACCAGTCGTTCGAGACCGTGCCGAGCGCCTCCTGGTCGACCGTCAGCTCGTAGGCGACGTCGCTCGGCCCGGGGCGCTGCGTGTCGGAGATGACCTGGGTGTCGGACTGCACGGCGACGAACTGCGGGTCGATACCCTGGATGTCGAACTCGTACGCCTCGTCGCTGTGGGCGATGGCGCCGAAGAGCTTGTTCTTGGCGATCGTGTTCTGCGTGGCGTCCTTCGATGGCTCGAGGCACTGCTTGTCGAAGTCCCCGAAGTTCATCCCGAGCGTGTACGTGCACGTGGTGCCCGCGTTCGCGACGTTGGGCGTGATCGACAGGGGACCCACGGCGTCGAGCTTCAGCATGCTGGTGCCGAGGCTGAAGGGCAGGAGCTTGAGCAGACCGAGGTCGATGAGCGTGATGGTGCTCGCCGCCGGCTGCGGTGCGAGCGTGTTCGTCACGAACATCGCTGCGTTGATCTCGGTGAACCAGAGGTAGCCGCCCTCCGAGTAGTTGTTGCCGATGATGCAGTGGCCGGCCGCCTGGCAGTCCTGGTCCGGCGGGAACGTCGGCGCGTACGTCACGCGGTATGCGTCGTAGAGCTGGTTGGCGGTCTGGTTGAGGGCGGCCGCGTCATTCCAGTTGAGAGTGATCTGCGTCGTGCCGGACGACGTCGTCGCCGTCCACGGGAGGTTGTTCATCGCGAGCGCGTACTTCGTCTTGCCGTCGGCGCTCGTCGCGTTCATCGATCCGACGTAGCCATACTGGAACAGCAGGTCGGTGATCTTGCGGCTGTTGGGGTTGTAGAGCGCGCTGAGCTCGCAGTTCGGGCAGCCGTTGCCCCAGCCCGCGGTGCTCGTGATCCCGTAGTAGATGGAGTCCGGATCGGCGGTGCAGAGGATCCCCTCCGCGTCCTCCACCGTGGCGCCGACCCACGTCTCCTTCGTCTCGTCGTACGAGTACGGCTTCGTCGAGTCGTAGTTCGCGTTGCCGTCGCCGTTGTACCCGCCGGCGATGTCGAGCCCTCCCGCGATGCCCGGCGGCAGGATCGGCTGCTTGAAGGCGTTCGACCAGATCTGCTTCGCCTGGTCCGCCGTGCACGTGATGTTCGCGTTCTGGCCGCCGAAGCTCGCGTCGTATTGCTGCGTGCCGTTCCCCGTGTACGCCCCCCCCTCGGGAAGACCGGCGCTGCCCGGCCCGTTCCACACTCCAGCCGCGCCGTTGGGAGCGGGGTTGAACGGCTGACTGGGGCCGTCCTCGCAGGCGGTCAGCGTGAAGAGCGGCGCAATCGCCGCGACCATGAATGCGAACCTACGCATGTGAAGGCTCCTTCGGCACCGCGGACGTACCTCCGCGGACCCCGTGCTCTAACTCGCGCGAACGACGCGCGCCGGGTCAATAACGCGCACGCTTGCGCAGGCGCAAGAGTCGTTTTGACCCGGCTCGTCGGAAAATTCGACGGGTCAAAACGCCACGTGCAGGGTCACCGTGCCGGTAGCGTCCGATTGTGAGACCGCCTGCAGGGTGGCCGTGAGCGTGCCCGTGGAACCGAAAGACTCACCAGTCGGCATGGGTTTTCCGAGACCTACCATCAGCTGCAGGTTGTACTGGCCCGGAGTCCCTCCTCCGTCTTGCGCGCCGCTGCTGCCCGCCACGGCTTGCCAGATGGGAAATCCTGCTTCGCCTTCCGAGCCCTCGACGGTCACTCCTCCAGAGGCCCCCATGTCCGTATTCGACCAGGTGCCCGTCATGGGATGCCCGGAGTGCTGCAGCGTGATCTGAATCAGCTGGAGCGGTCGGGGGTCCGCCACGGCAATCGAGAGCACGCTGCGATTGGACGAGGTGAAGTATTCGAGCGTGGTGGTGCACGGGAATGCGCCCGTCACCGCGCCCTTCAGCGTCAGGTTGCAGGGAGGCTCCGACGCGTCGATGAGCGGCAGTCCGCTGCTGGATCCGGAGCCACCCGAGCTCCCGCTCGATCCGCTGGAGCCCGAGCTCCCGCCGGACCCGCTGCTGCCGTCGGCGGCATCGGCGCCCTCGGCGTCACCTCCGGCATCGGAGGTGCGCTCGGCACCCCCCGAGCTGCACGCGAGGAAAGCGATCGATACGAGAAGGGCCTGCAGCCGCATGGCTGCTGCATGCTAGCGCGGGGGGACGTCGAGCGGTTGCAGCGCCTGGAACTGGCGCACCGTCAGGTGCGTCTTGGTGGACGTCCAATACTGGTCGGCAACGAGGCAGCGCTTGTCATCCGCGGGCGAGATCACGAGGAAGCCGGGGTTCTTGAAGACGCCGTCGGTGTAGCAGCCGCAGTAGACGCCGTGGTCGAGCGTCGGGAACTTCTCGATGCACGTCTTCCACGAGTTGTAGAGGTCCGGTGTGTCCTTCGGAAAGGCGACGGCGAATGGGCCCGCCCCGCCGTCCAGTTTCCCGCACCGCTTGACCTGTTCGGAGTTCGGCTTGGGCGCAGTCTCGGGGCTTCCGGCCGCGTGGATGTTCGCGCGCCAGGCGTCGACGATGCACGAGCAGTAAGGCACTGCCTTCCACGTGGGAAGGTCGGCGTCGGTACGGTCGAGCGAGGAGAGGCACGACTGGTAGGCGGTGGCCATGCCCGTGGACGCCATCTCGGCCGGCTCGAAGTAGTTCGGCCCCTTGGTCGGCGGTGTCTCCCCGGGCAGGAGCGGCGGAACCGCCGGCGCCGCGATGCCCGCGTCGAGCGACGGCGCCAGTTTCGCCTGGCTCGTGGTGGTCGTCGCCGGCGGCGGCGAGGAGCTCACCGGCTCGCTCTTCCTCTCCGTGCAAGCGGGCAGCATGGCGAGCACGGTCGAGCCGACGAGCACACCGATTCGCATGGAGCCCGCATCCTAGCGCTACACTGCGCGCGTGCAGCCTCGAGCGTGGGTCGGATTCGGCTTCAGCGTCGTCGCGAGCCTCGTGTGGTGGTCGTGCAGCAACTCCTCCGCAGGTGGGGGTGGCGCCGCCGACGCCGGGGAGGCGGGCGACGACGTGAGCGACGGCGCCATCATCGAGGAGTCCGACTGCAACCCGTGCTTCCAGTTCTGCGCGTGCACGCCGGGCGAGACGATGTACTCCCCCACGCAGTGCATGACGTACACGTGTCCGCCCAACGGCGTGTGGGGCGCCATGGGATGCACCGGGCCGTCGAAGTGCGTCGACGCCTCCGAGGAACAGACCGGCCCAGTCGATGCGGCGACGGACGCCAGCGGCGACGCGGCGAGCGATGCACCCGGCGATGCTCCGATTGACGCCTCGGGCGATGCTCCGAGTGATGCGGTCAGCGAGGAAGCCGAGGCATCCGGTGACTGAGGACGCCGGCGGGATGCGGCGACGATCCCGACGGTCGACGCGGCCCTCGGCGGTCACGCCGATCTATGACGCGTGGACGATGCGCTGTCGTGGGCAGGTGCGGATGCGATCACGGCCCTCGGCGACGCGGTCCACGCGACGGGTTGGCGCTTCTCCGTCGCCACCGAGGGCTTCCGTGCGCTCGCTTGCGGTGCGCCGCCGGTTTCGCGCAGCGGCGCGCGGTCAGTGGTGATGGGTGAGACGCGGGAAATGCAACGTCTTGGCCCCGAGGAGGCCTCCGCTGAACATGACCGCGCCTCCCACGGCGAGGAGCCCGATGAGCACCAGCGTCAGCGGGTACACGCCGAGCAGCGCGAGGATGCCGAGCACCACAGCGCCGACGCCGATGAGCACGTCGCCGCCGGACGCGACGCCGGTGGCCTCGTGCAGCGCACGCATCGCCGTGTGGCTCGCCCCTTCGCCGAAGTGCTCGGCGCTCGTGGCGTGGAACCGCCGACGCGCCAGGCTCCCGAGCATCAAGCCACCGCCGAAGACGATGAGCGCTACCGCGCACAGCGTCTCGGGCATGAAGCCGAGTAGCGCCAGAATCCCGAGCACGAGGCCTGCGATGCCGGCCAGCGACTCGGCCGAAAGGCCGCCGCCCACCTCCGCCTTCGTGACGCGCGCCTCGCCGCCCCACGTGTCACGCACGAGGTGCGCATAGCGCGCAGTGATCGCGGCCGAATCGAGCAGAATGGCTCCGCCTAGGACGATGGTCGCGATGGACATCATCGCCACCGGCAGGCCGCCAGCGAGCCCGATGATCGCCAGGACCACAGCGGCGGCTCCTCCGAGGGCTTCCCCTGCAGAGCCGGCACCTGCCACCTCACGTAGTCTTTCTCCGGGACGCGAGATCTCTCCGGGACGCAAGCCGACCTGCGGCTGATCCTGAGTTGTCTGGGTAGCCATGACGTGAACCTCCGACGAGGTCCACGCATGGCGTGTGCCGCATGTGCGCAGCGCGAGCGTCTGCGACCGGCGCGTCAGTCCTTCTTCGCGATCTTGTCCTTCAGCTTGGAGACGATCGAGTCGTAGCCCTCGTTGTGCTGCTTCTTGAGGAACTGTTCGTAGTAGTCCTTGGTCAGCACCGAGCCCTCGGTGATGATGTCGACGACCCGGTAGCCGTGTGCGGTCTGCTTCACGACGTAGTCGACGCGGAAGGGTTCCTCGCGCGGATTGGTCTTGCTCTTGGCCTCGGTGAGCACGCGCGTGTCGCCGCCGGCGCCCTTCGAACCCTTGTAGCTGACGTCGTAGTCGAGCGTCTTCATCAGGTTCTTGCGGTAGTTCTTCTCGATCAGCTGCTTGAGCAGATCGCGAACCTCCGACTTCTGCGCGTCGCTGTAGCTCGCCCAGAGGTCCTCGCAGCTCGGGATGGCCGCGGGGCACGGCTCACCGAAGGCGCGGCGGGCCAGCTCGTCGTAGTCGACGAACCCGTCTAGCGCCGCGCTGATCTCGTTCTCGCGCGCGGGCGATGCCGGCTGGTGGAGCAGCTGGCCGAGCTTGTGGTGCTCGTGCTGGATGAACCCCTGCGCGTCATCGGCGTGGGCCGGAACGGCCAGGGCGACCGACGCGAGCACGGAAGAGACTGTGAGGAGGTGACGAAGATGCATGGTGGTGGGTGAGGCCGCTGCCTCTCGTAAGTCCTTAAGGGAGACCGTGCAAGTTTCGATGCATGGGCCACGAGGCCCGTCGTGGGTTCGACGGCCGCACCGCCGTCCGCATTCATTTCCCTGCCTTGTCAGGTGGTTGCGGGAGGGCTGAGGCTGCGGCGGAGGCCGGACACGTCGCTGCTCAGGGTGACGCGGAAACAAGCCCCCCCGTGAACGCCGCGCTCCACCTGGAGTCGCGCGCCCATCGGTGCGTGGTCGTCGACGATCCGCTTCACGACCGCGAGGCCGATGCCCGCGCCGTGGGTGCGCGTCGTGAAGAAGTCCTCGAAGATGCGGCTCCCGATGTCCTCCGGAACGCCGGTGCCCTGGTCCTCGACCGACAGGGTGACCAGGCGATCTGCCCGCGCGACGCGCACGGTGACGGCCGACTGGGCCGAGCTCGCCTGGATGGCGTTGCGCACGAGGTTCCAGACGACTTGCCGCATCTGCGCGCCGTCGCAGCGCGCGAGCGCTTCGCGTTCGGGTCCCTCGTAGACGACCGAGACGTCCGAGCCGCGCGCCGCGTTCGAAGCCAGTGCGACGACGTCGCGGGCGAGTGCGGCGACGTCGGTTGCCTCGGGGCGCGGCGGGCGTGGCTTGGACAGATCCACCATGTCGCCGACGAGGTCGTTCAAGCGGCGCGCTTCGCGCTGGATGATGTCGCACAGGCGCTTGTCCTCGTCCGACAGACCCGAGGACTCGCGCAGCATCTCGATGGATCCGGTGATGGACCCGAGCGGGTTGCGGATCTCGTGCGCGAGCCCGGCGGCGATGCGACCGAGCACGGCGAGTCGCTCGGCGGCGTGTGCGCGCGCGGTCGCTGCCTGGAGCGCGCCGCCGGTGAGTCGCAGTCGCTCGGCGAGGTACCCCGCGAGCAGCGCGACGACGGTGACGCCGAGCGCGTTGAGCAGCAGCGGGTAGACGAGGCGCGTCGTCTCGAGCGCGTAGCTCACGGCGCTCTGATCGGGCGGCGGGTGTACCCATCCGAAGTGCAGCGCGGCGCCGAGAATGCCGTAGATGCCGATGCCGAGGGCGGCCGCCACCGCCGCGCCGCGAAGACCGACGAGCACCGCGCCGACGAGGCATGTCAGCGCGTAGAAGGGGGTGGCTCCGCTCGCGACGCCCCCCGAGACGTACACGATGGCCGTCCACGTGAGCTGGTCCACCACGATCTGCGCCCATGCGAGCTGCTGCAGGTGCCTGCCCTTGCGCAGCATCGCGGCGTAGACGACGCCCGCGGCGAACCCCGCGACGATCGTGAGGAACACGATGCGGAGGCTGAACGGGTAGCGCTCGAGCTCTCCGCCCAGGTACAGCGTTGCCGTCGCGCCGAGCAGGAGGACGAGGAACGCGAGCCGCAGCCCCGTGATCCACGCGAGTCGCGCGGCGAGCGTGTGGTCCGGCGAACCGACGCGGATCCCGAGCTCCATGCGGAGCTACTCGGCCTTGATCTTCCCCGCGAGGCTGAAGATCGGCAGGTACATCGCGATGAGGACGACGCCGACGGTACCGCCGATGCCGACCATGAGCGCAGGCTCGATGAGGCTCGTCAGGGCGGAGACGGCGACGTCTACTTCTTCCTCGTAGAAGTCGGCAATCTTGTTGAGCATCGCGTCGAGCGCGCCGGTCTGCTCGCCGACGCCGACCATCTGCACGACCATCGGCGGGAAGACGTTCGTCTCCATCAGCGGCTGCGCCATGTTCTTGCCTTCGGAGATGCGGGCGCGCGCGTACATGATGGCTTCCTCGACGATGACGTTGCCGGCCGTCTTGGCGACGATCTCGAGCGCGTCGAGGATGGGCACGCCCGACGCGAGGAGCGTCCCGAGCGTACGCGTGAAACGGGCGACGGCGATCTTGCGGAGCACCGGGCCGACGACGGGAAGGCGCAGGAGCAACCTGTGGAACGCCTTGCGCCCGCCGGGCGTCCGGATCGTGTACGTCGTGCCGACAATGAGCCCCGTCACGACGAGGAAGAACCAGAGGATGTTGCTGACGAAGAAGCTCGAGACGGCCATGACGCCCTTCGTCAGCGCCGGTAGATCGTCCTTCGCCCCGAAGTCCTTGAACATGTTCTGGAACCCGGGGATGACGAACCCGAGCAGAATCGACAGGACGCCGAAGAAGACGACGATGACGATGCTCGGGTAGACCATCGCGCCGCGCACCTGCCGGCGCAGCTTCATGGCCTTCTCGATGTAGACCGCGAGGCGGTTGAGAATCGTGTCGAGGATGCCTCCGACCTCGCCCGCCTGGACGAGGTTGACGTAGAGGTGGTCGAACACCTTCGGGTGGCGGCGCAGCGAGTCGCTGAACGTCGCGCCCTGCTCGACGCTCGACTTCACGTCGCGCAGGATGGCGGAGAAGAACTTGTTGTCCGTCTGGCCCTGAAGGATGTCGAGGCACTGCACGATGGGCAGGCCGGCGTCGATCATCGTGGCGAAGAGGCGCGTGAAGGTGACGATGTCCTTCTGCCCGACGCCCGTGCCGAGCTGGAAGGTGATCTGCTTGCCCTTCTTCTTGACCTTGGTGGGCTGGAGCTGCTGAGCACGGAGCCGCTGGTTGACCGCGTCCTCCGACTCGGCCTCCATCTGGCCTTTGCGGACCTCACCCGTCCGCGCCCGCGCCTCCCATACGAATTCGGCCACGCTCGGTACAAAGTGTACAAGTCAGCGCAGCCGAGGGACAAGGAATGATGACAGCGGCCCAGCTCGCGGAACGCATCGTGCGCGAAGGGGTCGCGCCGATGGCGGCGGCCGGGTGGGCGACTCGCCCAGGCGATTGCGCGGGGCCCCTCCCCCGGGCAGGGGCGCGAGACGTCGGGGGGCGCACGGATGTGCTCTTCGACCTCGCGAGTGTGACCAAACCGATGATGGCGGTGGCGCTCGCGCGTGCACACATCGACCCATCGCGGCCCCTCGGGGAGTGGATGCCGGAAGCACGCGGAACGGCGAGCGAATGCGTGTCCCTCGAGCTGCTCCTGTCGCACCGGGCGGGGCTCGATGCGCACCGCACCCTTTGGGCACCGCTCCTGCGG
>DATJYG010000014.1:0-12626 GCA_035499695.1 Polyangiaceae bacterium
GCGGTCGAAGGCCGCGACGCGGGCGCCGCTCGGTCGGGCTCCAGCGGAGAATACGAGCCCGACAGGAAGCGGGAGTTCTCGGGTCGAGCCTGTCCGGCCAGGGCCGAGACAGGGGTACGGCGCACTGCGTTCGAGTTGCCCCTCATAAGCTGATGTGACGCCTACGCAACACCGGGGCCGGAGCACGTTCCTCGGAATTACAGGGTTTCCTGCGCATCCGGGGGAGGGGGCGTTCGATCCTTGACGCTCGGTCGGCCCCGTTTCGTCAGTAACCGGCCAGTAACCGGCGTATCCTCGGGGGCCATGAGAGGACAGACACTGCTCGTCTGCTGCTGCCTTTTGCCCTTCGCCGCCGTCCTCGCTGCATGCGGTGCGTCGAACCAGCCGGCCAACGACCAGACCACGGTCACCGTGACCCCGCCCAGCGGCTCGGCCCCGGCCTCGCCCTCGACACCCACGACACCGGCGGCGGCTCCCGCTCCAGCCGCCCACTAGGACGCGCGAGCCCGAACAGGTCGACGTCCACCTCGAATCGGCGGCGGGAGTGCATCCACGTCTCCGTCGTCACTGGTGGTCCGCTCGACGGCCGGAGGCTCGTCGATCCCTCGCGTGCCTCTCGTCTTCAAAGCGTCGACGCAGCCAACGCGATCGAACCGAGACGCAAAGCCGAGCACGAGGGCGGGTCAGCCCGCAGCGCGCCAAGGAGCGAGGAAGCGGCACGCCGCATGCCCGAGTGAACCCGCCGCGCCTGGTCTGCATGCGGCGTGACGACCGGAGCGACGCCGGCGCGCGAGGGATGGCCCGCCTTCGTGCGCCTGCATCGCATCCGTGGCAGCCCCATCACCGCTGTCACGCGGCCCGGTGCGTGCTACCACTGGCGCCCCAATGGCGAACACGCCGTCACGCCCCGCCCCCGGTCCCGCAGCTCCTGGCAGCCCCGCTCTCCAGCTCAAGGGAGGGGCCGCCATCCTCGCGCCGATCTCGGCCTTCCCGAACGGCGTGCCTGGTAACGCCCTCGTCCTTCTGCCCATCAGCGCGCAGGGGACGCCCGTCGAGAAGAAGATCGTCGAGGGGCCCGTGGCGCTGCAGATGGAAGAAGTCTGGAAGCTCCTCGGCTTCAACGGCCCGGCGGTGCAGGTGCAGGACGAGCAGGGGCGTCCCATCGCCATCGGCCTCGAAGACCTGCTCGCGGGCCTCGAGAAGCACTGGAACGACGGTCCCGAGGACATGAACCGCGGGCGCATCTTCGCGCAGGAGCTCATGAAGTACGGGCGCCACGAGAAGGCCGAGAAGGTCATGGCCAAGATCGTCGCCCTCGGCGGCGACGGCGAGGACTGGCTCGGTCTCGGCGTCGCGCAGCTCGCGCAGAAGAAGCTCGACAAGGCCGAGGCGACCCTCAAGGGCGCCCAGAACCTGCTGAAGGACTCGCCCTTCCCCAGCCTGCAGCTCGCGAAGCTCATGAAGGAGAAGGGGGACCGCAAGGGCGAGCGCGAGATGGTCGAGCGCGCCATCCAGATCGACAACAACTCGGTCGACGCGTGGGCGTACCTCGCGGCGAGCATCAAGGAGCAGAGCGGGGACGACGCGATGCTCAAGGAAGTCGAGGAGCTGGCGAACGCGCCGGTGAACTCCAAGTGCGGCGCGCCGTACATCGCGCTGCAGGGGTTCTTCGCGGGCGACCCGAAGAACGAGCAGGCGCGCGACAAGGCGACGGCGCTGGCCAAGAAGGCCGTCGAGCGCGCGCCGGGCGACGCGCTGGCGATGCTGTGCCTGTCGGCCCTCTACGGGCAGGGCGGGAAGGTCGACGAGGTCGTCAAGCTCCTCGCCCCGCACGAGGCGCTGATGATGCGCGACGTGCGCCTCGCTCACAATTACTTCGAGGCGCTCTTCGGCATGCGCGACCTGCAGAAGATCACGGGCCTGCTCAACAAGCTGGCGACGAGCCAGGTGCGCGAGGTCAAGCAGTTCGCGATCGAACGCTCTCGGGCGATTTCTCAGATGCTCCAGCAGCAGCAGCAGCAGCTGGCGGCTGCGGCGCAGCAGAAGGCCTGACGGACGACGTGGGGGGGGCCGCGGCGCGCGGCACGCTCACGCCGAAGGTGGCGCCGGCGCCCTTGGCGCTCTTCACGTCGACGCGCGCGCCCATCGCGTCGGTGAGGCGGCGGACCACCGCGAGCCCGAGGCCCACGCCTCCGTAGGCGCGCTCGGCGGAGCCGTCGAGCTGGCGGAACTCCTCGAAGATGCGCTCCTGGTCCTCGGGGGCGATGCCGATGCCCGAGTCCTGCACCTCGAAGCGAACCGCGGCGTCTCCGTCGGTGCGGGCACGCAGGACGATGCGGCCGCCCTCGGGCGTGAACTTGGCCGCGTTCGAGAGCAGGTTGAGCAGGACCTGCTTGAGGCCCCGCGGGTCCGCGTGGACCGGTGCGACGTCGGACGCCACGTCCGTCTCGATCGTCACGTTCTTCGTGCCCACCATCCAGCGCGCCGCCGCGGCGACCGTCGTGACGAGCTCGGAGACGTCCACCTGCTCGGGGGCGAGCGTCAGCTTGCCGGCGTCGGCGCGCGAGAGCTGCAAGAGGTCGTCGATGAGCGCGAGCAGCGAGCGGGCCGACCGCTTGATCGACTGCTGCGCGTCACGCTGCTTGGGCGACACCGGCCCGTAGATGCCCGACTCGACGAGGTCCGAGAGCCCGCAGATGCCGTGGATCGGCGTGCGGAGCTCGTGCGTCACGTTGGCCATGAACTGGCTCTTCTGCCGCCCCGCCTCGACGAGCGCCTGCGTGCGTTCCTCGAGCGCGCGCGTCTTCTCGCGCAGGTCCTGGAGGATGCGCGCCGTGAAGTACGTCGGCACGCCGAGCACGAACGCCGTGTAGAGGACGTCGATCGCGATGGCGCGCGCCGACATGGGCCATGCGAGCGCCGCCGGCTGCGGGTAGTGCGGGATCAGGCCGCGCGCGACGAGCAGCGCCATCGTGCCGTACATCGCGACCGCCACGATGGCGCCGCACACGGTGATCCCCACGTTGCCCAGGAGGGCGAGCACCGTGATCTCGATGAGGTAGATGGGGAAGAGGTGACTCTGCTCGGCGCCCGTGAAGTAGATGAGCGCCGTCATCGCGAACATGTCGGCGAGCACGTTGAGACCGGCGCTCGCGAGGACCCAGCGATCCTTGCGGATCGCGATCCACGAGAGCGTGTTGGCGACGACCTTCACGACGAGCGGCACGAAGAACGTGCGCTGGAAGGCGAGAACCCCCGTGACGTGGGCGAGGATGCCCAGGCCGAGGAACCCGAGCACCGTCAGGTAGCCGGTCGCGATGCCTGCGCGCAGCTGCTCCCGGTGCGCGGGTGAGCCGACCTCGGCGACGAAGCGCGGCGTGCGCATGGCCTGCGCGAGAGACTACGCCTCGCCGATGAGGGTGCGCACGCGCGAGAGCAGGTCGCCGAGCTCGAAGGGCTTCACGAGGAACCCCGCGGCGCCGAGGTTGGAGGTCGAGTGCTGCTCGGCGTGCTCGACGTCCTTGTAGATGGCGCTCATGAGCAGCACCGGCGTGTTGCGGCCGCGCTCCGAGCGCTTGATGTCGAAGCACACCTCGAAGCCGTTCTTGCGCGGCAAGAGCACGTCGACGAGCACCATGTCCGGCCGGTCCTGCTCGAAGGCGGCCACCCCGTCGGGTCCCGTCTTCGAGAGCAGCACGCGGTAGCCGTGCGCCTCGAGGAAATCGAGCAGCACGAGACCGTTCACCGGATCGTCTTCGACGACGAGAATCGTCTTGTCGGCCATGAGGTTCCCTCGGTCGCGTACAGCCTAGCTCCACAATTACACGGGAGCGATGTGTGCCGATCTGCGCAAGAGCAGAAGAAACACCGGACCGCCGGCGAGGGCGGTGACGGCGCCCACTGGCAGCTCCGTGTGCACGTGGGGCGCGAGGACGCGCACGAGCAGGTCGCACAGGGTGAGCACGGCCCCCCCTGCGAGGGCCGACGCGGGGAGCACGACGCGCAGGTCCGGGCCCGTGAGGCGCCGGATCGCCTGCGGAACGACGAGGCCCACGAAGCCGATGAGCCCCGTGACGCTCACGATGGCCCCCACGACGGCCGCGCACGCGAAGAAGACGCGGCGCTCGAGGGCGCGCACGTCGAGCCCCAGCGTCGTGGCAGGCTCGTCGCCCAGGGCCATCAGGTTCATGCGCGGCGCATCCCGCACGAGGAGCGCGAGGCCGAGCGCCACGTACAGGGCGACGAACGCCAGCTCGGGCCAGGAGGGGACGTCGAGGAAGCCCATGAGCCACCAGAGGAGGGACTGCGCCTGACCGGGCTCGGCGATCGCCTCCACCAGGGTGATGCAGGCGCCGGCGATCGCGTTGACGACGACGCCGGCGAGGAGGATCGACGCGCCGGACGCGCGGCCGGCGCGCACGAGCGTCCAGACGATCGCCGTCGCGGCGAGCCCTCCGGCGAACGCCGCCGCGGGAACGCCCGCCGCGCCGAGCACGCCCACGAGCAGGCTGCCGCCGAGCACGATGGCGACCGTCGCGCCGAGCGCCGCGCCACCGGACACGCCGAGCACGTACGGCTCGGCGAGCGGGTTTCGCAGGACCGCCTGGAACGACGCGCCGACGGCCGCGAGCCCCGCTCCCGCGACGGCGCCGAGCAGGACGCGCGGCAGGCGGAAGCCCACGACGATGTCGTGCCGCACCGTGCCCGAGACGAAGAGGTCCGCGAACCACGCCGAGCCGCTCCCGAAGGAGACACCGAGCACGATCGCGAGCAGCAGCGATACGGCCGCGGTCGCGACGATCGTGCCGGCTCCGACCCGCATGGGCTCAGGCGCGGTTTCGCTCGTGGAGGATGCGCAGGCCGGTCAGCGTCAGGTGGTCGTCGACCTGGCCGATGGTCTTCGACATCGGCGCGATGAGCGGCGCGAGGCCCCCCGTCGCGATGACGGCGGCAGGGAAGCCGAGCTCCGCGAGGAGCCGCTCGACGATGCCGTCCACGAGGCCCACGTACCCGTAGACGATGCCCGACTGCATCGCGTGCACCGTGTTCTTGCCGACGACCTTCGGGGGGCGCGCGATCTCGACGCGCGGGAGCTTCGCGGCGCGCGCGAAGAGCGCATCGGCGCTGATCTGCAGGCCCGGCGCGAGCACGCCGCCGAGGTACTCGCCCTTGGGCGTCACGACGTCGAAGTTCGTGGACGTCCCGAAGTCGACCACGATGACGCCGCCCTTGGCGTGGTCGTAGCCGGCCACCGCGTCGGCGATGCGGTCGGCGCCCACCTCGCGGGGGTTCTCGATGAGGATCGCCATGCCCGTCCGGATGCCGGGGCCGACGATGAGGGCCTCGCGCGAGAAGGCCCGCTGGACGAGCTGCACCATCGGGTCGGTCAGCGAGGGGACGACGCACGCCACGATCGCGTCCGTCACCGAGGATGGCGCGATGCCGTTCATGTCGAGCAGCGCCCGGAGCTGCACGGCGTACTCGTCGGCGGTGCGCCCGCGCGCGCTCTCGACGCGGAACTGGTGCACGAGCCGCTCGCCTTCGAAGAGCCCGTAGACGATGTTCGTGTTGCCGACGTCGACCGCGAGGAGCACGGTGGAGAGGCTACACGATCCGCTCGGCGAGCAGCATCGACAGGGCCATGATCGAGTGCTGCGGATTGACGCCGAGGGTGGCGGGGAAGATCGACGCATCGAGCACCCACACGCCGCGCACGCCGTGCACCGCCCCGTCGAAGCCGATGACGCCGCCCCTCTCGCCTGCCTCGGTCGCACCCATGCGGCAGGTGCCGAAGAGGTGACTCGACATGAGGGACCAGTCGCGCGGGTCGAGCGTCAGGTCGTCGAGGCGCCCCAGCTCGTCGGGAGAGCGAAGCTCCTCCGGTCCGCCGTGCACGCCCGGGTACACGCGCTCGGCGCCGGCGGCGAAGTGGACCTCGCAGAGACGCCGGACGCCTTCGCGGAAGAGCTCCATGTCGCGCCGGCTCGGCGTGTACGTGATCGCGGCACGATCGGCCAGCGGTCGCTCGCGCACCGAGCCCTCCGCGTCGCTGCGTACCTGCACACCCCAGACGGCCATGTTGGGGAAGTCGCGCATCGCTCGCTGGAATCCCTCGCCCGTGCCGGGCAGGCGAACGCCCGCGAGCTCCGCGGGGAGGCCGACCACCTCCATCTTGAAGCCGCGATGACGGAACTCGTCGATCTCGTACGACTGCGTCGCGCCCTCCCAGATGCGCACCGGATCGCGGTAGATGCCGGCGACGGCGGTGCCCGGGTGGCAGTGGAAGTGGGCCCCCACGTGCTCGCGCGGTCCGAGGCCCGAGCGCCGGAGCAAGAGCGGCGAGTGCACCGCACCGGCGGCGACGACGACGCCGCGCCGCACGCGGAAGCGGAACGGTGAACCGTCGGCGCGTCGGCCGGTGACGGCGACGGCGCGCGCCGCGCTCGTCTCGATCGTGCGCACCTCGTGGTCGGGCAGGACGCGCGCGCCGAGGCGCTCTGCGCGGGGGAGATACGTCTGCTCGAGGCTCTGCTTGCGGCGCGTCGGACAGGCCTCGAGACAACGGCCGCTCCCCTGGCAGTCGAGCACGTTGCGGCGGATCGCGTGCCCGCGCCACCCGAGCTTCTCGGCGCCCACCTTCATGAGGGTGCCGTTGCCGCCGAGCAGGCGATCGGGCGCGGGGGCGACGGAGAGGTCGCGCTCGATGCGATCCATGCACGCGAGGATCCCCGAGAGCGGCAGGAGCTCGCGCGCGAGCGGGTGCTCGAAGCAGCGCTCGTAGACGTCCTCGGGGAGCCGCCACACGATGGCGCCGTTGACGACCGTGGTGCCGCCGACGCAGCGCCCCTGCAGCATCGGGATGACGCTGCGGCCCATGGCGACCTGCGTGCAGCGGTCGCGGAAGAGCCGCATGAACGCGTCGTGAGTACCGAGGCCCCGGTCCTCGTCGCGCACCGCGGGGCCCTCCTCGAGCACCACGACGTCGTGCCCCGCCTCGGCCAGCGCGAGCGCCGCCGTCGCGCCGCCGGCGCCGCTGCCGACGACGACGAAGTCCGGGGCGTGCCCGCTGCTCGTCATGGCCGCGCGGCCGCCATCGGACCGAGCCCCAGGCGCGCGCGCACGACGGGCTGCGCCCCCCAGCCCATGAGCGCGATCGCCTTGAGCAGGTAGAACCCCTCGCGCTGGAGGTAGACGCGCGACTCCGACCACCGCTTCAAGTACGCCGCCCGCTTCTCGGGCGACAGCGCGTCGACCGGCAGCGGAACGCCGACGAAGAGCAGCGGCAGCCACGTGATGGCCCACACGACGACACGCAAGCCCAGGGCCGCCTCGAACGGGACGCGGCGCAGGTATCCGTCGAGGAACGCCGCGACGGCGAGCGCGACGTCGAGCGGCTCGCCCAGCACGTCGGCGAGAAAGACGGCGATGCGTCGCTGGGCCGCCGGTGCGAGGCCCATCAGGCGCTGGCCAGCCCGCGATAGAAGTCGAGGACCCGCTGCACGGCCTCGGGGCGCATGTACACGTCGCCGTTGCGGCGCGCCTCGATGGCGTCGGCGATGATCGCGGCCACCTCCTCGACGGGCTGCGCGCCGGGAAGCGCGCGCGAGTCGGGTCCGCCGCCGAGAGCGTTGAGGCCGAAGTCGGTCGACACGACGCCCGGCAGCACGCAGGCGACGCGCACGTCCGGGTAGTCCTTCGCGAGCTCCACCCGCAGCGTTTCGCCGAGCGAGTTGAGCGCTTGCTTGGCGGCGCAGTACGCGCTCCTGATCGACACGAACGGGACGCGCGAGAGCATCGTGGACACGTTGACGATGTGTCCGCGCTTGCGCTCCTTGAAGTGCGGCAGGATCGTCTGCATCCCGTAGAGCGCCGACTTCACGTTGACGCGCACCATCGCGTCGACGTCCTCGTCGGTGAGCTCCATGAAGGAGCGGCTGATGCCGCGGCCCGCGTTGTTGACCCACACGTCGACGTGGCCGAACCGCTCGAGCGCGGTCTTCGCGAGGGCCTGCACGTCCTCGCGCCGCGTGACGTCCGCGACGACGACGGCCGACGGAGCGCCCGCGGAGCGAGCGACCTCCTCGAGCTCGGCGCGCCGTCGCGCGGCGAGGACGAGCGAGCCACCGCGCCGGCCGATCTCGCGCGCGAGGGCCGCGCCGATGCCGGCGCTCGCGCCGGTGATGACGACGACCTGCGTCTTCCAGTCGAAGGAGGAGCCCATGGCGCGGGGGAGCCTAGCGCGCTCGCGTCACGGCTCCACGTGGACCGCGCGCACGACGTCCCCCTCGGCCACCGCGTCCCAGTCGCCGTCGGCGCGGCCGACCCAGGCGTACTCGCCGTCGAGGTGCGGATGGCGCGCGAGCGTCACGAAGACCTGGCTCGACCCCGTGTCGCGCCCCGCGAGGGCCACGCCCACGTCGAGCGCGCCGAAGGGCACGGGCGACGTCTCGCAGCGCAGCGACTGCCCCGAGCCGCCGTAGCCGTCGCCGCCGCGGTCGCCGAGCTGCACGACGAACCCCGGCACGACGCGGTGGACGACGACGCCGGTGTAGAAGCCGGACCGCGCGAGGGCGACGAACCGGCTGGCCGCGACGGGCGCGAGCGCCGGATCGAACCGGATGCCGAACGAGCCCGCGTCGGTGTCGAACACGACGCGCGTCGCGTGGGCGAGCGGTGCTTCCGCCTCGGGCGCGACGTCCTCGGGCTTCTCCGGCGCGGGGCACGTCGCGTCCTTCTGTCCTGCCGCCGCAAGCGCCTTTGCCGCGCGAGTGCGCACCGTGGCGTTCGCATCGTGGCAGGCCGCCTGCGCGTACGGCTTCGCCTCGTCGAGGCCCAGCGCGAGCGCCGCGTCGAGCACCGCGACGCGCGTCTCGACCAGGTCCTCGCTCCACGGGTGCGCCATCGCGTCGCGCAGGCCCTTGGCGACCCACACGTTGACCTCCTTCAGAGGATTCGCGGTGGGCGGCGGCGCGGCGGGATCGAGCGCCGCCCGCTTCTCGCTCGCCGCCAGCGTGTACATGCGGTCCGGGTGGGCGTGCACGACGTCGGCCGCCGTCGCGACCAGACCGGCCTGGCCCGACGCGAGGGCGTCGGCGATCGGCGGCAACGCCGCGTCCCCGGCTTCCGGGTGACGCTCGATCATCTCGATGGCCGCCTCGCGCACGCGCAGGTGGGCCGAGTGCGTGAGCTCGAGCCACGCGGCGCGGCGCGCCTTCGTGAGGTCGCCCTTGTCGAGCGCCTCCAGGCGCGCGTTCTCTCCTGCTTCTCCGTCGGCCACGTCGCACCCGCGGAGCACGTCCGAGTCCCACGCCCCGTGCGCGAGCTTCGCCGCAGCGGCACAGCGGAGCTGCGACGCACGGCGGGCCACCGTCGGAGTGGCCGACGCATCGGGTTCGATCCGCGTGAGAGCCCACAGCGGAGCGGCCTCGCTCTTGGTCGGCTGGTCGCCCGTCGCCTCCACCGCGGCGGCGAGCACGCCGAAGTCGTCGGACCCGAGCGCCCCCGCGGACGCGGGCACGATCGCGCCGAGCGCATCGGCGAGTGCGGCGCGACCGGCCTTGTGCAGTCGCGCGAGCCCACGCGCGGCTTCTGCGCGCTCGGGCGCCGTGAAGTCCTTCGACGCGAGCACGTGAGCCAGATCCCCCGCCGCATCGGCGCCCGAGCGGCCGAGCGCACGGACCGCGAAGAACCGAGACGGCCCCGGGCGCGCGAGCGCGGCGCGCGCCGAGGCCAGGACGCGCGGCGCCAGCTCCTCGCCGCCCGCCACCTCGTTCCTCCCGAGGGGATAGAGCGCCGCGTCGAGCGCCGGCGTGCGCTGCGTCGCATCGAGCAGCGCGCCGGCCGACTCGAGCGAGAGCGAGCCGCGCCTCGACGCGACGTCCCCGATGGCGAACGCCGCCGCCTCCTGGGTCTCGACCGCCGCATCGGCGCGACGGATCCACGCGCGCAGCGTCTGCTCGGCGACGTCGCCCGCGCAGCGTCCGAGCGCGCGCAGCGTCGCGAGGCGCGCGTCGAGGGGCGCTCTCACGGGGCGCGCCGCGTCCATCGACGCGAGCCGCGCCGAGAGCGCCGACACGTGCGCATCCTCCTTGCCGTGACAGGACTCGCCCAGGCCGTAGGCGGCCCACGCGGTCACCTCCTCGTCGTCGTCCGCCAGCGCGCGCAGCAGGGGCGCGTCGTCGGAGTCCAGGATGCGCGCGTACGCACGCGCCGCGCGACGCCGCACCACCGGGTCGTGGGTGCGCTGCGCCTCCGCCGGAACGTCCTTCGCCCGCCGCTGGTCCTCCGCGCGCTCGATGAGCGTGAGCACGTCCGCACCACGCGGCCCCCCTTCGATGGCAGCATCCGAGACGGACGCACCGGCGGCATGTCCACGGGAGCACCCGCCCACGCCCAGCACGAACGGCCCGATCCCGACGGCCCACGCCAGCACGCGCTCCCGCCCCCAGCGCACGACCCGGCGCCGCAACGGGATGGCCACCGACGGCGCCGCGAACCCCTCCACCTCCAGCCCCGTTCGACGGAACGCCGCGAGGGCCCGCGGCAGGTGCCAGTCGCACGTGACCACGAGCGCGCGCCGCATTCCGCGCCGTCGCAGCAGGGCGGCCGTGAAGCGCGCGTTCTCCCGCGTCGACAGCGAGCACCGCTCGCACACGATGGTCTCCGCAGGCACCCCCGCCCGCACGAGCTCCGCGCGCATCGCGTCCGCTTCGATCACCCCGTGCCACCGCCGGCCCCCACTGGCCACGACGAGAGCCGGTTCCCCGTCTCCCCTCTGCTCCCGGGCCACGTGCGCCGCAGCCGACACGGCAGACGAGACACGTCGGGTAAGGGCGCCAGGCAAGGGCGCAACCACGTTCCCGGCGTCCAGCTCGAACCCGCATCCCAGGACGCAGACCGCCACCCGTCCTACCACGGGGTAAGGAATACCTTTCTTCCCCGCCCCGAGGTACGCTCGCTAGCTGCAGCGGCTGGGCCGGCACTTACTGGAGCGACCGACCGAGGATGCAGATCACCTTCTGGGGAGTCCGTGGCAGCATCCCGACGCCGGGGCCGGCCACGGTCCAGATTGGCGGCAACACGAGCTGTGTCGAGGTGCGCGCCGGCAAGGCGATCCTCATCTTCGACGGCGGCACGGGGCTGCGCCTCCTCGGCAAGAAGCTGGCGAAGGAGGCGCCCCTCACGGCGTACATGTTCTTCAGCCACGTGCACTGGGACCACATCCAGGGCTTCCCGTTCTTCGAGCCGGCGTTCGTGAAGGGCAACGTGTTCCACCTCTACGGCGGCAACAACGTGTCGCGCACCCTCGAGGAGACGCTCGAGGGGCAGATGGACCACCCGAACTTCCCGGTGCACCTCGGCGTCATGGGCGCCACCATGACGTTCGCCGATCTGCCCGAGGGCCAGGCCGTCGAGATCGACGACGGCGTGGGCGGCAAGGTGCGCGTCACCAACGCGCGCGGCAACCACCCGCAGGGGGTCTTCGCCTTCCGCGTCGAGCACGGCGGCAAGGCCGTCGTGTACGCGACCGACACCGAGCACTACGAGGGGCGCATCGACGAGAAGCTGGCGGCTCTCGCGAAGGACGCGGCGATCCTCATCTACGACTCGCAGTACACGCCCGAGGAGTACGGCACGAAGAAGGGCTGGGGACACAGCACCTTCGAGGAGGGCGCCAAGCTGGCGAAGCTCGCGGGCGCCAAGAAGCTCGTCCTCTATCACCACGATCCGATGCAGAACGACGCCGCCGTCCGCGAGAAGGAGAAGCGGGCGAAGGCGGTGTTCCCCGACGTGATCGCGGCGCACGAGGGACTCGTCCTCGACGTGTAGCAGGAGGCCCGCGTCGAACGGACCAGCCGGCACGTGAACGGCTAAGGCCTCTCCAGGAACCCTCTGCCCTCGAATATCGCCGGCATCGCCTTTTCGATTCGCGCAACCCGCGTCGCCGACTGCTTGGCCGCGGCAAAGTGGTAGAGGTAACTCCTCTGCCGGCCTGGGGTCAGGGCCTCGAAGGCGCGCTTGAAACGCGGGTCCCTTCGGAACCGCTCCGTCAGCTCCTCGGGAACCGGAAAGTCCGAGGTCTTCTTCTTCTCCACCCGCAGCCCAGCCTTTTCGACTGCGATGGCTTCGCGCACGTAGGCCTCGATGATCGCCGCCTTCGCCCTGATGTCCTTCGCCCCGGTGAACTTCATCACCCGACCGGCTTGCACCTGACCGAGCTGCACCAGCACCTTCTTGGGGTCCTTCAGCAGCGCGCCCTGAAAAAAGCCCAGCGCGAAGTACTCCTTGAAGCCCTGCATGATGACGATGTTCTTCCCGTCGACCGTGTACGTGGGCTTGCCCCACTTACACTCCTCCTTCATCGCAATGCCGGCGAGCACCCGCCGCATTTCCGCGATTTCCGCCTCCCACCGCCCTCGATACGCCATCTCCATGCAGCACCAGGCGCCGACATTGTGGCCTGTCTCTGCGGCGGTTCCAAAGCCCACGAGAAGGGGCTCGCGACGTACTCCGTCGCCAGCCCGGGAAGCCGGGAAGGCAGCCGATGCCGCGCATTTGCCTCCGGCGCGACGCGGGACGGGAAAGTCGCGGCCGATGGCCCCCTCCCCGCGCGACGTCAGGGGAAG
>DATJYG010000015.1:0-2579 GCA_035499695.1 Polyangiaceae bacterium
GTGGTCGAGCCCGCCGAACCAGCAGATGTCCATGACCATCCCCGCCGGGACGCGCCTGCGGTTCGAGTGCGACTACGACAACACGAGCGGCACCCAGGAGTTCTTCCAGGGCCAGAGCGCGCAGACGAACGAGATGTGCATGTTCATCGGCACGTACTACCCGGAGATGACGCAGATCGCCGACTACTGCCTCTCGGGGCCGGACATGTTCGGCACCGGGAGCGTTTCCTGCGGGGACACGCTCACGTGCATGGAGGCCTGCGGGGCGATCACCTTCGGCAAGCCCGGGGGCGCTGGCGGCGGCGAGTCGGATTGCGAACAGAAGTGCGTCGTACAGAGCTGCCCGAGCGCCTCGACCACCCTCGTCCCGGTGGTGGAGTGTGTGCGATCCAGCTGCGCGACCGAGTGCGGGGCGGGAGCGACCGGCTCGGGCTGTTCCACCTGCCTGCAGGCAAAATGTGCGTCTCAAGCCCAAGCCTGTATGGCTCACACCTGCAATTGAACTAGAGTCAACGAACCGAAAGGGCCCCCCCGAATGCGCATCTTCCCCGCCTTCGTCCTCGGAGTGCTTCTCGCCGCAGCGGCTTGCTCGTCTTCCTCGGGTTCCACCCCGACGTCGCCGGGGGGCACGTCGTCGAGCAACGCGCCGCCGGGCTCGAAGCTGCAGACCGTCGAGTTCAAGATGGACGCGACCGTGGGCGCGGGGAAGGAGATCTTCGACTGCCAGTTCGTGACGCTGCCGAACATCGCCGGCTGGATGGTCTCCGGCGAGCACACGTACACGGCGGGCAGCCACCATTTGCTCGTCTACACGACCGACCTCACGTCGGTCCCCGCGGGCGGCAACCAGGTGCAGGACTGCTACGAGGGCTCCGGCTCCTTCATGAGCCACGTGCGCGGCGTCCTCTACGGAGGGCAGACGCCGACCGGCAGCGAGCAGTTCCCGGCCGGCGTCGGCGTCCAGACGACCGCGAACCAGGTGCTGCTCTTCCAGGTGCACTACCTCAACGCGACCAGCGCCGACCTCGCCGCCAAAGTCGACGTGAAGCTCACGCTCGACTCGGGCACCGACATCGTCAACAACGCCGGCATTCTCTTCCTCTACGATCCGTTCATCGACGTGCCGCCCGGCGCGAAGGCCCAGGCGCAGATGCGCGTCAACATCCCTCGCGACGTCACGCTGCTCTCGGCGACCTCGCACTACCACGCTCGGGGCGTCGGTTATGCGGCGTACCTCGACACGCCCACGAAGATGGCAACCTCGCCCTTTTACACCTCGGCGAGCTGGAACAGCCCGGAGATCGTGAGCATGTCGATGCCCATCGCGGCGGGCACGAAGCTCCGCTTCGAGTGCGACTACGACAACTCCTCGGGCACCGCCGAGTACTTCCAGGGCCAGAGCGCGCAAACGAACGAGATGTGCATGTTCATCGGCGCCTACTACCCGGACATGGGTGAGCTGGCGAACTACGGCGAAGCGAGCCCCGGCCCCGACATGTTCGGCACCGCCGGCGCGAGCGGCACCAACTGCAACGACACCCTGAAGTGCATCGAGGCCTGCCCCGCCGCGGCCAGCAGCGGCTCGAGCGCCGGCCTGGTCGACGCCTCCCCGTGCATGCAGAAGTGCATGGTCGGCAGCTGCACGACGGCCACCACGCCGCTCTTGCCGTTCCTCGAGTGCTACCAGAACAGCTGCACCAGCAAGTGCTCCAGCACCACGAGCAGCGATTGCATGACCTGCATCGCCACGAGTTGCGCGAGTCAGTACGAAGCCTGCTCGACCCACACCTGCAACTGAGCGCGGTCAGCCCGCTCGACGCTTCGCGGCCTCGAGGGTGTTGGCGAGGAGCATCGCGATCGTCATCGGCCCGACTCCACCGGGGACCGGGGTGATGGCGCTGGCGACTTCCTTCGCCTCGTCGAAGGCGACGTCGCCCACCACCTTCGTCTTCCCGTCGCCCGCGGGCACGCGGTTGATGCCGATGTCGATGACGATGGCCCCCGGCCTGATCCAGTCGCCGCGGATGAGGCCCGGGACTCCCACGGCGACGACGAGCACCTCGGCCTCCCGGCACAGGTCCGGGAGGTCCCTCGTGAAGGAGTCGGCGATGGTCACCGTCGCATCTGCGGCGAGGAGGAGCTGCGCCATCGGTTTGCCCACGATGTTGCTCCGGCCGACCATCAGCGCCCGCGCGCCCTCGAGCTTCGCCCCGGCATGCGCCAGGAGACGCATGCAGCCGACCGGCGTGCAGGCGACGAGGCCCCCCGGACGCCCGAGCGACAGCAAGCCGGCGTTGAGGGGGTGGAACCCGTCCACGTCCTTCCGGTAGTCGACGAGGTCGAGAACCCGGTTGGCGTCGATGTGCTCGGGCAACGGGAGCTGCACCAGGATGCCGTCGACCATCGGGTCGTCGTTCAGCCGCCGGACGAGGGCGCAGAGGCGCTCCTCGCTCGTGCTCGCCGGCAGCGCGTGCAGCTTGCCGTGCATGCCGGCCTCCTCGCAGGCCCGCTCCTTGTTGCGCGTGTAGATCACGCTCGGCGGGTCGTGTCCGACGAGCACCACGTCGAGCCCCGGGACG
>DATJYG010000016.1:0-6706 GCA_035499695.1 Polyangiaceae bacterium
GATGCCGGCGACGGCGACGGCGACGGACAGTCCACCGAACAGGGCGGTGGCTCCCCTCAAGCCAAGCACGCGATGAATTGTATCGCAGGTTGACGGACGGCGCGCGTACCGGCAGGCTTTGATCGATGCGGGGGCCCTCGACGTTGCTCGCTTCCTGCGCTGCGGCGTGCGCGCTCGCGCTCATGCCGGCCGTGGTTTTCGCGGCCGACGCATCGCCCACACCCGCGCAGATCGAGTTCGCAGCCCACGAGCACGACCTGGGCTACCGCGCCTACACGGCCAAGCAATACGACGAGGCTGCTACGCACTTCGAGAATGCGTACTTCGCCGCCCCCAATCCGGCGGAGCTCCGGAGCGCCATCCGTGCGCGTCGCGACGCCGGAGAGCTCGCGCGCGCCGCGTCGCTCGCGGCCATCGGCCAGCGCAAGTACCCGGACGACGCCCAGCTCGCGAAGCTCGCCGACGAGACGATCGGCGCTGCCAAGCCCAAAGTGTTCGAGGTGCACATCACCTCGCCAGAGGAGTGCAACGTCGCGGTCGACCAGAAAGCGGTTGCCGCCGAGAAGGTGCGAGACTTCCGGTTCTTCGTCGATCCCGGCAAGCACGACCTACTCATCGGTTGGTCGGACGACCGGACGAAGCACGTGGCCATCGACGCCGCCGCCGGCGGAGTTCAGAACCTGAACCTGACCCCGCCGCCTATCCCGCCCAAGCCGGTGGCTCGCTCGGGCGCGACAGAGGGGCCGCTCCCCTCGCGCAAGCCCTTCGGCCCCATCGTCTTCATCGTGGGCGCCGGGCTCACCGCGGTCGGCGCGGGCCTCACCATCTGGTCCGGCATCGACACCGAGAACCACCCCGGCACGGCCGCGGTGAAGGCCGACTGCGTCGGGCAGGGGACGAGCTGCCCCGAGTACCAGCAGGGCGTGAGCAACCAGCTCCGCACGAACATTCTGCTCGCAGCGACCGGCGGTGTCGCCGCCGTGACGGCCGTCGTCGGGATCTTCTTCACGCAGTGGTCGCACCCGGCGCCTCGCGCCGAGGGCTCGGAGTCTGCAGCTGGGCTGCACCTCGAACCGGTCCTGGGTCCGGGTGCCGCAGGGCTCCGCGGGACCTTTTAGGCCCCCGGGGTGGGGGGTGTCATAATGGGGGCGGAGGCAACCTCCTGACCAAGCTCGTCGCCATCGAGGGTGAGGACCGCAAGCTCGATAGGTTCGAGCTGGTCGCCGAGCTCGCGACGGGCGGGATGGCCACGGTGTACCTCGCGCGCCTCTCCGGCGTCGGCGGCTTCCAGCGGTTCGTCGCCATCAAGCGCCTGCACCCACACCTGGCGCGCGAGCCCGAGTTCATCGAGATGTTCCTCGAGGAGGCGCGGCTCGCGGCGCGAATCCACCACCCGCACGTCGTGCCCATCCTCGAGATCGGATCGAGCGAGCGCGGTTACTACATCGTCATGGAGTACGTGGAGGGCGACACCCTCGGGCGGCTCCTGGCGCGCTCGGCGCAGACCGGCGTGCGGCTGCCGACGAAGGTGGGCCTGCGCGTCGTCATCGACATGCTCGCGGGGCTCGACGCCGCGCACGACCTGCAGGACGACGAGGCTCGTCCCCTCGGCATCGTCCACCGCGACATCTCGCCGCAGAACGTGCTCGTGGGCGTGGACGGCAGCTCGCGTCTGAGCGACTTCGGCGTCGCGCGTGCCACGAGCAAGCTGTCGACGACGCGCACCGGGCAGCTCAAGGGCAAGCTCGCCTACATGGCGCCCGAGCAGGCGCGCGGCGACAAGGACATCGACCGGCGGGCGGACATCTTCGCGGCGGGCATCGTGCTCTGGGAGGTGCTCGCGTGCCGGCGCCTCTTCAAGGGCGAGGGGGAGGCCGACACGCTCAATCGCGTGCTTCACGAGGCGATTCCGCCGGTGCGCAGCGTGGCGACCATGGTGCCTGCGGCGCTGGAGGCCGTGGTGGCCAAGGCCCTCGAGCGCGATCGCGCGAAGCGCTACGTGACCGCCGCGGAGTTCGCCGATGCTCTCGAGCGCGCGTCGCGCGTCGTCGGGGCGCTCGGGACGCACAAGGACGTCGCGGCACACCTCGACGCCGTGCTCGGCACCGAGATCAGCGCGCATCGCGAGGCCGTGCGGGCGTGGCTCGCGCGCAGCGAGCCGAGTCACCACGGGGTCAATCCCCCACCGCGGACCGATCCTGCCAGCGTGACGCGCATCGAGGGGCGGGGAGCGGAGCGCACGCCTTCGAGCAGGAGCGGGCCGCGCCCGGCCGAGCCCGCGCCCGAGCAGGGGCCGCCGAGTGGAAGCAGCACCTCGAGCCCGTCGACCGTGTCGAGCGTGAGCTCGGCGGTCATCCCGGCGCCCGAGGTCGCGGCGTTGCGGACGGCTGCGGCCGAGGCCAAGCCGAAGCGCGCACGCATCTGGCCATGGGCGGTCGTCGCGGTGGCCGCCGCCGTCGCCGGGATTGTGTGGATGCGTCACTCGCGAGTGCAAACCGCGAGCGTCGCGCCGCCGGCGCCTCCTCCCGTCTCGGCCGTCGCGGCGGCACCTCCACTTCCGTCGGCGACGACCGCGGCGCCCGCTCCTTCGGCAGTACCGTCGACGGCCCCTTCGGCCGCGTCTCCGTCCACGGATGCAGCGCCCTCCCTGAAGCCTCCGACCACCGTCGTGTCCAAGCCGCAGCGACCCGCATGGCGCAATCCACGTCCCGCCCCCCCGGCGCCGAACGACACGACGACCGCCGCGACCCCTGCGGCGCCTGCGCCGACGCCCACTCCCACGCCGACTCCTCCTCCGGCGCCCACGCCCGCGCCGGTTCCGGACGACATCTCGCGCAACCCCTATCGTTGACCGATGTCGGCGAAGCATCTCGGCACCGTGGGGTGCATCGGCCTGTCGCTCGCGGCCGCCTGCGCCAGCAGCCCCGGAGGACCGGCGGGTGCTCTCGAGCCTCGCTTCCTCGCCGTCCACAACACGCTCGCGGCGATTGGCATGGCGCAGACGGGTCCCATCCACCAGGGCCTGCTCGCCGAGGGCCGCGAGGCGCGCGTGCCGCTCGATCTTCCCGCGGGTTGCACCACGGCCGTCGCCATCGGCGGAGACGCCATGCGCGACGTGGACCTCTCGCTCGTCGATGCGCAGGGGCGGTCGGTCGCGCACGACACCACCGGGGAGCCCGAGGCGACGGTGCGGGTGTGCCTCGACGCGCCCGGTCCGTACACGCTCGTGGTGAAGGCCGCGTCGGGCGGCGGCTCGTGGGTCGCCGCCACGTGGCAGGGCGCGATCGCTCCGGCCGCCGCGGCGAGCACCCCTGTCGCGAGCGCATCGCGCCAGCCCGTCGGCACGTGCGAGTCGCCCATTCCGCTGGCACCGGGGACGGTCCCCGGCTCGACCGCCCACGGCGACGACCAGAACACGGGCTCCTGCGAGCGCAGTGACGCGCGCGAGGTGGTCTACGAGCTCGACGTCGCGCAGCGCGAGCGCGTGGTCCTGGAGGTCGAGGCGCGCTTCGACTCGGTCCTGTACATCCGCAAGGACGCGTGCGGCGATCCCGACGCCGAGGTGGACTGCAACGACGACGCGCCCAACGGGGGTCGCAACCGGTCGCGCATCGAGCGCGTGCTCGATCCGGGCAAGTACTTCGTCTTCGTCGACGGCTACAACCAGGAGACCGGCAACTACAAGCTCACGCTCACGACGTCGGAGGTGCTCTCGCTCGGGCAGGTGTGCCAGAAGACCCAGCTGCTCGCGGTGGGTGCGCCGGCCCAGGGGTCGACGGAGGGGCGAGTCGACGATGCGTCTGCCAGCTGCGGCGGTGGCGCTGCGGGAGCCGACGTGCCCTGGCGGTTCGACGTGCCCGCGCGCTCGCGCGTACGCGTGACCGAGCACGCCGACGGCATGTCGCCGGTGGTCCACCTTCGCCACGTCTGCACAGAGGAGGACAGCGAGATCGCGTGCGGAGAGGCCGGCGTGAACGTTCACGACGCCGCCGTGGTGCGCACCCTCGAGGCCGGGGCGTACACGGCCTTCGCCGACGCGCGTGATCGCGACGCGGCGGGTCCGTACGCCCTTCAGCTCGAGACGTCGGCTCCCGAGGGTGACGGTGCCCCTGGCGACGGTTGCGGCGATGCGATGCCGCTGCCCCAGGGGCATGCCTCGGGCGACACCTTCGCCGCACGCGACGACCTGTCCGGCTCCTGCGGGGGCGCTGGCTCTCCGGACGTCGTCTACCGTCTCGACGTGCCCGAGCGATCGCGGCTGCTCGCGCGGCTCGCGCAGGCCGAGTCCCAGCAGCTCCTGGTCGTGTGGCGGCACTGCGGCGACCGCTCCTCCGAGGTTGCGTGTGGCCGTGAGGTCGACGCCGTCCTCGCGCCCGGCAGCTACTCGGTCGCGGTGGACGGTGCCTCCCCCGACGCATACGGGAGGTTCGACCTCGCCTGGTCGCTGCAGGATCTCACCGCGCAGGCCAGCGCGTGTGCGGCCGCGCCGCTGCTCCGGCCTGGGCGTACCGTGAGCGCCTCCACCGGGGGCGCCGGGGACCGGTTCGCCTCGTCCTGCGCAGGCACCGGTCTGCCCACCGGCTCCGACCGCGTCTTTCGCTTCTCGCTGCCGGCAGCGGCGACGGTCCGCCTCTCGCTCGTCGCGGCGTCGTTCGACGCGGCGCTCTCGCTGCGCAAGACGTGCGGGGACGCGCCGGGCGCGGAGCTCGAGTGCAAGGAGGAAGCGGACGTCTCGCGGCGCACGACGCTGCAGCGCCGGCTGGAGGCGGGGAGCTACTGGGTGGTCGTCGACGGGCTGTCGCCGAACGACCAGGGGGCCTTCACGCTCGACTTCGGCCTGGTCGGCGGCAAGTGAAGAGCCCCGAGCTGCAGCGCGCGCTGCTCGCGTGGTACCGGCGTGCGCGCAGGGACCTGCCGTGGCGGCGTGCGCGCGACCCGTACGCCATCTGGCTCAGCGAGACGATGCTCCAGCAGACGCGCGTCGAGACGGTGCTTCCGTACTACCGGCGCTTCCTCGAGGCGCTGCCCACCGTGCGTTCGCTCGCCGAGGCGCCCGAATCGCGCGTGCTCTCCCTCTGGAGCGGCCTGGGTTACTACCGGCGGGCGCGGATGCTCCACGCCGCCGCCAAGCGCATCGTCCGGGAGCACCGCGGCGAGCTCCCGCGCGAGGTCGAGGGACTCCGGCAGCTCGAAGGGGTGGGGGATTACACCGCTGGCGCCGTCGCGAGCATCGCCTACGGCGTGCGTGCGGCCCTCGTGGACGGCAACGTCACGCGCGTCTTCTCACGTCTCTTCGCGGTGGAGGACGACACGTCCGCCAGCGCCGGGAAGGCGCGCATCTGGGACATCGCTCGCGCGCTCGTGGCCAGCGCGCCGGGCGACCCGGGCGACTGGAACCAGGCGCTGATGGAGCTCGGCGCCGTCGTGTGCACGCCGCGAGGCCCGGCCTGCGAGCAGTGCCCGGTCCAGGCCTTCTGCGCCGCACGAGCGAGAGGCCTGGTGGACGAGCTCCCGCGGGTGTCGGCGAAGCGCCCGCCGACCGAGGTCCGTCGCGTCTCCCTCGTGCTCGTGTCGTCGGATGCCCGTCGCGTCCTGCTCGCGCGCAGGCGCCCGGATGCTCTCTTCGGCGGCCTCTGGGAACCTCCGAGCGTGGAGGCAGAGACCGACGCCGCGGCGGGTGCTCTCGCCAGGCGGCTCGGCGTCGATGCGTCTGCCCTCGAATCCGTGGGAGAGGTGCTGCACGTGCTCACGCACCGGCGCATGCGCGTCACGGTGCTGCGCGGTCCACTCCCCGCGAAGCGCCGCTGGCCCACCCCGGGTCCCGATTACGACGCCGCGCGAGCCGTCCCGATGGCCGACCTGGGCGAGATCGCCCACGCCACCCTGACGCGGAAGGTCCTCGTTCTCGCCAAGGCGGCAGCGCCCAGCGTACGATCCCGCAGCAGCCGCTGACATGAAACCGAGCAACGGGCCTGCCGCGATCCACGTGCTGATCGCCGACGACGATCCTGCGACGCGGCGCAACCTGGCTCGCGTGCTGGAATCGCGCGGCATGAGGGTCGGGGTGGTCGAGGACGGCGCGCAGGCGCTCGACTACGTGACGAAGACCCCGCCGGACGTGGCGCTCGTCGGAGAGGTCGACCTCCTCGCGGGCCTCATGGCCAGCGGCGCCCCGTGCGAAGTGATCCTGACGACCGCCTTCGTCGACCTCGACTCGGCGGTGGCGCACGCGGTCGAGAGGGCCGCCGAGCATCGCCGGCTGGACGCTCGCGCGCAGCGTCTCGAGGAGGTCGTCAGCTCGGCGACCCACGACCCGACCCGCGGCATGCTGGCCGATCTCGCGCGCTTGCCGTACACCGAGGCCAAGCGGCGCCTGCTGTCGCTCTTCGACGAGACGTACACCGCCGAGGTCCTGCGCGGTACCGGCGGCAACATGTCCGAGGCGGCGCGCCGGGCCGGGCTGGATCGCTCGAACTTCCGACGGCTCCTGAAGCGCCACAAAGACGAACCGTGACGACGGCGCCACCCGCGTTATAACTTCGCTCGCGCGATGCTTAGGACCTGGGGCTTGCTCCTGGTGGCGCTGGTCGGCGTCGCCCGCGTCGCGCGAGCCGCAGACGACCAGGCCGATCCGATGAAGGCGCCCGTCGCGCCGTCGACCATCCGCCTGCACCAGTTCACCCTGACCGAGTGCCTCTCGCTGGCG
>DATJYG010000017.1:0-3587 GCA_035499695.1 Polyangiaceae bacterium
GCGTGGCGACGCCGAGTTGAACGGCGGCTCACCCGAGATCATCTCGTAGAAAATGAGCCCGAGCGAATAGAGGTCGCTCCGCGCGTCGATCGTCCGCGCGTCGATCTGCTCGGGGCTCATGTACTGCAGCGTCCCGACGCTCTGGGTGTTCGTCGCGTGCGCGGCCGCGAGCACCTTCGCGACGCCGAAGTCCATCACCTTCACGGCGCCACCGTGCGCGAGCATCACGTTCTCGGGCTTGAGGTCCCTGTGCACGATCGGTGGCTCCTGCGCGTGCGCCGCTGCCAGCCCCTCCGCCACGGCGACGGCGATACGCACCGCCTCGACCCACGGGAGCCGGCCCTCCTCGACCAGCATCTGCCGCAGGGTGCGGCCCTCGAGGAACTCGAGCGCCATCACGAGCTGCCCGTCCACCTCGCACGTGGCGAGGCTGCGCACCACGTTGGGGTGCTCGAGCTGCGCGAGGATCTGCATCTCGTTGAGGAACAGGCGCCGCCCTTCCTCGCTGCGAGTCAGCTCGGCGCGGAGCACCTTGAGCGCCACCCGGCGCTTCGAGAGCCGCTCTTCCGCCTCGTAGACCTTCCCCATCCCACCTTCGCCGACCATCCGCCGGACGACGTACTCGCCGATGCGTTCCATTGGGCCCTCTCCGCTCGTACGAACGAGAGCGGCCGGGGATCTCTTTCACTCGACCACGGGGTCGCCGCCGCGGACGGCATCGGCGAGCATGTCCTGCATCCCGAAGGCGAGCGCGGCGGGCACGGCGTCGGTCGCGAAGAGTCCTACCTCCACGATTTCCAGCGGATTGACGGGCTGGAGCGAGGGCGGTTCCACCTCGCATCGCACGACGACCGTGACGCCGTGGAACCGGGGGTCGCGATCGGGCCGCGAATAGACGCCGACCAGCTTTCCGACGGTGCAGGAAGCGACGCCGGCCTCCTCGCGCAGCTCGCGGGCAATCGAGTCGCGGAGCGTCTCGCCCCACTCGAGCGTCCCGCCCGGCAGGGCCCACTCCCCGGTGTCCGCTCGCCGCACCAGGACCCAGCGTCCGTCGCTCGTCCTGGCGGCCGCGGCGACGCCGATCACCGGGCGCCGCAGGACGTGACGCGCCACGTCTTTCACGAGCGTCCACGCGCCACGGGGGATGCGCCACTCCGGCATGACGTGATAACTCGCATGGCTCATGAAGCTCGTCACCTTCCGAACCGACGCGCACGACCGCGGCGGCATCCTCGTCGGCGACGCCGTCATCGATCTCGCACACGCCTTCTCCTGGTACGAGCACCGGCAGGGGCGGCGCTGCGACGCCCCCGGCGTGGCAGACCGTTACGGAAAGGGCGTTCTGGGCTTCGTCGAGAGCGTCGCCGAGGCCCGGCCCGCCGCCGACGCCATCGTGGACGCGTGGCAGGGCAAGAAGCTCCCGGCGGTCTTCGAGGGGCGCGTCCTGTCCCACGCCCTGCGCGACGTGACGCTCCGCGCGCCGATCCCGAAGCCCCCCTCGATGCGCGACGGCTACGCCTTCCGGCAGCACGTCGAGACGGCGCGCCGCAACCGGGGGCTCGAGATGATTCCGGAGTTCGACCAGTTCCCGGTCTTCTACTTCACCAACCATCAGGGCGTCGTCGGTCCGGGCGACGTCCACGTGCGCAAGGCGCACCTCGATCGCCTCGACTACGAGCTGGAGGCGGCCGTCGTGGTCGGCAAGAAGGCGAAGAACCTGACGGCGCAGCAAGCCGACGAGGCCATGTTCGGCATGACAATCATGAACGACTGGTCCGCCCGGGCGCTTCAGATGGAGGAGATGAAGCTGAACCTCGGCCCCGCCAAGGGAAAGGACTTCGCGACGTCCCTGGGGCCCTGGCTCGTGACGATCGACGAGCTCGCCCCACACGCGAAGAAGACCGACCGCGGCACGGCGTTCGACCTCGGGATGCACGCGAGCGTCAACGGACGCGAATTGTCCCGTGGCAACGTGAAGGACATGAACTTCACGTTCGCGCAAATCCTCGAGCGCGCGAGCTACGGCGTGACCCTCCACCCGGGGGACGTCGTCGGCAGCGGCACGTGCGGCACCGGGTGCCTCCTGGAGCTCAACGGGTCGAAGATCACCGACAACCTGTGGCTCAAGGCCGGAGATACGGTGGTCCTCGAGATCGATGGTCTGGGCCGGCTCGAGAACCGGATCGTCCTGGACGAGTGACCCAATCCGCACCTCTGCTATGAGATACGTCCCATGCCGACGCTGAAGCACTTCACCGTCGTTCCTCGCCTGCCCCCGCAGCTCGAGCGGCTCCGCGACATCGCCTTCAACCTGTGGTGGTCCTGGGCGCCCGTCGCGCACGAGCTCTTCGTCCGCATCGATCCCGACCTGTGGGAGGAGGTCCACGGCAACCCCATCGAGCTGCTCGGTCGCGTCGACCAGGCGAGGCTCGAGGAGCTCGCCGGCGACGACGCCTTCACGAGCCACCTCGAGGCCGCATGGAGCACCTTCCAGCGCTACATGCAGCGCGAGGGCTGGTTCAGCAAGACGTTCCCCGAGGCCGCCGGCGCGCGCATCGCGTACTTCTCGATGGAGTACGGCCTGCACGAGTGCCTGCCCATCTACTCGGGCGGTCTCGGCGTGCTCGCCGGCGACCACCTCAAGACCGCGAGCGACCTCGGGCTCCCGCTCGTCGGCGTGGGGCTCGGCTACGCCGAGGGCTACTTCCGCCAGGCGCTCGACTCCGACGGCTGGCAGGGGGAGCGCTACCCCATCAACGACTGGCACCGCATGCCCGTCATCCCGGTGCTCGACGGGACCGGCAAGCGGCTCATCATCCGCGTGCAGTACCCGCACGGCGTGGTCCTCGCCCAGCTGTGGAAGGTGCAGGTGGGGCGCGTGCCGCTGCTCCTGCTCGACGCAAACCTCGAGGAGAACGCACCGGACGACCGCTCGATCACCGGGCCGCTCTACGGGGGCGACCAGGCGTTCCGCGTCCGTCAGGAGATCATGCTCGGCATCGGCGGCATCCACGCGCTCGAGGCCGTCGGGCTGTCGCCGACCGTGTGCCACATGAACGAGGGGCACTCGGCGTTCCTCGCGGTCGAGCGCATCGGGCGCGTCATGCGCGAGCGCAACGTGCCCTTCTCGGTGGCCGCCGAGGCCAACAGCGCGGGCAACATCTTCACGACGCACACGCCGGTGCCGGCGGGCAACGACGCGTTCGACGGCGCCCTGGTGCGCCGTTACCTCGAGCCGTACCGCACGGCGCTCGGCATCAGCGAGGCCGAGCTGCTCGCCCTCGGCCGCGTCGACCCGAACGACCAGTCGGCGCGCTTCTCGATGCCCGTCCTCGCGATGCGCACGGCCGACCACTACAACGGCGTGAGCGAGCTGCACGGGGAGGTCTCGCGCAAGAAGTGGAAGTGCCTCTGGCCCGAGCTCCCCGTCCATGAGATCCCCATCGACTTCATCACCAACGGCGTGCACACGCCCTCGTGGGTCGCCTCGGAGATGGGGGCGCTCTTCACGCGCTACCTGGGGCCGCAGTGGTCCGAGCACACCGACGACCCGGAGCTCTGGGAGCGCGCCTACGAGATCCCCGACG
>DATJYG010000018.1:0-2106 GCA_035499695.1 Polyangiaceae bacterium
CGCTTCATCGCGCACTTCGAGGCCCGCGGCGAGGACCAGAAGGAGTCCGCCGCCGCCGACCCCACCGCCGGGATGGAGCCCGAGGAGGCGCTGCACTTCCACATCCTGCGACGGCGCAAGGAAGGCGTCGAGGAGTGGATCGACCGCAGCGTCGAGAAGATCGGCGCCGTTCCGACGCTCAACGACGTGCTGCTGCCCGCGATGAAAGAGGTGGGCGACAAATTCGGGGCCGGCGAGCTGATCCTTCCGTTCGTGCTGCAGTCCGCGGAAGTGATGAAGCGCGCCGTGGCCCAGCTCGAGCAGTACCTCGACAAGCTCGAGGGCCACACCAAGGGCACGGTCGTGCTCGCGACGGTGTTCGGCGACGTCCACGACATCGGCAAGTCGCTGGTCAACACGATCCTCACCAACAACGGCTACACGGTCGTGGACCTCGGCAAGCAGGTCCCGATCCAGACGATCCTCGACGCCGCCCAGGAGCACGAGGCCACCGCTATCGGCCTGTCGGCGCTGCTCGTGTCCACCTCCAAGCAGATGCCGGCCTGCATCGAGGAGCTGCAGAGCAGGGGCCTCTCCTATCCCGTCCTGATCGGCGGGGCCGCGATCAACCGCGCCTTCGGCTACCGCGCCCTGTATCCCGGCGGCCCCGACTCCCAGGACGCCTACCAACCCGGTGTCTTCTACTGCAAGGACGCCTTCGAGGGTCTCGCCGTGATGGACCAGCTGATCGACGAAGAGGCGCGCGAAGCGCTGGTGGAGAAGCTGCACACCGCCGCCCGCGAGTTCCGCGAAAAACCGGTCGAGCTCGATACCGGCCCGCCCTCGACCGACGACTCCGTGCGCTCGGGCGCCCGCACCGACGCGCCCGTCCCCACGCCCCCGTTCTGGGGCGTCCGGGAGATCCCCGTGGACCTGAACGACGTCTACCCCCACGTCGACACCCACGTGCTGTTCAAGCTCCACTGGGGCGGCAGGGGCATCAAGGGCGAGGAGTGGCAGCGGCTGCTGCGCGAGGACTTCCGCCCGCGCCTGGAGCGGATGTGGCGCGAAGCCACGGGTTCCGGGGGCGCCGTCCCTGAGCACGAGGGGACCGCGGCGCGAGCGCCCTACCTGCACCCCCGCGTGCTGCTCGGCCTGTTCCCGTGCTATGCGCTCGGCAACGCGATAGTGGTGCTCGACCCCGAGAACCGCGAGCGCGAGCTCACGCGCTTCGTGTGCCCTCGCCAGCCCACTGGCGACCGCATCTGCCTCGCCGACTTCTTCCGCCCGGCCGTCGACGGCGCGCCACCGCCCGAGCTCGACGTGGTGGGCGTCCAGGCCGTGACCGTCGGCTCGGAGGTCACCGAGCTGATGGCCAAGCTCGAGGCCGAAGGCGAGTACTCAGAGCAGCTGTTCGTCCACGGCCTCGGCGTGCAGACCGCCGAGGCCCTCGCCGAGTGGCTGCACGCGAGCGTGCGCGAGATGCTCTGCATCGAGCCCGCCCAGGGGCGGCGCTACTCGTGGGGTTATCCGGCGGTGCCCGACCAGAGCGAGCACGTCAAGGTCGATGGGCTCCTGGACCTCTCGCAGATCGGCATGAGCATCACCGACGGCTTCGCGCCCGACCCCGAGCAGTCGACGCTGGCGCTCGTCGCCCACCACCCGCAGGCGGTCTACTTCGGCACCAAACAGGGGCGCCTGCTCCCGGACGGGAGCCCCGACGACCTCATCCGCGGCTCCGCCCGCGACCCCTCGCTGTTCGGCGACCTCGACGACAGCGATCCGGACGAGGGTGGCGTGGAAGGCGAGGACGAGCCCGCGATGGCGGGCGAGAGCTCCTAGACCCGAGGGCGCCGGCTCTCACGCGCGCGCCACGTCGACGGTGGTGACGTCGTAGCGGGCGATCTGCGGATCGGCGGTCGCGAGCGCGAGGCCCTCCAACCGCGCCTGCGCCACGAGCATGCGGTCGAAGGGATCACGATGGTGAAAGGGCAGGCGGCCAGCCTCCACAGCGTGTTCGAAGGAGATCGGAAGGCGAGCGAAGCCGGTCTCGTCGACGAGCTCGACGAACGTCGGCGGGACCTCCAGCCTGCCCAGCGCGTGCTTCAGGAAGATCTCCCAGATGCT
>DATJYG010000019.1:0-3615 GCA_035499695.1 Polyangiaceae bacterium
TTTCTGCACCTTGCCCAGCGTCTGACGCTTCTCGCGCGTCGCCAGGCCCTTCTCGACCGCCGCCGCCTTCGTCTTTGCGCTCTTCTTGCGCGGCTTGGGGAGCGAGAAGCCGAACTTCAAGAGCTGCGCGCCGCTGCCGCCGAAGCGCGCGGCAACGATACCCTTCACACCCACGCGCAACACCTTGACGTGCTGCTCGAGCTGACGTTCGGTCTGGATGTCCGAGCGCCACTGCGCATTGCTGTCCTTGGTGTCCTGCGCCGCCGAGACGAACTGCTGGAACTCGGCGATGAGCTCATCGCGCGTGTACGTGCCCGTCGACATCTGGAAGACGTCGTCGGGAGCGTAGAACTCCAGGAGGCCGGCGATGACCGCCTGGTAGATGGCCTGAAGGTCGACCTTCGTGCCGTGGTTGCTGCCGTTGGCCGTCGTCGTGATGAGCGGCGACGTCTGCTGCTGTTGCGCGGTGGACTGCGACTGCGCGGGCGCAGCTGCGGGCGCGGTTCCCGCCGAAGTCGACGGCGACGCCGGTGCTGAAGTGGGCGCGGGTGACGCCGTCGCGGAGGCCGACGCTGCCATCACCATGGGCAGCGAGGGGATCTTGTTCTTACGAGCCATGACGATTCTTGTCCTTGTTCGCGTCCCGCACTGTGCGGGCGCGCGGGGACCCATCGCAACCCGTGGGCCAGCGCGCATTGGGTCTGCAGGGTGTGCAAGTGCGCGAAAGATCGCGAGGGGCTTCGCACACCGGTCTGCGCGCGCGCGAAACGCGCGAGCAAGATGCGCGAGCGCACGGCGCGGTCAGGGCTCCTCTGGCTTTTCGGGCTCGACGATCCCAAGGTCTTTCATGAGCCGATACAGCTGGTGACGACTGATGCCGAGGGCTTTCGCCGCCTTCCCGCGATTCCCGAGACTCTTCTCGAGCGCCTTCCGCACGTGCTCTTCGCTCAGACCGGGCTTCGGATCCACGCCGATGCCTGCAATCAAATCGTCCACGGGGACGCCGTCTTCGGGCCCAGGGGGCACCATCGAGGGTGGCGTGCGCCAGGGGTCGAGGTTGGACGGCGGCGAAAGCGTCAGCACGTTCATGTCGATGAGCGGCTCTCCCTTGCCGGCGCGTATGGCGTTCTCTGCCGTGGCGGCGTCGAACGACTCGTTCATCGCCTGAAAGAGCAGGTTGCGCAGCGCGCGCGCGTTGCCGTCGTATCGCGAGCGGACCATCGCCTGCACCATCGCCGGAGCGAACGCCACGTAGGGCCATCCGGAGGCGTCCCGGCGGACGAAGCGGGGAGCGAGATCCGACCCTTCTCGCGCGGCCTCGAGGACCAGCGCACGGGCGATGAGCGGCATGTCCTCGACGCGATCGGCGAGCGACGGCAGCTCGATGATCGTCGTGAACCGCTCCCGGACGTCGAGCTTGACCTGCGAGAGCGGGGCGTTGGTCGCCCCGACGACGAGAAGGTCCACCTTGCGTTCGCGCGACTCGCCCAGGCGCGTCGCGACGCCCTCCATGGCGAGAAGCAGCTTGGACTGCAGCTTGGGCGGCAGCTCGCCGAACTCGTCGAGAAAGAGCACGCCGCCCTCGGCCTCGAACACGAGCCCTGCGGTCTCGTGCATGCCGGGGTTGGGGTAGTTCTTGACGTTGCCGAAGAGAATGGCGTCGGCCAGGCTCTCGGTGAGGTTCGCCATGTTGAACCTCACCAGCCGACCCTTGCGCCCGCTCAGCTGCTGGACCAAGCGCGCCGCGAGCAGCTTGCCCGACCCCGTCGGCCCATGCAGGAGCAGATGGCCGCGGGTGCGAACGCCCCGCAGGATCTGGTTGCGCATGGTCACGGCGCCCGGGCTCTCGCCGACGATGCCGGCCGAATCCGGCTCTCCGAACACGTGGGCGCAGACCTCGGGAGCGACGGGGGGAAGCAGAACGCCCCGGTGCACGAGCAGGAACGTGGAGTGACCTCGGACGTGGAGGAACGTCCCGGGCGCCATGCGCGCGACCGCGTCGTCAGAGAGGGGCTGACCTCCGATGGAGACGACGGCTTTTCCGAGAGTGCGGACCGCGATTCCGCCGGCGACGAGCTCGATTCGGGCTTGCTGCTGCGACATCGTCTCGCCGATCAGGGGTCCACCGTCGACGAGTCCCGTCGGCGTCTGACGACCCAGGCGCACGCGCTTTGCAGAGTCGTTCGGCGTGTCAGCGCCTCGGCCCAGCAGCCACGCGGACGCGATCTCCGGGTCGAGGATGGCGATCTGTCCGACTCGCCGGGGCTCGTACCGGCTCCAGATGAGCACCAGCGCGAACGCGAAGCGGACGAGCGGCACGCGGTAGGACAGATCGTCCGTCGAGGACGGCGACGTCGTGTTCCCGGACCCGGACACGGTGTGTCCGGAATACCACGCTGAGGGAATGGAAGCCCTTGCTCCAGCGGGAGGGCCCTTCGCTCGGTGACTGAATCGACTTCGCACGGCTGGGGAACGAACTCGCACGTGAGCGGAATGACTTCGCCTGGCGGCGGAACGATGCGGTCGTGCAAGGGAAGCGTTTCGCACGAGCGTGGGAGGTGCCGAGTGCTCTTGGGTGTAGACCGCTCGCCGGGCGAAGCACGCGATCCTCGTGTGCGGACGACTTCCGATCCCGAGCGAAGCGGGTTTCCCTGTACGAGGAGGGATGGTCGTGGTTCGCGAGGACGTTCATGCCGTTTGCAGAGCGACTCCCTCCGTGAACGGAGCAGTCCCCGAGGCGTGACGAGCGGTCCGGACGCGAGCGAAGTCCCTTCGCACGCGAGCGAAGTTGCTTCGAAGGCGGCGAAGACCGATCAGACACGTCAGCAGCGCCACCGGCTCATGCGCGAACGTCGATCGCGCGCCGCGATGCGCAGGCTCCTCCGGGGGCGGAGCAATGCGCTCTCGATGCGGTGCGACTCGCAGGGTTCGTGCAGGAGGTCGCTCGAGCTCAGACCGGATTCGCTTCGAGAGAAGGTGCGACCGGTCACGGTGCGAATCGGTTCGGTCTCATGGGACACCAACTCCCTGACGAGAAGAATCACCGGGCCGCCCAACCGGGACACGGACGCGTTGAGCGGTCATGCTTCGCCCGCGCCTGCTGGATGAAGTCGGCGGAGAGCCAGCACATGTAGGCGTTCCCGTAGCCGCCGTCCCCGTTGCAGAGCGAGTTGCACATCGAGATAGAGAGATAGACATCATTGGGGGCACGCCTGGGAACACATCGCGGCGGCCTCCTCGGGGGAGGGACAGCAAGGACACGTATCAATCATTGCTTGGCAAATGGTGTCACCGATGAAGCTGCAGTTGCAGGCTCCGAAACCACCGACCTCGCACTCACAAGCGATTCCGTTGGTGTCGGTGTCGCAGGTGATCCCCCCGGCCTCATCGGCGCCCACGGTCAGACACACGCCAGCCTCATGCGCCGCGTCGCCAGAGGCGGTGGTGTCGCCGACCGAATCCGGTCCGGCATCTGGAGCACCGCCGCCCGAATCAACACGCCCTCCACACGCGAGCACGGCAACGAGAGTAGTCGCTGACGCGCCCCGGTGTATCTGCCAACGCACTACCTAACCGTAGCGCTTTTGGGTGGCGGCCCTCGGCATCCAGCATGGT
>DATJYG010000020.1:0-4515 GCA_035499695.1 Polyangiaceae bacterium
GCTCTGCTCGTTCGGCTTCGCCGGGCGCCACGTCATCTCCAAGTTCTGCCCGAACGCCGACCCGCGCTTCTTCAAGAGCATCAAGGTGCGCTTCGCCGACACGGTGTTCCCCGGCGAGACACTCGTCACCGAGATGTGGAAGGAGAGCGACACGAAGATCGTGTTCCGCACGAAGGTGAAGGAGCGCGACAAGGTGGTCATCTCCAACGCCGCGGTGGAGCTCTTCAAGGAGATCCCCAAGAAGGCCGAGAAGCCGGCTGCGAAGCCCGCGGCGGCCGGAGCGGCGGCGGGCGCGGCGCCCACGCCGGACCAGTTCACGAGCGCCGACGTCTTCACCGGCATCGAGGACCACGTCTCGCGGCACCCCGAGCTCGTGAACAGCGTCGGCAAGGTCTTCGTGTTCAAGCTGACGAGCCCCGACAGCGCGTGGACGATGGACCTCAAGAACGCGCCAGGCAGCTTGAAGGCCGGCGCGGGGCAGGCCGACTGCACGCTGGAGCTCGCCGACGCCGACTTCATGGCGATGACGAGCGGCAAGGCCGACCCGATGAAGCTCTACATGGGCGGCAAGCTGAAGATCAGCGGCGACCTGATGGCGTCGCAGAAGCTCACGTTCCTGCAGAAGATCGACCCGCAGCAGGCGCTGCAGGCGATCATGAAGAAGCGCGGCGGCGCGGCTCCGGCGGCTTCGGCCGGCGCTCCGGCCGCTCCCGCGGGCGGCGGCGACGCGGCCTACGGCAGCGCCGACGTCTTCACGGCGATCGAGGACCACATCGCGCGCAACCCCGACCTCGTGGGGCGAGTCGGCAAGACGTTCCTCTTCAAGCTCACGAGCCCCGACAGCGCGTGGACCGTCGACGTCAAGAACGGCAAGGGCGCCGTGCAGACGGGCGCCATCGACAAGCCGGACGTCACGCTCGAGCTGGCGGACGCCGACTTCATGGCGATGACGGGCGGCAAGGCCGACCCGATGAAGCTCTACATGGGCGGGAAGCTCAAGATCAGCGGCGACATCATGGCGTCGCAGAAGCTCGACTTCCTCAAGAAGATGGACCCGAAGCAGGCGATGGAGGCCGTGCAGCGAAAGCGCGGCAGCGGCGCGGCGGCGGCTCCGGCTGCGGCGGCGGCTCCCGCGGCGGCAAAGGGCGAGGCGAAGGCCGGCGCCATCTTCAAGGCGCTCGCCGATCGGCTGAGCAAGAACCCGGCGCTCGCCAAGGAAGTGGGCTCGGTCATCCAGGTGAACGTCACGAACCCCGACGGGCACTGGACGCTCGACCTCACCGGCGCCGGCGCGGTGAAGGAGGGCACCGACGCCAAGGCCGCGACGACGCTGCGGATCGAGGACGCGGACCTCGTGGCCCTGACGAAGGACCCCTCTCAGGCCCGCGACTTCTTCCAGCGCGGCAAGCTGCGCGTGGACGGCGACGTCCGGCCCGCGACGAAGCTCGGCTTCTTGAAGGACCTCGCGTGAGAACCCAGACTACGGAGAACAGGTGACGCCATGGCCAGAAGAGTGAACGTGATCGGCGTTGGGATGACCAAGTTCGCCAAGCCGGGGCAGAGCGAGGACTACCACGTGATGGCCAGCAAGGCCGCGCGGGCCGCGCTCGAGGACGCGAAGGTGCCGTACCCCGCGATCGAGCAGGCGTACGCCGGCTACGTCTACGGCGACAGCACCTGCGGGCAGCGCGCCGTCTACGAGGTGGGACTGACGGGCATCCCGGTGTTCAACGTGAACAACAACTGCTCGACCGGCTCGACGGCGCTCATGCTCGGCAAGCAGGCGATCGAGGGCGGCATCGCCGAGTGCGTGCTCGTCGTCGGCTTCGAGAAGATGGAGAAGGGCGCGCTCGGGTCGAAGTTCACCGACCGCGAGAGCCCCATCGCCAAGCACGCCAAGGTGATGCTCGACGAACAGGGCTTCAGCCAGGCGCCCCCGACGGCGCAGATGTTCGGCGGCGCGGGGCGCGAGTACCGCTGGAAGTACGGCGCCAAGAAGGAGACCTTCGGCAAGGTCAGCGAGAAGGCGCGCAAGCACGCGGCGAACAACCCGTTCGCGATCTTCAACCAGCTGCTGACGCTGGAGGAAGTGATGCAGAGCGAGGAGGTGTTCGACCCGCTCACGCGCTACCAGTGCTGCCCGCCGACGTGCGGCGCCGCCGCGGCCATCCTGTGCTCGGACGACTTCGCGAAGAAGCACGGCCACACGAATCCGGTGTGGATCGCCGCGCAGGCGATGACGACGGATTACGCGACCAGCTTCGAGAAGAGCCTGATCAAGATGGTCGGCTACGACATGACGGCGAACGCGGCCAAGAAGGTCTACGAGCAGTCGGGCCTGGGGCCGCAGGACGTGCAGGTGTGCGAGCTGCACGACTGCTTCACGGCAAACGAGATCCTCACGTACGAGGGACTCGGCTTCTGCAAGGAAGGCGAGGCCGAAAAGTTCATCTGGGACGCGCAGAACACGTACGGCGGCAAGGTCGTGACGAACCCCTCGGGCGGCCTGCTCTCCAAGGGGCACCCGCTCGGCGCCACCGGCGTCGCGCAGTGCACGGAGCTCGTCTGGCAGCTGCGCGGTCAGGCCGAGAAGCGCCAGGTGCCGAACGCCAAGGTGGCCCTGCAGCACAACCTGGGCCTCGGGGGCGCCTGCGTCGTGACGATGTACCGGCGCGACTAACTCCGAGAGACCCGCGCGGTCGTCAGGATCGTCCCGTCGCGGCGCATCCACGTCACGTCCATCACGAACGTCCCATCGGCAGCCGGTAGGCGCGGCGTCACGACCGCCGTGCCGTCGGCGCGCGGGATCAGCGCGACCTCGCGGAACGCGACGTAGCGCTGCACGAAGGGATCGAGCGCCTTGTAGATCGCCTCCTTCGCCGAGAAGCGCAGGAGCACCTCGCGCGCGCGGTCGCTCGAGCCGAGCTTCGCGACGTCCGCCAGCTCGTCGTCCGTCAGCACCTTCCTCGAGATGTCCAGCTTGCCGGGCGCGTCGCGCTCGATGTCCACGCCCAGCTTCGCCGCCGCGTCGCGGGCGACGAGCGCGACCGCCATGTCCTCCTTGTGGCTGATGGAACCGGCCACACCCGGCGGCAACGCCGGCGCTCCGCGCCCGTCGGCCAGCACCGGCGGCGCCGCGATGCCCTCGCGCGCCAGCGCCTGCCGGAGCGCGATGCGCCCGCCCATCCACGTGCGCCGCCTCACGGCGCCCAGGGTGGCCGCGTAGGCCCTCTCCTCGGGCAGCAGGGCCGCCTCCGCGAGCGCCTCGACCACCCCCAGGGCCTCGGGAAGGCGCACGCCCACGCAGCGCCCGTGCGCCAGCTCCAGGTCGAACGCCACGTCGGGTACCACGCGCGGCATCGTGCCACGGGCCCCCGCGACGTGGTACGAGCGGCGCTACCATGGGTCAGGTCCACGCCGTCATCCTCGCCGGGGGCTCCGGCACGCGCTTCTGGCCGGCTTCCCGCCAGGCCCGCCCCAAGCAGCTCCTGCCGCTGGCGGGGCGCGAGAACGAGGCCCTCATCGCCGCCACCGTGAGGCGCCTGCACCCGCTCGTCTCGCCGGACCGCGTCTGGATCGCGACGGGCGCCCGCATCGCCGACGCGACCGCCGCGGTCCTCCCGGACGTGCCCAGGGCGCACATCCTGGTCGAGCCCGCCGCGCGCAACACGGCCCCGGCCATCGGCTGGGCCTCCGCGACCGTCGCGCGCACCGATCCCGACGCGATCGTGTGCGTGTTCCCGGCCGACCACTTCATCGCCGACGAGCCGGGCTTCCGCGACGTGCTCGCGCGCGCCATCTCGGCGGCCGAGGGGGGCGCGATCACGACCGTCGGCATCGTCCCGAGGCGCCCCGAGACGGGCTACGGCTACATCGAGGTGGGCGCCCCCGTGTCGGAGGGGGTCAACGCCGTCGCCCGCTTCGTCGAGAAGCCCGACCGCGAGCGCGCGGCGCGCTTCGTCGCCGGCGGCAAGCACCTCTGGAACGCCGGCATGTTCTTCTTCCGCGCCTCGGTGATGCGCGCGGCCATCGCGAAGCACCTGCCGGCGCTCGCCGCGGGGCTCGACAGGCTGGACGCGGCGGCGGCGCGCGGCGAGGAGGCGAAGGCGCTGGCGGAGGTGTTCCCTGCCCTCCCGTCCGTCTCGATCGACCACGGCGTCCTCGAGCACGCCGAGAAGCTCGCGGTCGTCCCCGGCTCCTTCGGCTGGAACGACATCGGCAGCTGGGAGGTCGCCTGGGAGCTCGCGCCCAAGGACGCCGCCGGCAACGTCGCCCCCGAGGGCACCGTCACCGTCGACGCCGCGAACAACCTCGTGCGGGATCTCACGAGTACGCCGGGGAGGAAGCGCTTCGCGCTCGTGGGCGTGAAGGACTTGGTTCTCGTGGAGACGGACGACGCGATCCTCGTCATCCCGCGGGACAGGGCGCAAGACGTGAGACGAGTCGTGGAAGAGCTCCAGAAGCGAGGGGAAGACGAGAGGGTTTGAAGAAGATCAGAAGATCAAAGGATCAAGA
>DATJYG010000021.1:0-10980 GCA_035499695.1 Polyangiaceae bacterium
CTTCGAGGGGGCGCGGCTGGTGGTCCTCGGGGGGACGGGATTCCTGGGCAAGGTGTTCTGGTCGATGCTGCTCGACCGCTGCCCGGGCGTCGGTCGCATCTACCTGGTGGTGCGTCCAAAGAACGGGATGTCGCCGGCGGAGCGCTTCCGGCGCGACATCGCCGGGACCGACGCGCTCGCGAGCGTGCGCAGCGTGCTCGAGGAGAAGGTCGAGCCGATCGACGGCGACATGGGGCGGCCGCTCTGCGGGCTCGAGGAGAACCTGGTGCGCGAGCTCCGCGGGACGATCGACGCCGTGATCAACGTCGCCGGCGTCGTCGACTTCAACCCGCCGCTCGACGACGCGCTCGATGCGAACGCGTTCGGCGCGCAGAACCTCGTCGACCTCGCGCGGGCGCTCGGCGACGTGCCCGTGATGCACACGAGCACGTGTTACGTCGCGGGCACGCGCAAAGGACTCGTGCGCGAGGAGGACCCGCGCGTTCACCCGTTCCCGCGGGCCGAGGAGCTCGGGGCGGAGCTGTGGGACCCCGATCGCGAGATCGCCGAGGGGCTCGACCTCATCGCGCAGGCGAAGCACCGGTGCGAGGACGCGTTCCGCCAGAGCGAGTTCGCCGAGCGCGCGCGCAAGAACCTGCTGGCGCGCGGGGAGCCCGTGCATGGCGAGCCGTACGAGCGGGAGCTCGCGCGCGTGAAGCGCAAGTTCATCAGCGACCGGCTCGTCGAGGCGGGGCTGGACCGCGCGACGCACTGGGGCTGGCCCAACGTCTACACATACACGAAGGCGATCGGCGAGCAGGTGGTCGCGCGCAGCGGCCTCTCCTTCACCATCGCGCGCCCCGCGTGCTGCGAGTCGACGCTGACGTATCCGATGGTCGGATACAACGAGGGCATCAACACGAGCGCGCCGCTCCTCTACATGATGATGAAGGGCCAGCAGCAGATCATGGCCCGCCACGTACCGCTCGACTTCATCCCGACCGACCACGTGGTCGCCGGGATGATCCTGGCGCTGGCGGAGCTGCTCGAGGGCACCGCGCCGCCCGTGTACCAGTTCGGAGCGTCGGACGTGAACCCCTGCAGCGCGCAGCGGTTCGGCGAGCTGTGCGGCCTCTACAAGCGCAAGCACTACCAGCGCAAGAGCGGCAACCCGATCCTCAACGCGCTGCAGGCGCGGCTCGAGCCGACGTTCATCGACCGCGCGCGCTTCGACCTCACCGGCCCGCCCGCCATCGCGCGCGTGACGCGCGAGCTGGCGTCGCTCGTCAAGAAGACGTCCCCGGTGCTGCGGCCCGCCGCCAAGGTGCTCGAGGGCGTCGCGAAGCGCGAGGAGAAGATCGGCGCCATCCAGGAGCTCTTCGAGCCGTTCTCGTCGACGCCGATGGGCCCCTTCGACTGCTCCAACACGCGCGCCGCGTTCGCGCGTCTCTCCCAGGAGGACAAGGCGAAGCTGCCGTGGGCCCCGGAGACCATCGACTGGGCGGACTGGATGATGAACGTCCACATGCCCGCCATGGAGAAGCGCGTCTTCCCCGAGATGGACCGGCGGTTCTCGCGCACCGAGAAGGCGCTCGCGGCGCACGCGACGCTCTGGTCGCTCGTCGAGGAGATGGCCGAGCGGCACGACCTGGCGCTGGCGCTGCAGCGGATGACCGACGAGGGTCTCACGCGCACGAGCTTCCGCGACGTGAAGCTGCGCGCCGAGTCGCTGGCGGCGAGGCTCGCGGCGCTCGGGGTGGGCAAGGGCGACCGCGTCGTCCTCTCCGCCCGCAACCACCCGGACTGGCCCGTCGCTTACTTCGGCATCCTGCGCGCCGGCGCGACGGCGGTCCCGGTCGATCCCGCGCTCGACGCGGCGTCGTGGCGCAACGTGCTCGCCGACAGCGAGGCGCGCGCGGTCGTCTGGGACGCCACCGTGAAGGCGAGGGACGAGCTCTCCGAGCTGCCTGCCGCGCTCGACCTGCACGAGGCGACCGAAGAGGACCCGAGCCTCGGGCCGCCGGCGGTGAACGTCGAGCCGGGGGACGTCGCGAGCCTCATCTACACGAGCGGAACGACGGGCAAGCCCAAGGGCGTGATGCTCACGCACGCCAACTTCACGTCCCTCGTGGCGGCGCTGGCGCCCATCTTCCCGCTGTCACGCGGCGACGGGGTGCTCAGCGTGCTGCCGCTGCACCACACTTTCGAGTTCACCTGCGGCCTGCTGCTCCCGCTCTCGCGCGGGGCGCGCGTCGTGTACCTCGACGAGCTCTCGGGCGAGACGATCGCCGCGGGCCTCCAGGCGTCGCGCGCGACCGCGATGGTCGGCGTGCCCGCCCTCTGGCAGCTCCTCGAGCGGCGCATCCTGCAGCAGGTGGACGCGCGGGGACCGCTCGCGCGCGCCGCGTTCGACGCCGCCACGGAGGTCAACCGCTGGCTCGCATCCAACGTCGGCGTCGACGTCGGGCGCATCCTCTTCGGTGCCGTGCACGCCAGGATGGGCGGACACGTGAAGTGGCTCATCTCGGGCGGCGCCGCGCTGCCGCGCGAGACGCTCGAGCGATTCTCGGGGCTCGGGCTGCGGCTCACCGAGGGCTACGGGCTCACCGAGGCCGCGCCGGTGCTGACCGTCACGCGCCCCGGCAAGCGACTCGAGGCGGGCGTCGGCAAGCCCGTGCCCGGCGTCGAGCTCCGCATCGCGAACCCGGACGACCGCGGCATCGGCGAGGTCGTGGCCCGCGGGCCCAACGTGATGATCGGCTACACGGACGGCGACGCGACGAGCCGCACGATCGACGCCGAGGGCTGGCTGCACACGGGCGACCTCGGGCGCATCGACAAGAAGGGGCGCCTCGAGATCGTCGGGCGAATCAAGGACGTGGTCATCTCGCCGACCGGCGAGAACGTGTACCCCGACGACGTCGAGAAGCGCCTCGGCAAGATCGAGCACGTGTCCGAGCTCGCGGTCGTCGGCGTCGAGGTGCGCGGCAGCGAACGGCTCGCGTGCCTCGCCGTCTCCGAGGGCGACCGCGACGCGGCGCGCGCCGCGCTCCGCCGTGCCGTCGACGACCTGCCCCCCGGGCAGCGCCCGACCATCGTGCACCTGTACGACGCGCCGCTGCCGCGCACTGCGACGCGCAAGGTCAAGCGCGAGGAGGTGCGCGCCATCCTCCGCCGCATGATCGCGGCCACCGCGCGCCCCGAGGACGGCGTCGAGGCCAGCCCGGTGCGCCTCGCGATCGCCGGCGTGAAGGGCATCGCGGTCGAGGAGGTGACGACGCACGCGTCGCTGCAGGGAGAGCTCGGGTTCGACTCGCTGCTGCTGACGGAGCTGCTCGAGGCCCTCGAGGGGCGCCACGGCGCCATCGATCCGCAGCGCCTGCACGCCTGCGTGACCGTCGCCGACGTCGAGGAGCTCGTTCGCACCATCGACGAGCCGCACGCCGTTCGCCCGAAGGCACCGGCGCGCGAGCCTGCGGCGCCCATCGTGCTGCCCGAGCCCGTCCAGCAGGTCGGCAAGGCGTTCATCGGCAAGCTGCAGGACTTCTTCTACGGCGAGGTCATGAAGCCGCGCGTCTTCGGACGCGCCCACATCCCGCAGAACCGCAACGTGATCGTCGTGGCCAACCACGCAAGCCACCTCGACATGGGCTTCGTGCGCCACGCCCTCGGCAAGTACGGCGAGGACATCGTGTCTCTCGCGGCGCAGGACTACTTCTTCGAGAGCGGGATCAAGCGCGCCTTCTTCGAGAACCTCACGAACCTGCGGGCCATCGACCGCAAGGCGTCGCTCCGCCAGGCCATCCGGCAGGCGAGCGAGGTGCTCGAGCAGGGCAAGACGGTGCTCGTCTTCCCGGAGGGCACGCGCAGCTCCAGCGGCGAGATCCAGGACTTCAAGCCGCTCGTCGGCCACCTCGCGCTCGTGCACGGGGTCGACCTGCTCCCGGTGTTCCTCGGCGGGACGCACGCGTCGATGCCCAAGGGCGTGCCCGTCCCGACCAAGCGCGACATCGTCGCGCGCATCGGCCCGCCCCTCGCCGTGTCGGACCTCGAGCGGCTCACCGAGGGCATGTCGGCGGCGGACGCGGCCCGCGAGGTCGCGCGCATCGCTCGCGAGGCGGTGCTCGCGCTCTCCGAGGGCAAGGTGCTCGATCTGTCGAGGGCCGCGCGACGCGAGGAGCTGGCTCCCGAGCGCGAGCACCCGCTCGTGAAGCTCTTCTCGGAGCTCGAGGCGAAGTTCAGCGCCAGCGAGGTCGAGAAGCCCGTGAGCTACTACGTGTCCCTCGGGAACGACGAGCTCGCGAAGTGGACGGTGCGCGTCGACGGCAGCGGCTGCGAGGTGCGCCCCGGCAAGCCCGACGGCGGGCAGGCCGACTGCGTCCTCAAGACGAGCCCCGAGATCTTCGCGAAGATCGTCCGCGAATCGTACGTGCCGAGCCCCGCCGACTTCATGTCCGGGGCCATCAAGTCGAACGACGTGGCGCTGCTCATGACCTTCCAGAAGGTCTTCCGCCTGGATCAACCATCATGAGAATCCTCGTCACCGGCGCCACGGGCTTCCTGGGCTCTCACGTCGCGCACGCGCTCGAGAGGCGCGGGCACGAGGTCGTCCGCTTCGCGCGCAGCCTCGGCGGAGACGTCCTCGACGCGAAGAGCGTCGCCGAGGCGGCGGCCGGGTGCCGCGCGGTCCTCCACTGCGCGGGGCGCGTCTCGCGCAAGCCGGAGGACGCCGAGGCGCTCTACGACCTGCACGTCCGCGGCACGAAGACGGTGCTCGACGCCTGCGCCGAAGCCGGCGTCGCGCGAGCCGTCGTGTCGTCCACGAGCGGTACGGTCGCCGTGAGCGACGACCCGGATCACGTCGGCCGCGAGGACGACGCCGCGCCCATCGGCATCGTCTCTCGCTGGCCGTACTACCGCGCGAAGCTCTTCGCCGAACGAGCGGCCCTCGAGCGAAGCCGACCCGGATTCGAGGTCGTCGCGGTCAACCCGTCGCTGCTGCTCGGCCCTGGTGACGACCGCGGGTCCTCGACCGAGGATGTCCGCAACTTCCTCGAAGGCGTCGTGCCCGCCGTTCCCGCAGGGGGGCTCTCCTTCGTCGACGCGCGCGATGCCGCCGAGGCGATGGCGCTCGCGCTGGAGGCCGGCAGGGCAGGGGAGCGCTACCTCGTCGGCGCGTGCAACCTCACGGTGCGCGACTTCTTCGCGCGCCTCTCGCGCATCTCGGGCGTCCCGGCACCGTGGCTCCCCATGCCGCGCTCGCGCGAGATCGCCCGCATCGGCGCGAGAGCCATGGAGCGCCTGGCGTCGCGCATCGGGATCGCGCCGCGCGTCGACGCGCCGAGCGTCGAGATGGCGCAGTGCTTCTGGTACCTCGACGCGAGCAAGGCCGAGCGTGAGCTCGGCTGGAGAGCGCGCGACCCCAACGTGACGCTGCACGACACCGTCGACGACCTGCGCGCCCGGGGGGTGGTCTGGCCGACCGATGATTCCGCGCGGGGCGTGGTGGGGGAGGGGCCCCACCACGCCACGAGATGATCTACGCTCGCTGACGTGCAGATAGACGCCGGCTCCTTCTTCATCCTCGCCTTCACGCTGGCTGCCGGCGGAGTGGGCGGGTACTACGCGTCGGAGAAGCACCTTTTCCGGCCCCCTCCTCCGCCGCCTGCTGCGCCGCCGCCGCCCGCACCGACCGTGTCCGCGGCGACGAGCGCTCCGCCGCCGCCTCCGCCCAAGCCGGCCCCGACGTGCGACGATATGGTCGGCTCGCCCGGCGCGTGCCCCCCGCCCGTGTGGCCCGCCGAGGAAGGGATGCCCGGCTGCGGCACCCTCCCCACCAAGCGCTGCGAGGACTTCAAGCAGGCGATGAAACCGCGCGTCGCCGAGCGGGCGGTCGCGTGCCTCAACGCCCTGAACCAGGCCCAGAGGTGCGACCCGAACCGCCTCGAGCTCTGCGGCCACACGGCCCTCATGAGCGCATGCTCCATCGTGGAGCCTCTCGGCCCGGACGGGGCCGGGGCACCATCCGACAGCGGGACGGATGAGATAGCGACCCACTGCGCCTCAATCCTTCATGAATGCGAGGGCGTATCGTCGGGGCCGACCATGCACGACTGCCGGACGACGCTCGCCGGCATGAGCGTCCTGGGGCGCGACCGGATGGTCGCCTGCATGAAGACCCACTGCACCGACAAGGGCCTCCTCTTCTGCGAGGCCCAGATCGACGTGAAATGAGATCGATCTGAAATGAGCCAGCAGTAATCGTTCCGCCTACATCTGCGTGGTTGCCGATTCCGGCGCATTCAGCGATGCTGAGGGCAGCATGGGTAGCGTTTCACCCAAGACGGACGGGACACCCATCGACGAGGTCCCGATCGAGGACGAGGAGGACATGACGAGCGTCATGTCGTCCGACCAACGCAAGGCCCTGCAGAAAGCGGCGAAGACGGAGAAAGAGTCGGCGACCCTCGAGCGCGACACCGCCAGGCCGCCGCCCTCCGAGGAAGCTGCCGTCTCCATCCCGCGTGCCGCCCCGATCCCGGCCGAGGCCCGGCCAGTGGAGGCAGCGCGCGCCGAGTCGGCGCCGCCGGCCAAGGCCAAGTCCGAGCCCGCGCCGAAGCAAGCCCCGGCACGCAGCCAGGTCCCGGCGGCGAGCGGCGAGACGAAAGCCGGGTGGGCCACCTGGGAGCTCGTCGCCTTCCTGCTCCTCGCAGCGGCCATCGCCACCGCGCTGCGCGGCTGAGCGCTCTCGGCTCAGACCAGCCGCAGCTTCGGCCGCACCGACGGCGGCGTCTTCGACGGCGGGGGAGCCTCGGCCTCGGTGTTCGCCCATTTCACCATCGACTCGGCGATGGCCCTCGCCGCGCCCGGCAGGTCGTAGTCCGCGTCGACGAGGCTGCACACGAGCTCCCCGTCGTCGGCTTGCACCTGGTAGCTCGTCGTCCCGCCGTTCTCGTACACGCGGATGTGCCAGGGCCGCTTGGGGAGACGCGAGACGCGCTGCGGGTCGGTGAAGAACTCGTGCTCGGGCATGGCCTGGGGAACCGGTTCCCGCGATTGCAGCACGGCGCGCTATAAGGGGCGGCCGATGCGTCTGCCGCGGGTGCCGCTGATGTTGCTCTGCGCCCTCGTCGCGTGCAAGCGCAGCTCGCCCGCCGAGACTTCGGAGGCGGGACCCGCCGCCTCGTCGAGCGCACCCGCCGCCGCCTCGTCGCCGGGGATGCGGCCCGCCGAGCCGGTGCCCGGCGAGTACGGCCGTTACTTCGCCGACCTGCACAGGTTTTCGGCCGTGTTCCCGGCTTCCCCCGAGGTCAAGTCGCTGCCCAACGCGTCGACGGCCACCGAGGTCGTCGCTCCCGACCGGTCGGCATTCGCCATCGTGTGCTCGGCGCCCGCGCGGGACGGTCACGAGTTCGACCGCGCCAAGGCCCAGGTCGTCGGCGCAGGCACCTTCCTCTCCGACAGCCACCCCAGCTTCTACGGGACGGAGAGCTACGAGGTGCACGCGCGCATGCCCGACGGGATCGTGCGCGTCATGCGGTTCGTGAAGCACTCCGACCGCTTCTGCAACGCGGGCGTCGAGCTCGCACCCGGGGTCGACGAGCAGGAAGCCGCCCGCTTCATCGACTCGTTCCGCCCCGAGCCGCCCCCCGCGAAGTGACCGCAACCAAGGTCAGTGCCCGCACAGGCCGGGCCGGGGGGGCGGCCACAAACCTGGCGGGCGAGGCGGAGCCTAGGCGCGCCCGTCCGCCTTGGTCACAGGCCGAAAGTGCAGGTCACTCGAAGGTCAGTTATTGGGATTGCCGCAGTAGATGACGACGCCGCAGCTCACCTGCGGGCCGGCCGGCTGGTTCGGGTCGCACTGCGGAGAGCAGCACGAGCCCGCGTAGACGACGTCGCCGTCGTTGCAGCACAGGTTCTGGATGCACGTGGTGCCTGCACCGCAGCAGCTGATGCGGTTGCCGCACCCGTCGTCGTGGTTGCAGCCGGTGTTGCCGAAGTCGGCGCACGTCTTGGGCGTGCACTGCACGCACTTGTCGCCCTGGCACACCTCGCCGGCCTGGCACGACTGGCACGACCTCTGGACGCCGCACCCGAGGTCGACGGCGTTGCACCCCGTCACGAGGCCGGCGTCGATGGCGCCCGCGCACGTGAGCGGCGTGCAGCACGAGTTGCTGCGGCACACGTCGCCGGTGGCGCACGGGGCGCAGACCTTCTGCTCCCCACACCCGAGATTGACGGGGTCGCAGCCCGTCACGAGGCCCGCGTCGACCGCGTCGGCGCAGGTGCTCGGCGTGCAGCAGCCGCCGTCGTAGCACTGCTCGCCGCTGCCGCAGGTGCCGCAGGTCACCTTCGGCCCGCACCCGTTGCTCACCTGGCCGCAGGTCACGCTGCCGCACGTCGGCGGGGTGCACGTCGTGCACGTGCCGCCGGTGCACGTCGTCGTCCCCTCGCAGCCGCCGCAGTTCACGTTGCCGCTGCCGCACGCGTTCGGGACCTGACCGCACTTCGAGCCGGCGCCGCCGTCGGCGCCGTCGCACTCGGGGGGCAGCGTGCCGCACACGCCGCCGTAGCACTGCTGGCCCATCGGGCACGTGCAGTTCATCGTCTTGCCGCACCCGTCGCTGACGGTCCCGCAGAGGTTCACGTTCTTCGGGTTGCACGTCAGCGGCTGGCACATCCCGGTGCCACCGTCGCTGGGCGGCTGGACGCCGCACTTGTTGGCGACGCAGGTCTGGCCCATCGGGCAGCCGCCGCAGTTGATCGCCACGCCGCACGGGTCGACGCCGATCTCGCCGCACTGGCCGGTGCACGAGGGCGTCGTCTGGCAGCTCTGCGAGCCGTTCGGTCCGATCGTGCACGTCTGGCCCTTCGCGCAGGGCATGCCGCACACGAGCATGTGCCCGGCGCAGTCGGTGTACTGACCGCACGTCACGTTCGACGGGCAGCCCGGCTTGCAGGGGGCGCCGCCGTCGGTCGTTCCGTTGCCGTCGCCGGTCGTCGCGCCGTCGCCGGAGCCGTCGCTCCGTGCGTCCCCGCTTCCGGGTCCGCCGTCGTCGGACGTGGTGCCGTCCGTCGTTCCGTCCTCGCCCCCGCCGTCCCCTCCGCTGCCGGAGGTCGACTGGTTGCTGCCGCACGCGCCCACCCAGACCGCCGGCGCGCATCCCAGGGCGAGCGCCACCATCGTGGCGCGCAGACGCAAGAAGGTCATGTTACGGCCTCAGTAGAACTTTACAGTATGGCTGAGTCAGGGCAAGGCTGAGCTCCGTGATTTCAGATGCTCCTGCGCCGTCTCCAGAGGGCGGCGATACCGACGAGGAAGACGAGGAAGCGGGAGGTCGCGGAGCGACGTGGTCGGCCCCGGCCCGCGCCGTCCTGCACGCTGCAGTCACCCGACGAGGAGTCGCTCGAGCCCGAGCAGCCGCTGCCCGAGTCGCTCGACGAGTCGGTGCCCGACCCGCCGCACCCGTCGCTCGAGTCCGAGCTGCTCGAATCGCTGCCCTCGCTGCTGCTGCTCGAGTCGCCGCCGCAGCCGTCCGACGAGTCGGAGGAATCCCCTCCGCACCCGTCGGTCGAATCCGCGGCGACCGTCGCCGCGCCGACGCCGGCGTGGACGGCCGCGCCGCTGCTCGTGCCCTCGCTGGGCGGTGATGCGCCGCTGCTGCCGCCGCCCGTGCCCTGCTGCTGCGGCGGAGGAGCCGGCACTTCGCACGTCTGCGCGTAGCCGGCCGCCGTCACGACGGGCCCGATCGTCTCGAACGCGCCGGTGGTGAGCGGCGCATCCTGCCCGAGCGATCCCGCAGCGATGACCGTGCGTCCTCTGGCCAGCCACTCGACGCCCGCGCCCGCGTCGCCCGAGCCGAGCGCCACGGCAAGGTCATCGGAGATGCCGGCGTCGCCGGCCTTGGAGACGAGTGCCGCGTACGCCGACGTGAGCGAAGGGACCGTCGCGCCATCCTGCAGCGTCGTCGGCGTGGAGACGAGGGACGCGCCGCCCGTCTCGAGCAGCCAGCGACCCGGGTTCGCCTCGAGAATCGCGTCGCGCGCGGCGGCGTACGTCGAGGTCCCGTCGCTCTGCCAGAGGATCGTCGTCGGATCGACCGTGAGGTCCGGTTGCGCGCCGAACGCGCTGCTGGAGCCGCTCAGCGCGAACGCGGTGACCTGCACGCCGTTCGCGCCGCCCGTCAGCAGCGAGAGCGGCACGCCCGCGGGCTCGTCGTCCACGACGCGGAGCGTGCGGGTGACGACCGTTCCCGACGCGTCCGTGAAGAGCATCGCGACGAGGTCGCTGCCGGACGCGATCACCTCATCGATCGCCGGCGAGAGCTCGGGCGTCAGCGAGAGGCCCCAGCTCGCCAGCGTCTCGTCCAGTGTCGGACGGTCCGTCGCCACGACCACGGCCCCTGGCGCGGTTGTCAGGGTCGGCGTGAAGCTTCCTTCCACCTCGGCGCCCCCGCTGAAGCCACACGGCGGCGTCGTGTTCGGCGGAACGACGCGCGGCGCCGTCGAGGCTTCGAGCGCTTCGAGCCACGTGTCCGGCGAGAGCTCGAGGAGCGCACCGGGGCGCACTGGTACGATCCACGCGAAGGCGGTGGCGCTTCCTTGCACGGTGACCGATGCCCACCGCGCGCTCGGCGCTCCCGTTTCCTCGCTCGTGGCCACGGCGAAGCGAAGCGCCACGGCGGAGGAAGCTCCCGGCGGAGAGCTGACGACGGCCCCCATGGCGCGCGCGGTCGCCGGCGCCGCGAACGAAGCGAGGAACGCCGCGCCCCCCAGGGCAAGCGCGACGCGTGAAGCAAGGCGCACGCACTAGACCTTCGCAAGCGCCATGCCCGCCGTTACATTGGCGCCCCGATGCAGAAGGATCCGCCGCTCGTCGTCGTGAACCCGCGGTCCGGCGGCGGTCGCGCAGGCCGCATGTTCGCCGAGGTGAAGCAGGTGATCGAGCGCCGCCTCGGAGCGGTGGACGTCGCCATGACGGAGCGCCCCGGTCACGCGATC
>DATJYG010000022.1:0-12738 GCA_035499695.1 Polyangiaceae bacterium
GACCGCCGTCTCGGCCGTGGGGTTGCCCTTCACCGGGTTGACGCGCGGGACGGCGGCTTCCTGCGGGGTGACGGTCACGTCGGTCGCGAAGACGTGGGCGTACACGGCGTCGAGGCGCCAGTGTTTGCCGATGTACAGGCCACCGCCGATGGCCGTCGTGAACTTGGTGCTGTCGATCGTGAGCGGAGAGACGTACGCCTCCTGGATGCCGCTGCTCTCCCAGCCCAGGCCGGCTCGCACCTGGAGGCGGTAGTCGTCGATCGGGATGGTGTACTCGCCGCCGAGACGCACGCTGTTCGAGTCCTGTCCTCCGCGCGGGATGGAGATGGAGGACACGCTGAAGGGAGTCGGCAGCGTCTTGACGCCGTAGAGCAGGATGTTGGTCGGGGTGATGTCGATCGACTGGTGCTCCGACCAGAACTCGTGCACGTACGCCAGCTCCACGCGCAGGTCGTGCTGCGGATCGAGCGGGCGCACCTCGACTCCGGCGCGCACCACGGCCGGCAGCTCGAACTTCACGCGCGCGTTGTCGCCCTGCTGGTACGCGCTGTCGAAGAGGACAGAGTTCGGGAGGCGCACGTCGACCTTGGCCGGGGCGTCGATCCAGAAGGGCAGCTGCCCGCTCACGCCGAAGCGCAGGTGCTGGGAGGGCACGTACGTGGCGCCGGCGTTGCCGCTCGGCGCGAAGATGGGTCCCACGTTGAGCTGGCTGAACGCGTCGTAGTCGGGCTGCTCGCCGGCGCAGATGATGTTGTCCTGCGGGCAAGCGCTGAAGTCGACCGTGGACTTGAAGGTGCCGACGAGCGCCTCGAACCCGGCGCCGATGCGCAGCTCGTCGATCGGCTTCCACGCGAACCACGCTCCGGTCACGACGAGCGCCGACCCGTCCAGAGACACGAGCGAGTAGCGCTGGGGCGCGGGGCTCGTCGAACCATCGGCATTCGAGACCGTCTGCGGGTAGCTCGTCACCGGGACCATCGGCGCGAAGATGCCGAGGGCGACCGCGTACTGGTCGCGATCCCCGAAGCGTAGCGATCCGGCTAGCGTCGGGATCGGCAGGATGGGGGTCGAGCCGCTCACCTGCGGGAAGCTCTGGACGAACTGCGTGCCCGTGGCGCTCGTGGTCAGCGTCTGCCGGCTGAAGTCACTCGTGTAGTGCAGCCACGACGCGTCGAAGAGGATGCCCGAGGGAGCATCGACCAGGCCGGCCGGGTTGTACCAGATGGCTCCGAGATCGTCGGCGCCGGCGACGAACGCGCCGCCACGCCCCATCGGTCTCACGCCGCGGTCCGAGAAGTACAGGCCCGCCGCTCGGGCGTCGTCCGCCGACGCAGCGACTGCGAGGATGGCTCCGCCGATCGCGAGAGCCTTCAGGAACGTTCGCCTCATCTCAGTGCACGGTCCCGTTCCGCACGATGGCGTAGTACTGCTCCAGGCCGCGCTGGGGATCGAGGAAGAACTCGGACAGCTCGTTCGCGGCGTTGGCGAGGTCCGTCCCCTGCATCGGCCCCGTGGTGCCCGGGGAGACGCGGTTCACGTCGGCGATGGCGTCGAGGAACACCTCGAGCGGCGTCTCGGTCGGCTGGCCGTTGGCGTCCTTCATCGGCGTCACCAGGTTCGCGAGGGCGATGTTGACGAGGCCCTCCGGGTCGATCTCGCTGCTGCACAGCTCGACGTTCGAGCCCGGGAGGTACGCGTGGCCCGCGACCTTCGAGAGCAGGTGGGTCGTCGCGTCGACGACGCCGAGCTGCATGTTGCCGCTCGCGTCGGTGGTCGTCGGGGCCGCGGCAGTCGCCAGCACGTGGTAGAGCGGGACCAGGTTCGCGTCGTCGCGCATGACCTGAATGATGTCGTCCACCGTCGCGAGGAACTCGGCGAGAGCGTCGTTGTTCGAGCCGGCGTCGAGCAGGTACGTGAGCAGCTTCTCGAGCTCCGCGCGCCCCGTGCCATCCTTGCGCACCGCCTCGGTGAGGTCGAGGGTCGACGCGAAGGTGGGGCCTCCCACCGTGGCGGCCGCGTTCTGCGTGAGCTGCTGGCGCGCCCAGGGGCACGCGCCGTAGGGCGGCCCGGGGCAGTGCGCCGCCACCTGCGCCCGCAGCGTATCGACGAGGACCGGCAGGATCTTGGGAAGCGACGGGTCCTTGAACGACTGCGTCTTGGTGTTCTCGCCGTTCACGCTGAGGAACTGGTCCACGAGCTGCGATCGCGCCTGTCGCCACTGCGCCTGCCGCCCCGTGTCGTTCGGGTTGGCCTGGGCGTAGGCGGCGAAGGCCTGGTCGATCTCGTCGAGCGACTGGAGCACGAGGTAGATGGGCGTGACCTGCGGGTTCGTCGTCCCGTCGTTGCGCCGCGACGTGGGGTTGCCGTGGCGGTCGACGAGCTTGGCGGCCTTGGCGAGCGCCGGGTCGATGAGCGCCCGGGTGGCGTTGGCCAGGATCGTGACCCCGTCGGTCGCCGTTCCCGCCATGGTGCAGGCGCCTGTGGTGGGGTCGGCCTTGGCGCATGTCGGGACGCTGATGCCCTCCACCACCTTCACGAAGTCGTGGACGTTGGTGAGCATGTCGGACGAGAAGATCTGGGCGAGGAGCGGCTCGTAGCTGTCGGCGCCGTCCTGGCTGCAGGTGGACGTCGCCTTGCCGGTCGAGTCCACTGCGAGAGCGCACTCGCCCGGGTTCGCCTTCGCGCCCGCTGCCGACTGCCAGTGCTTGTGGAGGACGCTCATGAGCGCGATGAAGAGGTCCTCGCGGTGACGCGGCTGCCCGGTCTTCGGGTTCTTGGCCACGGCGAACGCCGACACGAGCGGCGTGATCGACTGGTAGAAGCCGAGGTCTTCCCAGACGAACGTGGCGTCCTGGTCGCGGTCGAAGGCCCAGTCGCCGGTCGGGCAGCTTCGCAGCCCGTGCACCTTCATGTCCGACGAGATGTCGATGGCATCCCCGCAGAGAGAGCTCCCCGCGCAAGGATCGGGGATGACGTTCTCCGGGCAGATGGAGGTCCCGATCTGCGTCCCCTGCAGGTCGGCGAGGAAGTGGTTGGTCGTGTAGTTCTTGTCGCCGGGGTTCGGGCTGTCCTTCGTGATGTCGAAGAAGACGAGGCGATTGAGCCACCCGGGCTTGGGGCGGAAGGTCTGGCTCGCCGCGAGGTCCCAGAACCCGGGCTTGGAGAGGTCCGGGCCGTTGTACGTGTCGGCGTTGTTCGCGTCGTACCCGATGCCGCCCGACTGCTCGATGAGCCCCACCGTCGCCGCGCCGACGCCCGCGAGACCGTTGCGGAGGAAGTCGTCGCGGAAGTAGATGCTCGCCGCTCCGACCATCGAGTCCAGGTAGAACGCGGCGAGATTCTCGAGCTTGAACACCTCGCAGGCGTTGAACGTCGTCTTGCTGCCGTAGTGCGCGGAAAGGAGCGTCGCTGCGAGGGCGCTGTTCGCGGGTCCCGCCGGAACGTCGATCGCGCCGAGGAGTGGCACCCCCTGCGCGTGGACGACAGCTCCGGTCTTGTTGCACGCGGTCACGCCGTTCGTGTCGTAGATCGTCTGCAGGAACCGCTGCATCTCGCTGCGATTCGCGGCCGTGTCGGGCGCCCCGCGGTTCACCGGCTTGCTCGGGGGCGAGCCGTCGTTCGTCGTCTGGTTGAAGGCCGGGCCGTTCAGGTTGTTCCGGTCGTACGAGATGTGATCGAGGTCGGCCATGTACGCCGAGAACGAGTCCGACAGCGGCAGTGAGGCGTCGTCGCCCAGCGCACGGAGCACGTCCTCGAGCAGACCAGGCTCCTGCTCGATCTGGATCGTCACGTCGATCATCTCGTCCCAGAAGGTCGACGTGCTCGGAAGCTTCGCCACCATGTCGGCGTCGGCGAGCGACTTGGAGTAGAGGCCGTCGCCCACCATGCGCGCCACCGCGCCGGGGTTCTGCGCGACGAGCGTCTTCGCGAAGGTCAGCGTGTCGCCCGTCGTCCCGTCCGCGAGGATGTTGCCGAACGCGTAGAGCAGATCGAGCGCCGGCGAGTTCGTCGTGTCGTACGCGTCGTACTTCACCGTCTCGCCGTCGGCGTAGGTCTTCGAGGTGTTCGGCTTGCGCGCGCCGAGGACCACCTCCGCGCCCGCGAGCATGTCCATCATCGTCTCGTGGTGATCCGCCGGGTTCGGATCGACCAGAGGCTGCAGGTTGTGCACGAGCGTCGCCGTGTACGTGTGGCTCGTGTCGATGAACCCGTAGAGGAGGGGACCACCCGCTGCCGAGAGGGCGCGGCTCGCCGTGTCGCGCGCCTTCGCATCGGGTGCGCCCACGGCGAAGAAGGGAGAGGGAGCCTTCGACCCGTCGCTCGTCACGAACGCGCCGGTGGCGTCCACGTCGGCCAGCCCGTCGCCGTCGGCGTCCACGAAGGGCGCCGGCACCTTGCCCCCGACGAGCGGTACGTTCACGTAGCCGCGCGGATCGCGCTCCACGATGTAGCGATCCTGCCCTCCGCCGAAGACCGGGTCTTGCGAGTAGAAGAGCGTCTGCAGGAACTCCAGGTCGGTGCGCGGGCGCGACAGCACCGTTCGTCCGGTGATCGCGTCGGCGGTCGTCACGAGTGGCGCCACCGCGGGATCCGGCGTGGTGTTGAGCAGCTCGGCGTGCGACGCCGCGAGCAGCTGCGAGAGCTGCGGGTATGCCGGTCCCGGCACGAGGCTGCCGGAGTACGGCTGCGAATCGATCGAGAGCAGCCCGAGCGAGGCGTTCGCGAACTCGCGCAGCCCCGCGTACGCGATGGTCGGTCTCACCGCGCCCAGGTTGATGTCGATGGGCCGGTATCCAGAGCGTGCGTCGTACACGGCCCACGCCTTCTGGGCCTCGGGAGATGCCTTGAAGGCATCGATGACGCGCGCGACGGCCTCGGTCTGCTGCGGGATGGTCCGGTCGTTGTAGAGCGTCGTCATCCGTTCCAGGAGGCCAGCGAGCTCGGTGTGGTAGGAGCCCTCTCCCCCGGCGGCCGGCGGGCTGCACGACTTGGTCGGATCGGGGTTGCCCAGGTCCTTGATGGGCACCTGCGTGTCGGGGAGCATCGCGTCGAACGCGCCGATGACGGCCGTGCGGTGCTGCGCCAGGGTCTGCACGCGGGCGACGCCGTAGTTGCGGTCGCTCGTCTGCTGCGCCGCCGTGACCGGCTGTCCGTTGGCGCCGATCTGCCCGTCGACGATGGGCGGCAGCGCCGACATGTCGACCTGATCGGCGTACGTCCCGTCGGAGCGGGGATGGCACACGTCGTGGTACGACGCGCCCGTGAGGTCTTCGTGCAGCGACTGCGCCCCCAGGCGATCGCAGATGATGCCGTAGAACTCCGCGCCGAGCGTGCCGCGGGGCGGCGGCGCGCGCGTGGTGTCGAACGTATCGCTGCAAGCTACGAAAATGATGGGGACGGCGAGCCCCAAGACGCGCCGGGCGGAAGCGCGCGTTGGCATGAAGTCCTCCTAACCGAGCGGTAAAGTGTACATGAGGAGCAGCATGCAGACGACGACGGCAATCGTTCTGGCGGCAGGGCAGGGGACCCGCATGAAGAGCGCCCTGCCCAAGGTGATGCACCCGCTGCTCGGCCTTCCCATCGTGCACTACGGGGTGCAGGCGGCGCTGGAGGCGGGGTGCGATGAGGTGGTCGTCGTCGTCGGCCACGGGCGCGAGCTCGTCGAGAAGTACCTGGCCGACGCCTTCGGCGCTTCGACCAAGCCGGTGCGCACCGTTGTGCAGGAGAAGCAGCGAGGCACCGGCGATGCGGCGCGTGTGGGGCTCACGGGAGTGGGGCGGCAGGCGGAGCGGGTGCTGGTGCTCAACGGCGACGTGCCGCTCGTGCGGGCCGAGGACCTCCGGGCCGTCCTCGAGACGCTGCACGCGAACAAGACGCCGCCGGCGCTCTCGATGGCGACGTGCGTGGTCGACGACCCCACGGGTTACGGGCGCATCGTCCGCAGAGCGGGACAGGTGCTGCTCATTCGCGAGCATCGCGACATCCGAGCCGAGGACGAGCGAGCGGTGCGCGAGATCAACGCCGGAATCTACGCCGCCAACGTCGCGCTCTGGCGCGAGGCGCTCGCCACCCTGCAGCCGAACAACGCGCAGGGGGAGCTCTACCTCACCGACGTCGTGGCCTTCGCGAGCAACGCCGGCGAGCGCATCGCCACCGTGCAGCTGGGGGCCGACGTCCTCGCGGGCGTGAACGACCGCGATCAGCTCGCCCAGGTCGAGCGCGACATGCAGGCTCGCATCGTGAGGCAGTGGCGCATGGCGGGAGCGACCGTGCGCGACGGCGCACGGATCGAGTCGCTCGTCACGCTCGAGCCCGACGTGACGGTCGAGGGCGGCGCGGTCCTGCGAGGGCGCACGCGCGTCGCGCGCGGGGCCACGGTCGACGTCGGGTGCATCCTCACCGACGTCGAGGTGGGCGAGGGTGCCGTGCTCAAGCCGTACACGGTCGCGACCGACTCGCGCATCGGCCCGCGCGCGCAGATCGGCCCGTTCGCCCACCTCCGGCCGCAGAGCGAGCTCGCCGAGGAGGCCCACGTGGGAAACTTCGTCGAAACGAAGAAGACGCGGATGGGCCGTGGCGCGAAGGCCAACCACCTCTCGTACCTCGGCGACGGCGTCATCGGCGCGGGCGCGAACGTGGGCGCAGGCACGATCTTCTGCAACTACGACGGCTACCAGAAGCACACGACGACCATCGGTGAGGGCGCCTTCATCGGGAGCGACTCGCAGCTCGTCGCTCCGGTGACGGTCGGTGCCAACGCTTACGTAGGGACCGGCACCACGGTCACCGAGGACGTGCCGCCGGAGGCGCTCGCCATCGGGCGGGCCCGTCAGGTGAACAAGGAAGGCTACGCCGCCAAGCTGCGGCAGCGCTTGAAGGCCGCCAAGGAAGAGTCGAAGAAGTAGCCGGGTGGCACGTCCACTGCACTCCTGCGCACTCGCTGCGGAGGAGTCATGTCGAAGCACAAGAGCCACGTTGCGTGCGCCATCCTCGTGGGGGCGATCGGCGCCGCTAGCGTCGCATGCGGAGGGAGCCGCGGCGCGACGCAGCAGGCATCCACGTCCGGCACGAAGGGGGCCCCGGCGATGCAGGGCCCATCGCAGCAGGCGACGCGCGGCGGCGGGAGAACCCCGCCCTCCGGCACGCTCGGTCCCCCGCAGGCCCCGCGAGGCGATGAATCGCAGGACGACGACGCGGAGCTCGTGGTGGGGCGCGACGTGATCCAGCAGTGCCCGCAGCTCGTCCTCGTGCGTTCGCACATGGGCGACATCGACCCCGACATGGTGTGGCTCGCCGTGCTCGAGGCTCTGGCCGACTGCATGGGCCAGGACGGCCCACTGGCGACGAAGAACATCGGCGTGTCGGGTGACGAGGAGCACCGGCACGTGGTGCGCGAGGTCCTCGGAGCACGCGGCGTCGCGCCCACGCGGGTCATCGCCACGCCGATCTCCAGTCGCGGGGCTGCCATGTGTCAGGGTGGGGTCGACTGCAACAAGCGCGTCGAGATCACCGTCCTGGCCCAATGACGGTCACGCGCATCCTCGCCGAGCAGCATCGAGCCATCGCTCACCTCTTCGCGGCGCTGTCGTGCCAGATGGATCGCGACGGCCGGGAGCGTCTCTCCTCGCGCCTCGCGGAAGAGCTCATCGCTCACATGGCCGTGGAGGCGGCCGTCTTCCTCCCGGCCGTCGAGCAGTACCTCGGCGAGCAGCCGCCGGACCTCCACGCTGCCGTGCGGCTGGACCTCAGGCGTCTGCTGGAGACCGACCCCGGCGATCCGTCCTTCGCGCTGCACGTGCAAGCTGCGAGGATGCGTTTCGACGAGCACGTGTGCGAGGAGGAGGGGGTGCTCTTTCCCTGGCTCGAGCGCTCCGTACCGCCCGCGGAGCTCGATACCCTGGCCGCGCTGCTCTCGAAGTCGCGACCGCCCGTCTGGATCGTGATGACCGAAGGGCGCGTCCTCGAAGAGGACGACGCCATGGGCGCCGGCCTCTGCGTGCACATGCCGGCGCGCTAGACTGGCGGGCAATGGACGCCATCGTCATCCGCAGCGGCGGACCGCTGCGAGGTAAGGTCCGGATCAGCGGCGCGAAGAACGCCGCCCTGCCCATCCTCTGCGCGACGCTCCTCTCCGACGGCTCGAGCCGTCTGCGCAACGTCCCCGCGCTGCGCGACATCGAGACGACCGCAGCGCTCCTGCGCTTCCTCGGACGCGAGGTCACCGTCTCGGCGCCCGTCGTCGACGTCGCCGCAGGATCCAGCGTGAAGCCCGAAGCTCCGTACGAGCTCGTGAAGCAGATGCGCGCGAGCGTCCTCGTGCTCGGCCCCCTCGTGGCTCGCTTCGGCCGCGCCAAGGTGTCGCTCCCGGGCGGCTGCCAGATCGGCGCGCGTCCCATCGACCAGCACCTCAAGGGCCTCGAGGCCCTCGGTTGCACGATTCGCCTCGAGCGCGGCTACGTCATCGCAGAGGGTCCCGGCGGTGGCGGGCGCCTTCGCGGCAACGAGGTGTACTTCGACATCCCGACGGTCACCGGCACCGAGAACCTCCTGATGGCGGCAGCGCTCGCGAAGGGCCGCACGACGCTCGTCAACTGCGCGAGAGAGCCCGAGGTCGAGGAGCTGGGTCGCGTCCTCAACAAGATGGGCGCCGAGGTGGACGGCGCAGGCACCGACGTCATCCACGTCCGCGGTTCGGATCGCGGGGAGCTCGCCCCCTTCGACCACGCGATCATCGCCGACCGGATCGAGGCCGGCACGTACATGGTCGCCGCCGCGATCGCCGAGGGTGGTGACGTGATCCTCGAGGGCGCACAGCTCGAGGACATGGAGGCGCTCGTCGTGAAGATGCGCGCCGCGGGCGTCGAGATCGCCAGCGAGGGCCAGAACGTGCGCGTGCGTCGCACGGGTCCCCTCCGCCCCGTCAACGTGACGACCGCGCCGCATCCGGGCTTCCCCACGGACATGCAGGCGCAGTTCCTCGTTCTCATGTGCTTCGCGCGCGGCGAGAGCGTCATCAGCGAGACCATCTTCGAGAACCGGTTCATGCATGTCCCGGAGCTGCAGCGCATGGGCGCGAGCGTCTTCCTGCGCGGGAACACCGCGGTGGTGCAGGGAGTCGACAAGCTCTACGGCGCGAGCGTCATGGCCACCGACCTGCGCGCGAGCGCTTCGCTCGTCATCGCGGGGCTCGTCGCCGAGGACCAGACCGAGGTGCGCCGCGTCTATCACATCGACCGCGGCTACGAGCGGATCGAGGAGAAGCTGGGTGGCCTCGGCGCCAAGGTCGAGCGCGTCAAAGGCGCGGAGTCGTGACGGCTCGCATGCTGACGATCGCACTTCCCAAGGGCCGCGTGCTGCGCGCCGTGGCGCCCCTTCTCGCGCGCGCAGGAGCCGACGCCGACGGCTTGCTCGCCGACGACAGGACCCTCGTTCGCGAGACGCCGGCCGCGGGTCTGCGCTTCCTCTTGCTCAAGCCGGACGATGTTCCCACGTACGTCGAGTACGGCGCGGCGGATCTCGGAGTGTGCGGACGCGACGTGCTGCTCGAGCGACCGAGCGACGTGTACCAGCCGCTCGATCTGGGCATCGGTCGCTGCCGCATGGTGGTCGCCGGGGTCGCCGGGAAAGGCGCTCCCGCGGGCATTCCGCGCGTCGCCACGAAGTATCCCCGGTGCGCGAGCGAGCACTTCGCCCGGCGCGGCGTCCAGGCGGACGTGGTGCCGGTGCAGGGATCCGTCGAGCTCGCGCCGCTCGTGGGCCTGGCCGATCTCATCGTCGACCTCGTCGAGACGGGGACGACCCTCGCGCAGAACGGCCTCGAGGAGCGCGAGGAGGTCGCCCGCATCTCGAGCGTGCTCGTCGTGAACCGGGCCGCCTACAAGCTACGCCACGATCGCGTGGGCCCGTTCATCGAGGCGCTTCGCTCGTCCCTGCATCCGGCGGGCTCTCGGGCGCCGGATCCAGGCGGACCAGTGGACGCAGGCGTCTGAGCGTCGCGCGACCGATCCCCTTCACCTTCAGCAGGTCCTCGATCGCCCGGAAGCGACCGCCGAGGTGCGAGCGAAGAGCGAGGATGGCGTTCGCACGCTTCTCGCCGATGCCCGGGAGGCGACGCAGGTCGTCCACGTTGGCCGTGTTGAGGATGACCGGATCGTCGCTCGTCGCGTGCGTCTGTGCCGCGCGTGCAGACGTGGGATCGGGCCCCGGTGCAGCCGCCGATGCCGGAGCAGGCAGGGGCACGGCGACGACGAGTGATTCGGCTGGCGGAGCCGCGCTGGCTACCGCCGCCTGGGCGGCCGACGCCGCCATCGCGCCGGCGACGGCGGTCTTGCCGATGAACGCGAGAAGCAGGAGCCCTGCCGCCGCCGCCGCGACGCGCGCGACCGGCTTCGCGAAGCGCGAGCCGACCACGCGCGCCCCGGCGCGCGACAGGGTCTCCCGGAAACCGGGAGACATGGGAGCATCCTCTCTCTTCTAGATGAGCGAGTCGCCCGCTCCGGCGGCGACCGCTTGGGGACGGGGCCTCGCGCGAGCGACGTCGCCTGGCATCTCCTGCCGCGGCGCCTCCCACTCGCGCACCTGCAGCTTCCCGCTGATCGGGATCGCATCGAGGTGCAGGTTCATCGACCCGTCACGGTTGACGAAGCCGACGCCGACCCGCGTCCAGTACGACTTCGTCGGCCCGCCTTGCTGCGCGCGCTCGACGATCGTCCACACCGCTTTCATCGTTCTTGCCTGATCTTCCATTTTCTCTTCTCCGTCGTGCATCGCCCACCTGGCGATGACGGCGGGGGCCATTGCGACGCACGTGCCGAGCGCAAGCGCGCGAGATCGCTCCAATCACGTTCGCCGGGGGGGTGTCCCGGACAGATCAGGGGGTGTCCCGGGACAGGGGAGGCGTCGGAGGGTCTCGACGTAGATCCGTGCGATGCGATCGCTGTTCGGATTCGCCCTTGCGGCATCGGTGTGTCTCACGCTGGTCGTCGCCGGCTGCGGCGGATCGAACGGCGCTTCTCTCGGTGGCGACGGGGGCCAGGCTTGCACTACCGGCTCCTGTCCGCAGGGAGATGGCGGCAATCCCACGCCGGAGAGCGGGAATGGCCTCACCTGCGGCGCGCCGACGGCCTGCGGTGCATCGGCCAACGGCAGGACCTACGAGGAGTGCACCCAGGTCACGCCCGGGGGCCAGTGCTCGGCCATCGTCTACCAGGTGAGCGACGGGCACGCCTTCACGTGCGCGGGCTGCACCAGCTGCGGACCGGTGCAGCAGCAGCTCGCCTCGTACTGCGCGACCGCCCCGGCGGGCGACGCCGGATCTTCCTCCGGCGGTGACGCGAGCACAGGCGACTCGTCGACCGATGCCGATGCGGGCAGCGATGCGGACGCCGGCGACGACGCGGGCGGCTCGACGACGTGCCTACCGGCCGTCGCATGCGGATCGGGCGGCCTCTCGTACGAGGAGTGCACGACCACCGGGCGCAGCGGTGCCTGCACCTCGATCCAGTACGAGGTCTCGAACGGCACCGCCTTCACGTGCGCGAGCTGCTCGGACTGCAACGCGGCCATCCAGCAGCTCGACACCTACTGCGCGAGCGAGAACCCGACCACGACGTGCACCGCGTCGTCGCCGTGCGAGACGAGCCCCCTGACGTACCAGACGTGCACAACCTCGATCGGCGGCGCGTGCGAGGCCGTCTACTACGAGACGAGCGACAGCCAGATCTTCCACTGCTCGTCGTGCGGCGACTGCTCGTCGGCCCTGAGCTCGCTCGATGGTTACTGCACCCAGCACACGCCGCCCGTGACCACGTGCGGCGCGACCAGCGCGTGCGGCGCGGGTGGCGCCACCTATCAGCTCTGCACCACCACCCAGGGCGGGATCTGCGATTCGCAGCAATACACGACGAGCACGGGTCAGGCCTTCTCGTGCAGCGCATGCGGCAGCTGCACCATCGCCCTCACGAGCCTCGAGACGTACTGCGCTTCGCTGACCGGCACGGGCAACGCGGTCCTCTTCGGAGGCTTCGGGAGCAGCGGCCCCGGCCTCGCCGACACCTGGCTCTGGAACGGGTCCACCTGGACCTCGGGTCCCTCGACCGGGCCCTCTGCGAGGGGCGACGCCAACGGCGCCACGCTGGGCGGACAGCTCGTTCTCTTCGGAGGCACGAGCGACACGAGCGTCACCGCGGCGTACGGAGACACGTGGGCCTGGGGCGGGACCGGATGGAGCCAGGCGGCGACCACCGGACCGTCGATCCGCTTCGGCACCGCCATGGCGACCCTCGGGAGCCGCATCGTGCTCTTCGGAGGCGCCTCCACCGACTCCGCCGCGAGCGATCTCGGGGACACCTGGGCGTGGAGCAACGGCGTCTGGACGCAGCTCTCACCCGCCACCTCGCCTCCCGCACGCGTCGGCGCGTCCGCCGCCGTCGTCAACGGCAAGATGGTGGTCTTCGGCGGCCTGAGCGCGGCGGCCGGCTACCTGGGCGACACCTGGACCTTCGACGGGACCACGTGGACGCAGGAGTCGCCCGCGACGAGCCCCGCGGCCCGCTACTACGCGACCGCAGCGACGCTCGGCGGACAGGTCATCCTCTTCGGCGGCAGCACGGGGATCGACAACGCCGACACGTGGGCCTGGAACGGATCGACCTGGACGCAGCTCAGCCCCGCCGCGTCACCCGCCGCCCGCTCGGGAGCCTCCGCGACCGCGTACGACGGCACCATCGTCCTCTTCGG
>DATJYG010000023.1:0-3196 GCA_035499695.1 Polyangiaceae bacterium
GCAGCTGCTCCTCGTCGGGGTGGAGCAGGGGAGTGATGGACCGGTCAACGTACCAGGCGGCGAGCCCGGCACGGTGGAGGATCGCGTCCACCTCCGTCGGGTCCATCTGTTCGGCGGCCGCCGCGGTGTCCACGGCCGCGCGCCCGCCGTAGCGAGCCACCAGCCCCCCGGCGACGTCCTGCTCGGCCTTGTCGATGTCCCGGGGATCGGGACGCTTGTCCGCCGGCGACTCGTCGATGAGCTTCTGGGCGAGCCCCACGAGGATCTGCTCTCCGATGTCCCGGTCCAGCGCGTTGGCCACGTCGCGGTCGTCGAAGCTCGTGCGCCCGTCGCTCAGCGCCTCCAGCCGCGCCTCGAACGCCAGCCTCCGTTCGAGGACGAAGAGCGGGTGCTCGGCGCCGCCCGTCTCCGGCGAATAGAAGCGGACCGCGACGCGGTCCACCGTCACCGGCGCCGACAGGACGAGGACGGCGACGAGGGCCGCCAGGGCCATCTACGGCGAGCCATTGTGGTCGTCGTCGTCGTCGAGCTTCTTGCCGGAGGACGGGGGCTGCGCCGCCGCCGCGCGCTCCTGGAGCATGTGCTCGTGGTGGTGCGCGAACCCACGCGCCGCGCGCCTCGCCTTCAGGAACTCCGCGAAGCCCACGATCATGTCGAGGTCGCGCGGGCCGAGGGACTCGGACAGCTCGTGCAAGAGCTGTCGCAGTGTGTCGGCATTGCGCGTGCGCCTCCCGCTCTGCGACTTGGGCGCTTCGTCCGTCGAATCGGGGGCAACCTCGCTCTCGGGCGCCGGCGGAACCTCCGCCCAGGCCGGCCTGGCGATCGCCTTGATCGCGTGCGCGCTGAGCCACGCCTCCATGAAGGTCCGAAGGCGCTCGCTCCGGAACGCGAACCATCGCTCGCGCTCCGTGCCGTACGACATGAGGACGTCCTTGAACCGCCGGAACGCACCCTTGCCGTCGATGGCCTGGGTGAGCTTCCCGCGAAGGTCGTTGTCGTCGACCATCGGGATGAAGCGCTCCATCCACCGGTACTGCTCGCGCGAGCTCACCGGGTCGATCCGCAGGTAGTTGCCGTCCGACGCGATGCGCACGTGCATCTGCGGGTCGGCCACGCCGTCGACGACACGAAGGACCTCGCCCGTGGTCAGGTGCAGGTAGCTGTGCACCTCCGGGGCATTGTTCTCGAACGCGTCCTCGAGCGCCTCCCAGTCGACAGGGACTTCACGAAGCGGACCCGTGGCGCCCGGCGTACCCGGGCGCTCCCCCACGCTGTTGCTGCTCATCGAAATTCCCTTCCTGCCAAGCGTAGCTCCCGTGCGCTTGGGCTGTGGTCGCCCGGGAGCCTTCTACGAACGTAAGACGCACCTTCTACAATCGCACGGTCAGGTCGAGCTTGGAAGGGAGCGCGTTCTTCGCACTGCGTCGTCCCATCGCTTGAGGTGGGCAGTGCGATCGTGCTTGCCCATGGAGGGCTCGAAGCGGCGGCCGACTTTCATGATCTTGGAAACGCCTTCGAGCGACGGGAAGAGTCCCGCGCCGATGCCGGCGAGCATCGCCGCACCGCGTCCCGTCGACTCGATGTCGGTGGGGCGCTCGGATGTAACCTCGGCGACATCGGCCTGGAACTGCATCAGCAGATCGTTGGCCGCCGCGCCGCCATCGACACGCAGGACCGACAGGGGACGCTTGGCGTCCTGCGCCATGGCCACCAGCAGATCGCGCACCTCGAAGGCGATGCCCTCGAGCGTCGCGCGCGCGAGGTGGGCCGCCGTCGTGCCTCGCGTGATGCCCGTGATGGTGCCGCGGGCGCCGGGGTCCCAGTGTGGAGCGCCCAGGCCGGCGAGGGCAGGGACGAACACGACACCGTCGCTCGCAGGCACCTTGCGCGCGAGGGCCTCGATGTCCTTGGCGCTCTGGATGATCCCGAGCCCGTCGCGAAGCCACTGCACCGCCGCACCAGCGATGAACGCGCTGCCCTCGAGGGCGTAGGTCGTCTCCTTCCCGATGCGCCACGCCGCGGTCGTCACGAGGCCGTGCTCGCTCAGGATGGGCCGCGACCCGATGTTCATGAGGGCGAAGGCGCCGGTGCCGTAGGTGCACTTGGCGTCGCCCTCGCGGAAGCACGCCTGACCGAAGAGGGCGGCCTGCTGGTCCCCGGCGATGCCGGCGATGGGGATGCCGTCGGGAAGGAAGCGGACGCCACGTGTCTTGCCCACGACCTCGGCGCTCCCGACGATCTTCGGCAGCACCTTGGCCGGCACGTGGAAGACCTCGAGAAGCTCCGGGTCCCACTCGGCGCGGGCGAGGTTCATGAGGAGCGTGCGCGACGCGTTGGTCACGTCGGTCGCGTGCACGTCGCCGGCGGTGAGCTCGCTCACGAGCCAGCAGTCGATCGTCCCGAAGGCCAGCTCTCCCTCGCCTTGCTCGGCGCGCGCGCGTGCGCCCGGCACGTTGTCGAGCAGCCAGGCGATCTTGGTGCCGCTGAAGTACGCATCGATGACGAGCCCCGTCTTCTCGCGCACGCGCGCGACGGTGCGCGGGTCCTTCTTGAGGGCCTCGCACACGTCGGCCGTTCGCCGGCATTGCCAGACGATGGCCAGATCGATGGGCTTGCGGCTCGTCCGCTCCCACACCACGGTGGTCTCGCGCTGGTTGGTGATGCCGATCGCGGCGACGTCCTCGCCCCGCACGCCGGCGGACTTCAGGGCGCCCGTGACGCTCGCCTCGACGCTCGTCCAGATCTCCCCGACGTCGTGCGAGACCCAGCCGGGCTTCGGGTAGTGCTGCGGGAACTCGGTCGTGGTCCGGCCCAGGGTGCTCCCGTCGAGCGCGACGACGAGCGCCGTGCTGCCGGTGGTGCCCTGATCGATGGCGAGGATGTGCTTGGCCATGAGGGGGATAAGGGGAACGATCACGAGCGCTCGCCGTCAAGGGTCGACTTCGAGGACAATGGCGGTGGATGCTCCCGGGCGACCCCTTCGACCTGACCGGCCAGGTGCTCGACGAGCAGTACCGGGTCCAGTCCGTCGTGCGTCCCGCTGCTTCGGCCCTCGCCGGGCAGGCAGGCGAGCCCATCGTGACCTACCGGGGCGATCACATGGGGGTCCCCATCGCCATCGAGTGCCTGCGGCTCCCGTCGGACATCGACGCCGACGCGATCCCGAAGGCCGTCGAGGCGTTCCTCGAGGGCGGGC
>DATJYG010000024.1:0-3432 GCA_035499695.1 Polyangiaceae bacterium
TTGGCCGCCGAGATGATCTTCTGCATCGCCTGCTTCTCGGGCTCGGGCAGCGAGGACACGTCCGCCGTGATCACGGCAGGCACGAACTGAGCGATCTTGGCGCGGAGGGGCGCGTCGTCAGGGGGTGCGGGGGCCGCGGTCGCGACGGGTGCCTGGGTGGGGGCCGTGACGGGAAGCGTCGCAGGCGCCGGAGGGGGGTTGTCCGCGCAGGCGACGATCAGGCAGGGGGCAAGGAGAAACGCGCGTCTCATTGCGGCCGATCTCGCACACTTTCCGTTGCCTGTCGCGTGCTCCGCTCAGATCGTAGGATTCGCAGGATGGCAGCCCGCGCGGTGGCGACCGGCGCTCGAGCCCTGCTCGTCGTGCTCGCGGCGGCAGCGGGGTGCGCACAGGGGACGCCGGGCGACGCGCTGCCTACGGCCCGTGGCGTCGTACGGCTCGCGAGCAGCCTGAGCCCGCGGGCGCGACCGGAGCGTGACATCGGGCGAATGGATCCGAACGTGCGCCTCGAGGGGATGTCGTTGCTCCTGGCGCCCTCCGGGACGAAAGCCGAGCGCGACGAGCTCCTGCGCAGCCTGCAGGATCCGGCGTCGCCTCTCTATCACCGGTGGCTCACACCTCAGCAGTACGCGGAGCGCTTCGGGGCGAAGGGCGGGGACATCGCCCGCGTCAGCTCGTGGCTCCGCGACCGCGGCTTCGACGTGCAGGGCACCGCGCCCACGGGCCTCCGTGTCTTCTACAGCGGCACGGTCGGCCAGGTGGAGCGCGCCTTCGCGACGGAGATGCACCGATACGCGGTCGGGAGCGAGACGCACTTCGCCATGTCGATCGCTCCGTCCGTCCCCGCCGACCTCGCTCCCGTCGTGTCGGGACTGCACGGGCTCGACGACTTCCACCCGAGACCCAGGTACAAGCCGCAGGGCAGCTCGACCTACGAGATGTCGCCGACGGACTTCGCGACCATCTACGACCTGAGCCCTCTCTACACGGCGGGCATCGACGGCACGGGCCAGAAGATCGCGGTCGCCGGACAGACCGCGATCTATCCGGCGGACGTGGCCACCTTCCGCAGCACCTTCGGCCTTCCAGCTGCCCAGCCGACCGACGTGCTCGTCCCGTACAGCGGCAACTCGTACATCAGCAACATGAGCGACCTGGGCGAGGCGGAGCTCGACGTCGAGTGGTCGGGCGCCGTGGCGAAGAACGCGACCATCGTCTTCGTGCACACCGGCGACAACCAGAGCTACGGCGTCTTCGACTCCGTCTATTACGTGGTGGAGAACGCCGTCGCGCCGATCCTCAGCCTCAGCTACGGCTACTGCGAGTACGAGGCCACGCAGAGCGAAGCCATCTTCTACGAGACGATGGGCGACGTGGCCGCGATGCTCGGCATCTCGATGATCACGTCGAGCGGCGACGACGGTCCGGCGACGTGCGACTACCACGGGGCCGAGGGCACCGCGGGGCTGGCCGTGGATTTCCCGGCCGACATTCCCACGGTCACCGGCGTAGGCGGCACCGACATCATCGCGGAACCCACCTCGATGTACTTCGACGGGAACGGCTACGCCGTCTCGTACATCCCCGAGGTGGGGTGGAACGACACGGCGGCCTCCGTGCACAACGGCGGCGGCATGGCGGCCAGCGGCGGAGGCGTGAGCCGCGTCTTCGCCAAGCCGTACTGGCAGACCGGCATCACGCCGAGTGACGGCGCGCGCGACGTGCCCGACGTGGCCCTGAGCGCGTCGTGGCTCACCGTGCCGTACGTCATCGTCAACGGCGGCCACCAGGTCCAGGCCGGAGGCACGTCGGCGGGGGCGCCGACGTTCTCGGGGATCCTCGCGCTCGTCAACCAGGCGATCGGCGCGGCGCAGCCCGGGCTGGGCAACGCGAACCCCGTCATCTACGCGCTGTCGCAGAGCGTGCCCGGTGCGTTCCACGACATCACCATGGGCGACGACATCGTGCCTTGCCGGGGCGGGACGCCCGATTGCCCGGCGGCACCTCCTTATCAGTACGGGTACGCGTGCGGGCCGGGGTACGACCTGGTGACCGGCCTCGGCTCGATCGACGCCGCGAACCTCGTGAACGCGTGGAGGTCGCTCACCCCGACGGCCACGACGCTCGCGGCGACGGCGCAGGGGACGACCGAAGGATCACCCCTCGAGCTCGACGCCACGATCACGTCGAACGCCACCGGCACGCCGATGTCCGGGAACGTCACGTTCTTCTACTACACGGAGTACACCGGCGGGGGCATCGACCTCTCGGCGCCGCTCGGCACGGTACCGGTGACGCCCGTGACCTCTCCCACCGAGGGAGGGACGGCGACGCTGATGACGCACGCGCCGCCGGGGCTCTACGGGAGCGCCGAGATCGTCGCAGTCTACGACGGCGATCCGCATTACCTCGCGTCGTGGTCCGCGCTGGTCCCGGTGAGCGCCACGTCGACGCTCGCCATCTCCCCGTCGAACGTCACCGTCAATCCGGGGCAGTCGGTGATGTTCACGGCCACCGGTGGACAGTCTCCCTTCGTGTGGACGTTCGGGACGTCGACGGCGACGTCGACATCGTCCATCGACCCGACGTCGGGCCTCTATCAGGCCAGCAGCACGGGAGGAGAGCAGGACACCATTCTCGTCGTCGACGCGTACGGCGCCGAGGCGCTGACGTACGTGACCATCGCGCAGGCAGGTCCCGGCGACGGCGGAAGCACCCAGGACGCGGCCGGACGACCGGATGGATCAGGAGTCGTGGACGGCGGCGCCGACGACGGGGCGCCTCCGGTCGACGGCGCGACGAACGACACGGGCAACGGGAACGAGGCCGGCACGAAGCCGACGCGGCAGCCGGAGAGCCCCGGATGCTCGTGCACCGCCGTGGGAGCCGGCGGCAGCGCGGATCCGATGGGCGCGTGGATCGCGGCGGCTCTCGTCGCGTGCGCTACGGGTCGAGCCCGGAGGTCGTCCCGTACTTCTTGGCGCGCCACACGCCCAGCCCCTCGTCGAGGATCGTGACCTTGGTGAAGCCCTTCTCGGTGAGCCGGCGCGCGAGCTGTCCCGACTCGGCGTGAGGGCACGCGCAGTAGCAGACGAGCCACGCGTCGTGCGGGAGCTGCCCGATGTACGGGTCGGGATCGTAGAAGGGCACGCTCACGGCGCCCGTGATGTGCTCGCCGATGTAGTCCGACGGTGCGCGTGCATCGAGGAGGCCCATCTTGGCGCCGCGATCCAGCTCGCGCTTCACGATGTCGGCCGGCGTCGTGCCCGGCGAGGCCTTGAAGTCGTTGGGCTCGGGTCCCTTGGGGTGGAGCGGGATGGCGCCGAGAGGAAGGGGAGGCATCTTGCCGGGGATCGCCATCGGCGCGGCTGGGGCTTGCCCCTGCCACTGGCGCAGCAGCGCGATCACGTCCTCGATGTCGTCGTGGCTCAG
>DATJYG010000025.1:0-11139 GCA_035499695.1 Polyangiaceae bacterium
GTGCTCGCGATTGCCGAGCAGCTGCTGGACGTGCTGGCCGTGGCGCACGCGCGAGGGATCGTCCACCGCGACATCAAGCCCGAGAACCTCTTCGTCACGCGCGCGGGGCAGCTCAAGGTGCTCGACTTCGGCATCGCGCGGGCGTTCGACGTCGCGCAGGACAACCCCGACGTTTGGGGCAGCGGCAAGGTGTTCGGCACGCCCGTGTACATGGCACCCGAGCAGGCCGCTGCGCTCGACGGCGAGATCGACCCGCAAACCGACGTGTGGGGCGTCGGCGCGACGCTGTTCACGCTGCTGAGCGGGCACACCGTGCACGAGGGCGAGACCGTCGAACAGGTCGCGCTCCTCGCGGCGACCAAGGCGGCGCGATCGCTCGCGAGCGTTTGCGACGTCCCGGCCCCCGTCGTCGAGCTCGTGGACCGCGCGCTGGCGTTCGCGAAGAACGACCGGTGGTCGAGCGCGTGGGAGATGCGCGACGAGGCGCGCTTGCGGGCGATCGCGCTCCTCGGGAGCGCGCCGCCACCCGAGTTCCTCGCGAAGGCCCTGCCCAACGACTCGGAGGCGCCGCCGTCGAGCCGGGAGCTGCTGACCACCATCGCTGCGAGGACCGCAGGGCCGACCATCCCGGCGCCTCCGCCGGAGATGGAGGGTCAGGACGCGCCGCTGCCCGCGCCACCGGCGGCACCGGACCTGGCCGCGCTGGTGGCCGTGCCGTTGCCTGCCGCGGCGCCGTCGGCGCCCGTGACGCTGGACGCGAGCAAGTCGTCGGAGCCGCCACCGGTCACCGGCTCGAGCTTCGCGATGCGCAAGCGGGTTGCGGTGTTCGCGGCGGGAGGCGCGGCGCTCGGGATCGTCGTCGTGCTCGCGATGTTGTCGCAGTCGCGAGGGGCCGCGCCGACGGCGGCAAGCCCCCAGGGGGCTGCGGAGCAGATGACGCAGACGCCGGCGGCCCCCACGGTACCTCCGACGCCGGGGGCAAGCGTGACGGCCGCGCAGAGCGCGGCGCCTTCGGCGTCGGTCGCCCCGTCGAAGCCGTCGGTGCCCGAGCTGTCGGTCGAGGATCTGCCGGCGGCGACCGCGACCGCGACCGCGACCGCGACCACGACCGCGACCACGACCGCGACCGCGACCACGACGGCGACGAAGCCGGCCGCTCGACCTCGCTCGGAGGACTACGGGTTCTGAGGCGGGGCGACTCCGCGAACCGCTAGAAGCCGCCGGTCACGCCGGCGCTTCCCGGGCCCACGAAGGGGCTGACCCAGGCCGTGCTCGCCGCGGGCGGGGCCTCGCCGCGCGGACCGAAGATCAGCAGCGCGGCGCCGCCGGCCGCGAGAACGGCACCGGCGATGAAGCCGATCGTCGAGATAGTGCCCATCGTGTAGTAGCCGTCCCGGTTGGACTGATACGTCGTGAGATCGCTCGGCGCGCACGGTCCGCTGGCGCAGGGGCTGCCCGACGCGGTGCTCTTCTTGCCCGCTGCGAGGCCTCCCGTGACGGCGCCCAGCACGATGCCCGCGCCGCCCACGCCGATGCCGATCCAGCCGAGCGTCTTCAACGAGCCGCCGGAAGACGGTGTCGTATCCGGAGGCGGCGCCTGATCGGCCCCCGACGGCGGCGTCACCTGCGTCGGCGCCGTCGCGGGCGTCGCGGGAGCCGGCGCGGCGGCAGCTGCTGCCTCCATCTGCACGGTCACCTGCGCACTCCCGCCGTCTGCCACGGTGAAGTTCTCGTCGGCGTCCTTCCACCCGTTCGCCGTCACGTGCAAGGAGTGCTGACCCGGATTGACCAGCCGCTCGACGCCCAGGGCGGCCGCCGACACGGGCGCACCGTCCACCGCGACGCTGGGCTGATCGGGCCCCTTCACGTTGATCGTGACCTTGGACCGGTGCGCCTCGGCGTCCGCGAGCTCCTTCTTCGCCGCATCGACCGCGTCGCGGATGGGCAGCGGCGCGCCGGGTGGCGCTCCCTCGAGCACGACTCTCCTGTAGTGCTCCGCGGCCTCGACGTACCTCCCGAGATGCACCTCGGCACGCGCGAGGCCGACCATGATGGTGGGGGCGTGGAACAGCGCGTCGGCGCGCCGGAAGAGATCCGCCGCCTTCGCATAGTCCCTCGCGTCCATCGCGGCGTAGCCCTGCTGGCCGAGATCACGCGCCTGCGCGCGGTCCGCGTCGCTCTGCGCCATGGCGACGGGCATGGTCAGCACGCTGCACGACAAGGCGACGGGAAGCATCCCGAGGAATCGTCGGAAAGAGCGCATGAGAGACGAGGATACACGGCCCATGTCCTGTTGACCCCCGCGACTTGCGCCCGATAGCTTCGATATCGAGCGTGCGTGGGCCTGTGACGGAGGGCACTCGATGATCAAGCTTTCACGAAGGGCCCCGCTGGCCATCGCGGTGGCCCTCTTGTCTCTCGCCGTGCATGCGAGCGGATGCACGTCTCTTCTCGGCGACTTGCCCGTCGGACAGGCCGGCGACGCCTCGTCCGCCGCCGACAGCGGCGGTGGCGACGCGACGAACGAAGACTCCAACCCCGGCCAGGACGTCACCGGCGGCGAGACCGCGGCGGACGTGGCTCCCGACGACGGCGGGGGCGGCCCTGACGGGCAGGCCGACTCCGACTCGGGAGAGGGCGGCACCTCGTGCGGCCCGTCGAACTGCTCGAGCGGCTGCTGCGACACGACCGGCCACTGCGTCACGTTCACGATGCAAGGCAACGGGAACTGCGGCAGGGGAGGCCTCGCGTGCAGCGCCTGCGCCAGCGGTGACTCGTGCTCGAACGGCACGTGCAGCTGCGGCGGCACGATGTGCAACGGTTGCTGCGGCACGGGCAACGCGTGCATCTCTCCGACGACCACCATGCAGTGCGGCGCGAACGGCGCCGCGTGCACGGCGTGCGCTTCGGACCAGACGTGCGATGCGCAGGGTCAGTGCGTCTGCGACCCGACCAAGTGCGCCGGGTGCTGCGACGCGACGACGCAGCACTGCGTGACCACGACGACGAACACGCAGTGCGGCGCGAACGGCAGCACCTGCACGAGCTGCGGCACGAACCTCGAGTGCAGCGGCGGACAGTGCGTGTGCGACTCGAACTCCTGCTCGATGGGCTGCTGCGTCGGCGGTTCGACCGGGACGTGCGAGCTCTTCGGCGCGCAGTCGGGCGCCTCCTGCGGCCAGGGCGGAGCGACGTGCGGGACCTGCCCGATGGGCCAGACCTGCGACGGCGCGGGCAACTGCGTGTGCAACTCGAGCTCCTGTCCCCACGGTTGCTGCAGCGGAGGGCCGACCGGGACGTGCGTGGACTGGGGCTCGCAGTCGCCGACGTCGTGCGGCACGGCGGGCGCCACGTGCACGGGTTGCACGAACGGCCTCTGCGACACGAACAACGGCACGTGCGCGTGCGATTCGAACACGTGCGCGAGCGGCTGCTGCGTCGGCGGGACGACGGGCACCTGCGAGGGGTCCTCCGGGCAGTCCTTCACCTCCTGCGGCACGGGCGGCGCCACCTGCGGTGCATGCGGCACCAACGAGTCGTGCACGAGCGGAGCCTGCACGTGCGGCGGCAGCTCGGGGTGCGCGGGCGGCACCAGCTGCTGCGTCAACGCTGGCGTCGGCTCGTGCGTCACCCTCACGAACGACCCGAACAACTGCGGCTGGTGCGGCCACTCGTGCCAGGGAGGCACGTGCGCCAACGGCCTCTGCGGCACCGTCACGCTCGGACAGACGACCTACAAGGGCACGAGCGGCCCCGCCGGCCTGACGCTCGGCGGCGCCAACCTCTACTTCAGCGAATACGTGGGCAGCGCCAACAACGGGTACATCGAGACCTGCCCGACGACGGGATGCCCGGGAACCACCCCGACCGCGACGGTCGTCTACACGGACGTCGGCAACGCGGGCCTGGGCCAGATCTTCTACGACTCGGTCATGAACGCCCTCTACTGGGGCGACGGCAACCAGGGCCGCTTCTACGGTTACAACCTGACGAGCAACAGCGTCCTGTTCCAGGGGAGCGACGGCGTGGTGGCCGGCGTCGCGACCGACTCGAGCTACGTCTACCTCGCGGACTTTTCGGGGCTCGCGTTCGCCAACAAGACGACCGGCGGCGGCTTCGCGCACATCAGCTCGACCCTCGGTTACTCGCAGGGCGTGGCCCTCGATTCCAGCGGAAACATCTGGGTGGCCGCGAGGAACAACGACATCGTCACCACGTGCACGCTCGGGGGATGCGGCGCCCAGTGGACGTGGACGGGCGGTCCAGACTTCATCGCCGTCGTCGGCTCCTCGACGTACGTCGCGACTCAGAACAGCGGCCTCTATCGATGCGCGAGCGCGACCGACTGCTCGCAAGGCAACGCCACCCAGCTCACGACCGAGAGCCCCGCCAACTTCAGCAACGACGGGACCTACGCTTACTTCGGGTACGGAGGCGCCGTGCAGCGCTGCTCGCTCTCGACGGGATGCGCGACACCGCAGAACGTCGGGCAGGCCACCGGCAACGTCCTCTGGACGGCGGTCGACTCCACGTGGGTCTACTGGCTGACGGACGCGGGGGAAATCCAAAAGGTCGCCAAGTAGCGCCACGAAGCGCAGCGCTGCCGGAGCCGTGATAAGGAGCGGGTCCGGCAGCCCGCCATGTCCACCCAGAAGAAGCTCGAGGAGACCATCGCCCGCGTCGAGAAGGGGGGCGCGGCGAAGTACCACCAGAAGAACGCCGAGACCGGCAAGCTCTTCGCCCGCGACCGCATCGCGCGCCTCGTCGACGCCGGCACCTTCGTCGAGGACGCGGCGCTCGCCAACAACCTCGACCCCGAGCTGCCCGCCGACGGCGTCGTCACCGGCACCGCGCTCGTCGAGGGCCGCCCGGTCGCCCTCATGGCGAACGACTCCACGGTGAAGGCCGGCTCCTGGGGGAGGCGCACCGTCGAGAAGATCCTGCGCATCCAGGAGACGGCGGCGCGCAGGCGCGTGCCCATGCTCTATCTCGTCGACAGCGCCGGCGCGCGCATCACGGACCAGATCGAGATGTTCCCGGGGCGGCGCGGCGCCGGACGCATCTTCTACAACCAGGTTCAGATGAGCGGCCAGGTGCCGCAGGTGTGCCTGCTCTTCGGCCCGAGCGCGGCGGGCGGCGCGTACATCCCGGCCTTCTGCGACGTCGTGGCGATGGTCGAGGGCAACGCGAGCATGTACCTCGGCAGCCCCCGCATGGCCGAGATGGTCATCGGCGAGAAGGTGACGCTCGAGGAGATGGGCGGCGCCAAGATGCACTGCACGACGAGCGGCTGCGGCGACGTCCTCTGCAAGAGCGAGGAAGACGCGATCGCCTTCTGCAAGCGCTACCTCGCGGTGATGCCCTCGTCGTTCGAGAAGGCGCCGCCCGCCACGGCCGCCCGCCCCCCGCGCAAGACCGACAAGCGCATCGAGGACGTCGTCCCCGCCGACGAGAACAAGGCGTTCGACATGATGGCCGTCGTCGACGCGATCGTCGACGAGGGCTCGTGGGTCGAGATCAAGCAGCTCTTCGCGCGCGAGCTGCTCACCGGCTTCGCGCGCATCGAGGGCCGCGTCGTCGGCATCGTCGCCAACCAGCCCAAGTGGCTCGGCGGCGTCCTCTTCGTCGACAGCGCCGACAAGGCTGCGCGATTCATCTGGCTGTGCGACGCGTTCAACGTGCCGCTCGTCTACCTCGCCGACGTCCCCGGCTTCATGATCGGCACCAAGGTCGAGCGCCAGGGCATCATCCGCGCGGGCGCCAAGATGATCGCGGCCGTCAGCGAGGCGACGGTCCCCAAGATCAGCGTCATCGTGCGCAAGGCCTACGGTGCCGGGCTCTACGCCATGTGCGGCCCCGCCTTCGAGCCGGATGCGTGCATCGCCCTGCACACCGCTTCGATCGCCGTCATGGGGCCGCAGGCGGCCGTGAACGCCGTCTACTACAACAAGATCCAGGAGACCCCGGCAGCCGAACGCGACGCGTACGTGGCCAAGCTCCGCGACGAGTACCGCGCCGACATCGACATCATGAAGCTGGCGTCCGAGATGGTCGTCGACGCGGTCGTGCCCGGCGACCGCCTGCGGACCGAGATTTCCACGCGATTGTCGCGGCTGAGCGAGAAGCACGAGCCCCGCCCGCCCAAGAAGCACCTCGTCTCGCCGGTGTGAGTGATAACCTTGGCCGCGTGGAGAGACCGGCGGAAACGCAGCTCGAAGGAGCCGTCGTCGCCGGGAAATACCGCATACGGCGCGTCGTCGGCGCCGGCTCGATGGGCGTCGTCTGCGAGGCCCAGCACCTGGAGATCGGCAAGCGGCTCGCCATCAAGCTGATCGACGCGTCGCTCGCCGGCATGAGCGACATCGCCCAGCGATTCCGGCAGGAAGCCCGCGCGGCGAGCCTGGTCGAGAGCCAGCACATCGTGCAGGTGTTCGACGTCGGGACCGACCAGCGCCTCGGCCTCTATCTCGTCATGGAGTACCTCACCGGCCGCGACCTCGCGAAGGTGATCTCGATGGAGAAGCGGCTGCCGCCCGACGAGGCCGTGCGCATCGGCATCCAGGTCGCCCGCGGGCTCGCCAAGGCGCACGAGGCGGGCGTCGTGCACCGCGATCTCAAGCCGGCGAACATCTTCCTCACCGACCGGGAGGACGACAAGCCGCTCGTGAAGATCCTCGACTTCGGCATCTCGAAGGTCATCGACGCGTCGCGCGCCGACGCCAAGCTGAAGCTCACGCGCGCCGGCACGGTGGTCGGGACGCCGCAGTACATGTCGCCCGAGCAGGCGCAGGGTTACTCGGTCGACGCGCGCACCGACGTGTGGGCGCTCGGGCTGGTCCTCTACGAGATGCTCGCGGGCCGCCCGGCGTACCTGGAGATGGCGACGTACGAGCAGTTCATCATCCATCTCGTGTCCAACCCGCCCGACCCGCTGACGGAGGTGGCACCGTGGGTCCCCGCGGAGCTCGCGAAGGTCGTGCACCGGGCGATCGAGCACGACGTGTCGGCGCGCATCCAGAGCTGCGTCGATCTCGCGCGCGAGCTGCTCGAGGCGCACCCGCTCGCGGGCATGCGGCCGGCGGCGCTGAGCATGGCGGAGATGGCCGACACCTGGGCCGACGAAGGGATCATGTCGCCGTACGCGACCGAGCCCGGCTCGACCGAGTCCCCGCTCAAGGCGTCGACCGACCCGTCGCGCCCCGTGGCGAGGGGCTCGTCCCCGGACTCGGTCGAGATCGAGGTGGAGGTCTCGGACAGCGGCACCCCGCCGCCGCCGCGCGTGGAGCCGAGCGTCATCGCCAGGTCCGGCGTGCGGGAGCAGCCCGACGCGCCGTCGGAGGACCTGAGCGAGGACGCGCCGCAGTTCTTCGATCGCAAGGCGATCGAGCGCATGTCCGTGCCCCCTCCTTCCGGGTCTCCGTCCTCCGCGCCGACCTCGGGCCCGCAGACGCCGGAGGTGCACGCGGTGGTGCCGGCCGTGAAGAAGGACAACCTGTCGACCACGTTCCGGACACGAGGACCGGGACGGCAGCTTCTCGGCCTACCGCTCGCGTGGGCGGCGCTCGCGTTCATCGCCGTCGGGTTGATCGTCGCAGTCGCCCTCGCGCTGCGCTGACCGTCTATGCTCCACCTCGTGCGCGGGAGATTCGTTCCGGCGGTGTTCGCGGCGACGGCCGTGGCTGCCGGCTCGCCGGCGGTCGCGCGGGGCGACGTCGACGGCGCGGCGCTGCTGCGCATGATGGGACCGCACGCGAGGGACGCGTTCGCCCCGCGCGGAGCTCCCGGTATCGGGGCGCTCGTGCGGCTTCCGGCCGGGGTGCGCGCGGCGGACGTGGGGCTTCGCGAGGCGGCGCCCGGCATCGGGCGCATCTACGGGTCACCCGCCGCGCTCCTCTCCTTCGCCGACGCCCACCCCGCGCTGGACCTGGAAGTGGGGCCCCCGCTCCGGCTGCTCCTCGATTCGGCGGGCCGCTACGTCGGCTCGGCGCAGGCCACGCTCCAGGGCCTCGACGGCAACGGCGCCGCCGTCGGCGTGGCCGACACGGGCATCGACGTCACGCACAAGGACTTCATCGACGCCGCGGGGCACACGCGCATCGCGTGGCTGCTCGACCTTTCGTCGCCCCCGCGCGGCAAGTACCCGCAGCTCGAGCAGCAGTTCGGGACCCTCGACAGCAACAATCACGTCGTGACGGGCGCGGTGTGGGACGCGGATGACATCGATGCGCTGCTCGCGTCCGGGCAGCGGGGGCAGCTGCCTCAGGACGAGGTCGGGCACGGGACGCTCGTCGCCTCGTGCGCGGCGGGCAACGGGGAGCTCGGGCGGTCGGTGTATCGCGGCGTCGCGCCGAAGGCGACGATCATCGCCGCCCGCATCGCGAGCGCGGGCAGCGAGGACATCTCGAACGACGATCTGCTGCGCGGCGTCGGGTTCCTCTACGACCGCGCCGACAACGGGTTCCCCGCCGGGCCGATTCCGGTCGTCGTCAATCTCTCCATCGGCAGCGACTTCGGCCCGCACGACGGGACGATGGCCTGGGAGGAGACGCTGGCGAGCTACGTCGGCTCGTCGCACCCCGGGCACGCGATGGTCGCGGCGGCGGGCAACAGCGGATCGATCGCCGACACGCCGGTCCACCAGAACGTCCACGTGAGTCAGGCCTCGACCACGCGCGTCCCTCTGCTGGTGGAGGGCGTGACCACAGGCGGCGTCGAGGTGTGGGTCTCGATGCACGACGGGGCGTCGTTCCAGGTCGGCCTCGACGCGCCGGACGGCACCACCTGGATCGCGCCGGTGTCGCCGAACCAGCAGGGCGCGAAGAACACCGGCGACTACAACGCAGGCATCTACAACGGCAGCGGGTCCAGCGGCAGCCCGGTGCCGTCGGCGTCTCGCGGGGCCGTCATCGTGTGGCAGGGCCAGTGGCCGTCCGGGACGTACCAGATCACCCTGACCGGTGGAGAGGGCACGGCGGACCTCTACGCCGTGGGTACCGGCAATGCGGCGAGCCCCGGTGCCGTCGGCTTCTCGTACGGCGTGCGCGAGTCGACGATCAACCTTCCGGCCACCAACCCGGCCATCATCGGCGTCGGCTGCACGATCAACAAGTCGACGTGGGTGAGCGTCTCGGACCTGAAGGTGGGGCTCGCCGTTCCCGTGCTCGACGCGACGGGCGGTCTCGCCGACCTGCAGGCGCAGCCCCGCGACCCCGTGCCCGGCGAGCCGTGCTGGTTCTCGAGCGCCGGTCCGACGCTGACGGGCGTCGCCAAGCCCGAGATCATGGCGCCCGGAGCCGCGATCATCGGGGCGCTCTCGGCGCAGGCCGTGCCGCCTGCGTCGGCGAGCATCTTCACCAACCCGGAGTGTCCGACGCCTCCCGGCAAGAAGCCGAACTCGCTCTGCCAGCAGATCGACGCGACTCACGGCGTCTCCTTCGGCACGTCCTTCTCGTCGCCGATCGTCGCCGGGGCCGTGGCGGTCCTCCTGCAGCACGATCCGACGCTCACGCAGGACGAGGTGCTCGCCGCGCTCCAGGGAGGCGCGCATCCACTGCGCGGGGCCGCCCCCTTCGAGGACCAGGCCGGCCCCGGCGAGGTCGACGTGCTCGGCGCGGTGCGCGCGGCCGACCGCAACCGGACGCCCCAGACTGCGCTGCCTGCACGCTCGACGAGCTGGCTCACGCTCGGCGCCGACATCTACCTGGCGGACGGCTCCACGCCGCTGCAGGGCGTCGTCGAGCTGCGGACGGCGCCGGATGCGTCGGGCATCGCCGAGCCGGCCGATGGCATCGGCGCGGGGCGCCTGGCGTCCTACGCGCTCGCCGACGGCGAGCCCGTCGACGGCGCCATCCAGTCGCTCGCGCGGCGAGGCCCAGGCGTGTGGACCGTGACGACACAGCTCCCTCCGGGGCTCGGAGGCTCGCAGCTCACGGTCGGCGTGACGCTCGACGGCCAGGACGTCGTGACGCCGAGGACGATTCCCGTCGCGGCCGACACGTGGGATGCCGATTACGGCGGATGGGTCAAGGGCGGCTGCGCCGTGAGCGCGACGCGCGCAGGCGGATCGCTCTCATGGTGGGCCGCCGCACTCGGCGTCGCCATCGTCCTCGGCGCGAGGCGCGTCAGTGGTCGGGCGGCGGGGGCCGGAGCGACGAGAGCGACGGCACCGCCACGTGCGACGTCTCGCCGCTGCGGTCGAGCGCGAGTTTGAAGAGGATCGGGCCGATCATCTCGTTGACGGCGATGGTCGCGACGGCGAGAGAGCGGAACGCCGGACCGAAGGACGGGAAGTCCTTGGCGATGACGACCGAGAGGCCCAGCGCGAGGCCGGCCTGCGAGACGAGCCCGGACCACCCCCACTTGCGGATGACGGGCGAATCCTTCGCGATGCGCCCGGAGACCGTCGACCCTACCCACGTCACGCCGGCACGCGAGCCGGCCATGAGCAGCGCCACGGGCCACATCAGGCGGAGCAGGGGCACGTCGAGGTCGGCGCCCGCGGTCGCGAAGAAGACGACGTAGACGACGGTCCCAGTCTGCTCGATGTACTCGACGAACCGCTTCCCCTGGTTGGACATGTTGCGGACGATGAAGCCCGCGACCATGAACGTGAGGAGCGCGTCGAACTGCAGGTAGTCGAGCACCGTGCTGACGCCGAAGCCCAGCACGAGCAGCACGACGAGCATCTGACGGTTCACGACGCGCAGGTACACGGCGATGACGAGGCCGAGCGTCGTCCCCAGGGCGACGCTGCCGAACAGATCGTGCCCGAGCTGCACGAACGCCTGCGCCGAGAAGGCCCCGGATGGATCGAGGAGCGGACGCGTGCACCCGAGCACCGTCGCGATCAGGACGACCACGACGATGTCCGAGACCATGACGAATCCCAGCGTGAACCTCGCGAGTGGCCCGTGCGCGTGCGTCTGCGACAGGATGCCCAGCGTCGCCGACGGGCTGCGCGTGACGCCGAGGGCTCCCCAGAGCAGGCCCACGGCGATCACCTGGCCGAGGGGGAGCGCGCGCGCGAAGGGCAGCAGCGGCCGCGCCGCGACGAAGACGCCGGTCAGCACGACGAGGACGAGCACGCACTGCACCGCCATGGCCCACGCGAGGGTCTTCGCGCCCCGCTTGAGCGCCGAC
>DATJYG010000026.1:0-12238 GCA_035499695.1 Polyangiaceae bacterium
GCCTCGGCGGATCGAGCTCGAGGTACTCGCCGTGGCTCTCGAACTGCTCGCCAGCCATCGTGCGGAACACGATCTTGAAGGCGCCGCCGATGCGTACGTCGGTCTCCGCGGACAGCGTCGGTCCCGCGTCCGGCCCCCACCAGTGAACGAGCTCGCGCGGGTCGACGAACGCGTTCCACACCTTGGCCGGCGTCGCGCGGATGCGACGCACGTAGGTGAGCGACGGGGCCCCCTTCGTCGCGCTCATCGGCCACTCTCGAGGTGTCGTTGCAGCTTCTCGAGGCTCCCCGTCCAGAACGCGTCGTACTTCGCGAGCCATGCGCCCGCGCGACGAAGCGGCGCGGGGCGAAGCTCGAGCGACACCACCCGTCCGGTCTTCTTGCGTTTGATGAGCTTGGCGCGCGCGAGCACCTCGAGGTGCTTGGTGATGCCGGGGAGCTTGAGCGGGAGCTCGCCGGCGAGATCGCTCACCGAGCAACCCGGGTGCGCCCGGAGATGCGACAGGATCGCGCGCCGGGTCGGATCGGTCAGCGCGCCGAACGTGTGCGACAGCGGGTCGGAGTAAAGCTTCGCCATATGGCGAAGTATACAGGAGGAGATTTCACTCGCAATCTCCGTGAGCAGCCGGTCGCCCACGACCGAGAAGGCCCCGCTTCACGCGGGGGTGAACCTCGTGGACGTCGTACACGACGGCTCCTCCCGCTCAGCCAGCGCCGCCCGCGTCCACGGGGACGGGGCAGGCGTTCTGCGTCGTCGCGTAACAGACGCCGGACCCCGTGTCGCAGCAGTTGGCGCCGCCGCCCTGCACCGGCGGGCACGCCGCCTGGCACTGCGAGTCCGACGTGCAGCTGCCACACGTGCCGCCGCTGCTGCTGCCCGACGAGCTGCTGCTGCTCGTGCCGGAGCTGCTTCCGGACGACCCGCTGCTGCTACTGCTGCCCGAGCTGCCTCCCGAGAACCCGCTGCTGGACCCGCTGCCGCTGGTGCTCACGCCGCCGGAGCCGTTCCCGCCGTTGCCGCTGAAGCCACTCTCCGTACCCCCGTCGGAGTAGTCGCCGAACGAAGGCTGATTGGAGTCGCCGGACCCGCAGGCAGCCGCGGTCGACGCGACAGAGACAGCGAGAGCACCGAACGTCGAGAGCTTCATGAAATGACGGGCCGAGCACGTCGCATGCCGCGGCCAATGCCCTCGCCGCGTGCGAGGGCGCGCGTGGCTGCGTCGCGCGTGACGCGCGCCCCGGATGCGAGGAGCGCGTCGGGGGCGACGCACCGTCAAGCGAGCGAAACTCGCCTGGTACTACCGCGCGACGATGGAGATCTTGTCGCTCCAGTCCGTGTAACGCGAGGTCTGCCCGCCGGCGCGGACCAGCAATCGGTGGCGAAACCAGTACGTCTTGCCTGGAACGAGGTCGGGCACAGTGGTTCGAGCCTGCTTGGTCGATGGCAGGTCCGTCCACGTCTCGCCGCCGTCGGTGCTCATCTGCCAGCAGTAGCCGCACCCCTTGGGTCCGGCCTTGCACGCGAGATCGGCCGCGTGCGGCTCCTTTCCGAGGTTCACGCGGAATGGCGCCAGCTGCGGGTAACGCGGCATCACAGCGTCCATCGCGGCGCTCTCGATGATGGAGCGCGCGAACTCGAGATTCTCGTTCGCGACGCCCTCCACGTAGGCCCTGAGCTGCTCGAGCAGGTTCGAGAGCTTGGCGCGCGCCGCGTTTCGCTTGTCCGCGAGGCCCTTCGCCCCGATCAGCGTGTTGGTCTGGGCGACGTCGAGCGCCTGCGCCGCGGCCTGGACCCTTGCCAGCGGGGGAAAGGGCTGGGGGAACCAGGGATTGTTCGTCATCTTCTCGATGACGAGGCCCGTGTAGATGACGAGCTGCGACGCGTTGGTGGGCTTGTGAAGCGCCGCCCGCACTCGTTTCAAGCTCGCTGTCATCCCGGCATTCTCCGTCGCGCCGAGGATAGCTCCTTCGATGCGGAGGGCCCGCCGGGCAGGCGATGGGCCCTCTTTCATCCCGCCGAGGGCCCACCGCGCGTCCGGCAGGCCCTCTTGTTCCATTCCCAGGTCCCGCCGGCCGGCAGGCGGGCCTTTCTTCGTCGATGTCTGGTCCTGCCGCGCGCCGGGCGGGCCCTTTTTCGTGATTCCCCGGTTCTGCCGGGTGCGCGCCGGGCCCGGTTTCGTCTTCGCATGGTCCCCCCGCCGGCCCGGCAGGCCCTTTTCCGCGTGAGCCAGGGCCCGCCGCCTCGCGGGCAGGCCCTTCTCCTTCTTTCTCTGATCCCGCCGGCTGTTCGGGGGGCCCCTTCACTCCTGACCAAGGTCCTGCCGCCGCTCCGGCGGGCCCTTTTTCTTCTTTCCCTGGTCCCACCGCCGGCCCGGCAGGCCCTTTTTCTTTCATCACGGGGCCCGCCGGGCGCGCGGCGGGCCCATTCATGGAGGAAACGCGACGGTCACGCGGGCGTTGCCGCGGGCGGATGCACGTGGGTCTCCTCGTGACCCGTCCAGAGCATGCGCAGGCCGAGCCCGAACAGCAGCACGCCGAAGACCAGTGCGTAGGCGCCAATCATCCACAAGAGCGCCACGGCGCCAGCGGCCGGTCGGGCCAGCAGGAGGATACCGAACAGTATGGAGACGGCGCCGGCGATGCCGATGAGCCAGCGCGACTCGACGGCCTTCCCCGAGAAGGCCGCGGCGAGCTCCAGAGTCCCGAGCACGAGGGCCCGGAGACCGATGAGCAGCACGGCCAGGAAGATGGTCATCCCCGGGAGTGCGAGCGCGAGCACGCCGAGGGCGACGCTCACGATCCCCTCGAAGACGAACCAGCCCCACCGAAGGCCGGCCCGACCGCGTCGCGCGGCCGTGAAGAAGTCCATGCCGGCATCGATGAACGCGTAGACGGCGAACAAGATGACCAACGTGGTCGCGGCGAGGGTCGGGTTGCGCAAGACGATGACGCCGAAGACCACCGCGATCACTCCGCGCAAAATCATGGCCCAACCGGACGGGTTGTCATGCGGCTCGACCGAAGCTCGTAGCGGGCTGGGACTGGCAATCACGGACGCACCTCCGCCGTCATCTGCTTGCACGCACGATGCCCATCATCGCGCTCGCCGGCTCAGTCGTGCGACGTCTGTCCGCGCTCCACGTCCAGCATCGCCAAGAGGTTGGCCTGCAGGCTCGCGCATATCTCGTCGAGCGGCAGGTGACTCAGGCTGCTCTCGGAAAAGGGGTTCTGCAGCTCCGTCCCGATGTAGTCGAGGGCGAGGATCGGGTAGGAGACGAACATCGTGACGAACGGCGTGGCCCAGCCGACGGTGTCGACGAGGCCGAAGGGCACGAGCGCGAGGTAGATGACGATGAAGCGCCGGATCATGACGGCGTAGGCGAATGCCAGCGGTGTCTTGAGGATGCGCTCGCAGGCGCCGACGTGATCGACGAGCAGCGCCCTCTGCTCGTCGACGTTCTCGAATGCAAATCCGTCGAGCCCGTCCTCCGGCGACCGCGTGCGTCCGCGGCGAAGGAGTGCGGCAACCCGGCTGGCCACGAACGACGGCATGTGCTGAGCGCCTGCGATCTCCCGGGTCGTGGGCTGCCCGAGGAGCTCGCACACCTCGGGCAGGTCTCGCTGACCCCGGAGGCTTCGACGGACGACGTGAGGAAACGCAGCCGACCAGCGGACGACCTGTTCCCTCCAGCTCTGCTCGACGGGCCCGTAGGCCAGCGCACCGATGACCACGTTCCGGCTCTGGTTCACGATGCCTCCCCAGAGCTTTCGGCCCTCCCACCAGCGCTCGTAACCGGCGTTCGTGCGCAGGACGAGGAGGAGGGCGAGCGCGGCGCCCGAGACCTCGATGGGGCCGACCGCAACTTCCACGACGGGGAACCGCTCGTGAAGCAGCACGACCACCGCGGCCAGCCCCGAGAAGACGAGGACCCCCGGGAGGACCTGGGGAGTCGCGCTCCCGCGATACGCGAACGCGTACCGCCAGAACCTCGGAGGGGGAGTGAGGACGTCGGACATCCGTCAGTCGAGGAGACGCACCTCGCCGGTCTCGAGCGCGTACTCGGCCCCCAGCACGGTGAGCCGGTCGGCGGTCACGAGCTGCTCGAGCATGCGGCTCGCGGCGCGGAGCTGACGCACCGACGCGCGCACGTTTGCGCGTACGGCCTGGGCCAGGAGCTCGTCGCGGGCGAGGCCCGGTCGCAGCACCTCCTGCACCGCGGGACGGATCCGCTCGACGATGTCGCCGATGTTCGTGGATGGGGCCGAGCTCTCGCCGCGCATCGCGTCGATCGCCGCGGCGACGGCGCCGCAGCGCGTATGGCCGAGCACCATCACCAGAGGCGTCCCGAACGTGTACGCCGCGAACTCGACGCTACCGATCAGTGACGGTGCGACCACGTTGCCGGCGACACGGACGACGAAGAGATCGCCCAGGCCCTGGTCGAACACGATCTCTGCCGGTACGCGGGAGTCCGAGCACGAGAGAATGACGGCGAAGGGATGCTGCTCTTCGACCAGAGCCTGCCGTCGAAGCGGCGCCGCGAGCACATCCACGCTTCGCACGTCGTGCATGAAGCGGTCATTGCCCGCCATGAGGCGCTGGAGCGCTGCCGCCCCGGCCGGGGCTCGGCGCTCGATCTTCTGCAATTCCACGAGAAGGGACCGATCCGAAAAGCGTGCCCGAGGCGTGGCCCGGTGGGGCGCGTCCGCTTGCGATGGAGAGGGCCTCCGCGCCGAGCCGGATGAGCAAGGGGCCGAGAATCAATCCCCACCCACCTATCAGGCGCCATCCGCCCATCATGGCGACGAACACGACGAGCGCCGGCAGGCGCAGACGGCCGAGCCGCGCGAGCCACGGGCGGAGCACGTTGTCGACGGTCGAGATCACGCCGAGGCCGAGCGCGAGCAAGATGGCCGCTCGCACGAGCTGACCCATCAGTGCCAGCCCCACCGCGACGGGCAGCCAGACGGTCGCCGTGCCCACCCCCGGGACGATCGAGCCCAGCCCGGTGAGCAGCCCGAGCGTGACCGGGTTCTCCACGCCGAGCGCCGCGTAGGCGACGGCAGCGACGGTTCCCTGGACGAGCGCCGTGCCCCCGGTTCCGACGAGAAGGCCACGCCCCGTCTCGCGGAAGGCGGCGACGATGCGGCGCCGCACCCCAGGGTCGATCGGCAACCCGCGTGCGATCCGCAGGTAGAGGCGCGACCCGCCCACGCTGAGGCCGTAGAGCGTCACGACGAACACGACGACGCCGACGACGACGCCGACCGACGCCGACCACAGCCTGAGCGCGATCCGCCAGATCTCGGCGCCGTGTTCCTTCACCAGCTGACCGCTCGCGAGCACGTCGCGCAGCGCACCTTCGGGCGTGCCCGCGTGGAGGGCGTCGATCACGATCTCGCGTACGCGGTCGGCCAGCACGACCGCGCTCGTCACCACCGGCACGCCGACGGTGAGGACCACCAGCACCGTCAGCACGCCGGCGGCCGCGCGCCGACCCCCGAGCGCCCGCTCGAGCCGGCGCACGACGGGCTGCACCAGATCGGCGATCCAGGCGGCCAGCACGAGCGGCGCCCAGAGCGCGAGCAGGACCAGGCCAGCGGCCGCCGCGAGCACGGCCACGGTGATACCGGTGCCGATTCGCCCTCGAGCCATCGACCAGCGCCCGTCGTGGTGTCCGCCGTGCAACGTCCACGCTCAGGGGGACCTGTCATCATGAGCAGCGCCAGGGACGGACTCTCTCCGCACGAGGTCGAGCAGCTCCTGCGGGAGCACGGCCCGAACGAGCTACCCGAGGCCAAGCCCGATCCCGTGTGGCTCCGCTTCGTGCGCCAGTTCCGGAGCCCGCTCATCTACGTGCTCGTCTTCGCCGTCCTGTTCGACGTCGGCGACTGGTTCTACGACCGCTTCGAAGGATGGCCCGTCGAGGGCGCGGTCATCGCGGTCGTGCTCCTGCTCAACGCGGGGCTGGGCACGCTCCAAGAGCTTCGCTCGGAGGAGGCACTGGCGGAGCTGCGCACGCTGACGGCGCCGTTCGCGTGGGCCGTTCGTGGCGGGCGGCTCGTACGCGTGCCGGGACGCACGCTCGTGCCCGGGGATCTCGTGCGGATCGAAGCTGGGGAGCGCTTGCCGGCGGACGGGCAGCTCCTCGACGGCGGTGGGGTCATGGCCGACGAATCGGTGTTGAGCGGCGAATCGGTTCCCGTCGAGAAGGCCGTCGGTGCGGAGCTCCACAGCGGGACACTCGTCGTGCGCGGCAAGGGTTCCTTTCGCGTTTCCCGCACGGGTCCCCGTAGCGCCATGGGGCGCATCGCCACGAGCCTAGGGACGATCGCGCGCGAAAAGACGCCGCTGGAGCGTCGGCTGGACGTGCTCGGGACGCAGATCGCGCGCTCGATCGGCGGCCTCGTCGTGCTGCTCATCGTGCTCGGCATCCTCACCGAGGGCGTCGGGCGGCTCGACGAGGTCGTCATGTTCGCGGTGGCGCTGGCCGTGGCGGCCATCCCAGAGGGCATGCCGGCGGTGGTGACCCTGACGCTGGCCCTGGGCGTCCAGCGGATGGCCAAGCGCAACGCCCTCGTCAGGCGGCTGACTGCCGTCGAGTCGCTCGGGTCGGTCACGGTCATCGCAACAGACAAGACGGGGACCCTGACCGAGAACCGCATGTCGGTGAGGGAGGTTGCCGCGAGCGATGAGCGCGGCGCGCTGAAGGCCATGGTCCTCGCCAACGACGCCGACCTGGGCGCGCGTGTGGGCGATCCTCTCGAGATCGCGCTGCTCGACCACGGGCGTGCAAAGGGCCTCGACGTCGCCGCCGAGCACCGCGCACACCCGCGGCGCGCCGAGCGTTCGTTCGACAGCGCGTGGAAGTACATGCGCGTCACGGTGAGCGAAGGGGCGCGGCTCGTCTCGTACGTCAAGGGCGCGCCCGAGGCGGTCCTCTCGCGGAGCGAGCTCTCCGCCGATGCGCGCGCGACCTGGGCATCGCGCGCCGAAGGGGCGGCGTCGAGTGGGCATCGCGTGCTCGGGCTGGCCCGAGCGGAAGGCTCGACGGACGAATCCTGGACCTGGCTCGGACTGGTCACCCTCTGGGATCCTCCGCGTGCGGAAGTCCCGAGCGCTCTACGCGCGGCGGAGCGGGCCGGAGTGCGCGTGCTCATGGTCACCGGCGACCACCCCGCGACGGCCCGGGCGATCGCCGAGGCGACCGGCATGCGCGGCATCGAGGTGGTGACCGGAGAGGAGCTCGACCAGCTGTCGGAAGAGGCGCTGCGCGCCGAGGTCCGGAGAGCGAACGTCTTCGCCCGGGTGAGCCCCGAGCACAAGCTGCGGCTCGTCGAGGCGCTCCAGGCCGACGGGGAAATCGTCGCGATGACCGGGGACGGGGTCAACGACTCGCCGGCGCTCAAGCGCGCCGACGTCGGTATCGCGATGGGCAAGCGCGGGAGCGAAGTGGCGCGTGAAGTGGCCGACCTCGTGCTGCTCGACGACGACTTCACCACCATCGTCGGAGCCGTCGAGGAGGGGCGCGGCATCTACGAGAACATCCAGAGCTTCATCCGCTTCACGTTCTCGACCAACGTCGCGCTGATCGCCCTCGTCGTGACCGGCGCCGCGGTGGCCTACCTGGCCGGGCTGCACGACACGAGCGGGTTGCTGCTCGTGCCGCTCACCGCGCTGCAGCTCCTCTGGATCAACTTCCTCGGCGACGGCCCGCCCGCGCTGGCGCTCGCTCTCGATCGCTCCTCGGGCCTGATGGACCGGCTGCCGCGACCGCCCCGGAGCGGTCTGCTCGATGCTCCGTCCAAGTGGTTCATCTTCGTGACCGGCGCGTTCAAGGGTGCGCTCGGCATCGCGCTGCTCATCGCTCTTCCGATGGTCGGCTACGGGGCGCTGGCCACGCGCACGATGCTGTTCCTGTACGAGTCCGTGGGGAAGCTCGTCTCCGTCTATCCGGCGCGATGGGCGGCGCGCCGAGGCCGGGTCAACTTCGTCCTGCACGGCGCCGTGGCGTTCGGTGTACTCGTGCAGGCGCTGACCGTCGTCATTCCAGGGCTCAGGAGCTTCCTCGGACTGGAAGCGATCGACGCGCGTCTGGTGCTCGTTCTGGCCATCGCGGTCTTCGCGACGTGGGCGGCCGCGAGTCTCGCACGGTCGGGTTGGCGCCCGGCAGCTCCGCCGGCCGCCGGGGCCCCCGGAACGGTGCACGACCGTTGCTTGTCGCATGCAGGGCGCCGACGAGGCACTGCGAGCCGTCGCGCTCGTGTTCTGCATCGCGGCCGTCACGACGGCCCTGTTCCAGCGGCTCCACCTGCCCATCGTGCTGGCCTACGTCGTGGCCGGCGTGATCATCGGGCCGCACGTGCCGGTTCCGCTGGTCGCGAGCTCCGAGACCGTCGGGGTCCTCTCCGAGCTGGGCGTCATCCTCCTCATGTTCGCTCTCGGGCTCGAGTTCAGCCTCGGCAAGCTCCTGCGCGTCGGCCCCACGGCAGCGGTGACCGCGATCGTGCAGTCCAGCATCATGATGTGGCTCGGGTACCTGGTCGGCCGCACGTTCGGGTGGACGCCGCTCGAGAGCGTCTTCGCCGGAGCGATCGTCGCCATCTCGAGCACCACGATCATCGCGAAGGTGTTCGACGAGCAGCGAGTCGAAGGGAAGCTGCGAGAGCTCGTCGTGGGCGTCTTGATCGTGGAGGACCTGATCGCAGTGCTGCTGATGGCGGTGCTCACGGCAGTGGCGTCCGGCGGGATGTCGGCCGGCACGCTCGCGCGCGCGGGCGGGCGCATGGCGCTGTTCCTCGCGGCCGTCCTGGTGGTGGGACTCCTGCTCGTCCCGCGGATCTTGCGCGTCGTCGATCGCCTGAAGCGGCCCGAGACGACGCTCGTCGTCAGCATGGCGATATGCTTCGGCGCCGCCCTCTTCGCGGAGGAGCTCGGCTACTCCGTGGCGCTCGGCGCGTTCCTCGCGGGCTCGCTCGTCGCCGAATCCGGTGGGGCGAAGACCATCGAGCCCCTGGTCGTCCCGGTGCGCGACCTGTTCGGAGCCGTGTTCTTCGTGTCGGTCGGCATGCTCATCGATCCCGCAGTCCTCGCGCGGCACTGGGTGCCCGTGCTCGTCTTCACCGCCCTCGTCATCACAGGGAAGGTTTTCGCCGTGTCGCTCGGGGCCTTTCTCACCGGCAACGGCACGCGCACGTCGATGCAAGCGGGCATGAGTTTGGCCCAGATCGGCGAGTTCTCGTTCATCATCGCGGGTCTCGGCACGTCCCTCGGGGCCACGCGTAGCTTCCTCTATCCGATAGCGGTCGCCGTATCGTGCATCACGACCCTGACCACACCATGGTCGGTTCGCTGGGCCGGACCCGTGGCGGCCTGGCTCGATCGGTCGCTTCCGAGGCCGCTCCAGACGTTCGCATGCCTCTACGGTACGTGGCTCGATCGGCTCCGGGCAGCGCCTGCCGATGGCGCCGTCAGATCGAGAGCGAGGAGGCTCGCGAAGCTCCTGGTCGTCGATGCGGCCCTCTTGACCGGGATCGTCGTCGCGGTGGCCATGCTGCTACCGAGGATGGAGCGCTGGGTATCGGCCACGCTCGGGATCTCGGCCGAGATCACCCGATGGGCCGTGATCCTGACGTGCGCGCTGCTCGCGACCCCTCTCGTCGTCGGCATCTTCCGGCTCGCTCGGGAGCTCGGCCTGGCGCTGGCCAAGGCGGCCTTGCCCCTGTCGCCATCCGGCCAGGCGGACCTCGGAGCGGCGCCTCGAAGGGCGCTGCTGGTCGCGCTGCAGATCGCGGTGTTCCTCGTGGTGGGCATGCCCGTCCTCGCGGTGCTCGAGCCCTTCCTGCCCGGCTGGGCAAACGCCCTGATCCTCGGCGTGCTCGCCGTCATCTCCGGCGGGCTGTTCTGGAGAAGCGCGTCGAACCTCGAGGAGCACGTGGAGGCTGGCGTGCAGATAATCGTCGGTGCGCTGGCCGCGCAGGCGCACCCTGGATCGCTGACCGAGGAAGAGCAGGTGCTCGAGGTCATCCGGGAGCGCCTGCCCGGGATCGGCGAGCCGGTAGCGGTCAAGGTGAGCCCGGAGAGTCGCGCCGTCGGTCGGTCGCTGGCGCAGCTGGACTTGCGTGCCGCTACCGGCGCGTCCGTGCTCGCGATCGCCCGCGAGTCGGGTGTGACGGTCCCGAGTCCGAACGAGGAGCTGCATGGCGACGACGTCCTCGCCGTCGCAGGAACGCACGAGGCAATCGGCGCGGTCCGCGCGATCGTGGGCCCGCCTGCTCAGGCGGCGCACCACTAGATGGGGCCGAGCGGCGTCGAGTCGTCGACCTGCACGACGTGCACGGTGGCCATGTCGCTCGCGCCCTCCGGACCGCCGAAGAGGTAGTCGTCGATGCGGCCGCTCGCGTCGAGCACCGCGTGGTTCACGCCGTTCTCGACGCTGCAGGAGGGTCCGTAGTCGAGAGCGACGGCGATGACGGCCTTGCCGTTCGCGGGATTGGTGACGCGGACACGCGCGAGGCACCCGAAGCGCGCGCCGTCGGCCGTGTACCAGTCGATCGCTTCCTCGCAGTCGGGCCCCTGGCTGCCGGCAGGGCACAGGCCGGCCTGGATCGCCTTCGAGAGGCACGACGGGATGCAGTTGTCGCCGGGATCGGTCTGCACGTTGCCATTCGCGTCGATGTAGCAACCGAAGCTCGTGAGGTAGTAGTTGCCGTCGTCGACCGGCACCGTTCCGTACGACCCGCTGCAGCCGAAGTTCGTCGGGCTCGTGCCCATGCAGATCGAAGCTTGGGGCGAGGGCTCGCGCAGACAGCCGTTCGGGCACGGCGTCACGTTCGCGACACCGCTCGCGCACACGCCCAGCGAGTTCCCGTCCTTCGAGCACGTGGGCGTCGTGTCCCCGGTGAACTCTCCGCACCCCGCGTCGCCACCACCGTCGCCCGCCCCGCCACTCCCGCTCCCACCTCCGCTGCTGCTACCACCACCCCCACCGCTGCTGCTGCCGCTCGCCCCGCCGCTACTGCTGCCGCTCGCGCCTCCGCTGCCCCCGGCGCTCCCGTCCATCCCCGCACCCCCGTCGTCGCCGGCGAGCCCCGCGTCGCCGAACCCCCCAGCGCTCGACGAGGAGCAACCGACCAGGACAGCCGCGAGACCGACCAGCATCGAAACGCGAGCCCGAGCCATCGTGCCGCCCCCACGGAGCACGATCCGCACCGGACAGTCCGGATGCAATCACACGCCCACCGCGTGATCACCGCGCGTCCCCTCGCGCCAGCGGCTTTCGGTCTCGCGAGGCCACGCGACCGTCGTGGTACCCTCGCGACCCCATGCGACACGCCCGATCTTCGCTCGCGCTCGCCGCCGTTCTCCCGCTCTCCCTCCTCGCGTGCGACAAGGACGACGCCAAGGGCGCGTCCGGTCAGCCTTCCGCGAGCGCGCCCCCCGCGCCGTCGGCGAGCGCGCCCGCCGCCGCGACCAGCGCGAGCGCCTCCCCGAGCGCCGCCGCCAGCGCCGCGGCGCCCGCCCCCAAATGCCCGCCCGGTCTCACCGGAAACCCGGTGCCCGCGTTCTGCATCAAGCTCCCGGCGTCGTACTCCGTGAGGGAGCCGCGCATCTCGCCGACGAAGGGCTCGATCTCGTACGAGACCGGCACGCAGACCGACAACCTGATGGTCTCCTACGACAGCACCTCGATCGCCGAGCAGGCCAAGGACGTCGAGAGCGAGCTGAAGTTCGGCGGCGACAAGCTGGAGAAGAAGGGGGACCTGCCGGGCGGCGGCAAGTGGTTCCAGGGCTCGCACCAGGACTACGAGCGCGTCGTGACGCTGGTGAAGGGCCCCTCGGGCCTGACGCTGAAATGCTCCTTCGCGTACCAGCCCAAGAACGCGCCGCCGAAGGACGCGATCGATGCGTGCAAGTCGATTGTGCTCCCGCCGAGCTGACGCAATCGATCACCCGCGCGCGAGCAGGAAGAACGCGACGTACGCGATCGCGCCGGCGAGCCATGTCACGGCTCGTCGCCTCATGCCCACCCGTAGCCCCCACCACGGTGCGAGCGGCGCCGCGACGAGCGCGACGAATGCGCGCCATCGCGGCTGTCGGGCCGCGAGGCCGGCGACGAGCGTGAGATGCGCGGTGACGAGCAGCGCGAAGGCTCCGATGAGCCCCAGGGAGACGATCTCGTCGCGCGACATGCCTGGTCAGTAACGATGCTGCCACACGAGGTCGAGGATCGACGTCC
>DATJYG010000027.1:0-5676 GCA_035499695.1 Polyangiaceae bacterium
ACGCGCCCGCGAAGTCGAGGAACGCGAGGACCTTGCTCGGGTGCGTCATTCCCGAGATCGCCAGGCCGAACGCAAAGAGCACACCGCACGCGAACGCGACCAGGACGCGCTTCATGGCGCCCCCGCGCCCGCGCCGAACAGGTGACGCACGACGAACACGGTGGCGGCGCCCGTCGCCATGAAGACGAGGGTCGCCACGATCGATCGCCCCGAGAAGCGCGCGATGCCGCAGAGGCCGTGGCCGCTCGTGCAGCCCTCGCCCATGCGCGTCCCGATGCCGACGAGGACACCGGAGGCGGCGGCCAGCCATATCGACTGCTCGGACGCGAGGGCCAAGGCCGACCGGTCCGCCCACGCGACCAGCACGCCGCCTGCGACCAGGCCCGCGAGGAACACGATGCGCCAGACGCGACCGGCGCGCCTCGCGAAGGCGGCGCCTCCCATGATGCCGCTGATGCCGCAGACTTCGCCGTTGGCCAGGAGGAGCGTCGACGCGGCGATCCCGAGCAGGACCCCGCCGATGATCGACGACACCGGAGTGAAGCTCGAAGTCATCGGGCGGCCGATTGTAGCGTCCATGTGATAGCCCTTGTCGCATGCGAGCGTGGATCGCTGCGGTCGTGGGGCTCGTCTTGGTGTCAGCTTGCGACAAGGGCCCCTCGAGCGCCGGCCCGGCCTCCAGCGTGCCCACCGAGCCTTCCTCGGCCCCGTCGACGGCGACGTCAGCGCCCGCCGTCGTCGCGAGCGCGACCGCGTCTGCCGCCCCCGCCCCGCCGCCCGACGCGATCATCGCGCAGCACGTGCTCGTGGCTTACAGAGGCGCCAAGCGCGCGCCGAAGGGCGTCACTCGCAGCAAGGCGGATGCGAAGGCGCGAGCCGCAGAGGCCCTGGCCAAGATCCGCGCCGGCACGCCATTCGAGGACGTGGTCAAGGAGTACTCGGACGACACAGGATCGGTCGATCGAATGGGCAGCCTCGGAAAGTTCACCCGCGATGCCATGGATCCGGCTTTCGCCGCCGCGGCCTTCGCGCTCGCGGTCGGCCAGGTGAGCGATCCGGTCGAGACGCCCTTCGGCTTCCACATCATCAAGCGAACGCAGTGACGCGCGGGCGCGCTTTCCACGGCGGTCAGTCCAGCGTGTCGTCCCCACCGACCAGCGCCGAGTCGGGCGGCGGCGCGATGTGCGATGACGGCGGACCGGACGGCGCGACCTCGGGCGAGACGAGCTTGCGCACGAGATCCGCTCGGTTGTTCACGCCGAGCTTCGCGTAGAGACGCCGCACGTAGGTGCGCACGGTGTTCTCGCTCAGACCCGATATCGCCGCCACGTTGACGCCGCTGTAGCCGGCGACCAGCAGACGCGCGATCTCGCGCTCGCGCTTGCTCAGGCCCTCGATGGGCCCGGGCTTCTTCGGCGCCTCGACGCGCACCGCCGCGCAGCGCGCACCACCGAAGACGGGTTCGTCCTCGATGCGTGCCACCGCGACCAACGTGCCTGCCGGCAAGCGCGGCGGCGTGGGCAACGCATCACCCCTCTGGCGCGCGGCGAGCGACTGCTCGGCGGCGTCCACCAGCTGCTCCTCGATCGGCGCGACGTCGTCGTCCCAGTCGATGCCGTGCTCGCGATCGGCAGCCCACACGACGCGCTTGCGATCGCGGTCCACCACGTAGACGACGCCGCTCACCTTGCCGAGCGCCCGCAGCGCCGCCGCCTCGCGCGACAGCTCGTCGTACTGGAGCTGGGCCCGCGCGCCGGCGACGACGAACGGCGCGAGCTCCTCCAGCGCCCTCTTCTCGCCCTCGCCGAACTCTCCCTCCGACGCGCGTCGCTCGAGCCCTGCCAGGCCGAAGAGCACGCCGCCCTCGTGCAGGAACAGGAGCAGCGCGTGCACGAACCCGTCGTGCGCCGAGCACTCCGCGAAGTACGGCAGGCGCGCCCGCTCGCTCTCGGGCCAGAGCTCGGACGACACGTACGCGCGCCGCGGCGCGGCAACGACGCTCTTCGGGTCGAACCCGAACGCAGCCGACAGCTTGAGGTGATGGCCGTCGTCGCGGGGTTGAGGACCCGCGACGGCCACGGAATCGACGAGACGCGTCGCGTCGGCGTACGCGCGGCCGTCCTCCTTGCCGAAGAAGGAGAAGCCGCCCGTGGCGGGCACGAGCTCGCGCATCGCCTCGATGACGCGCCGCCTGAAGCTCGCGCGCGTACCGGGCAGCACAACCTGAAGCTGGGCGGACTGCAGCTTGCTGTCGCTCATTGGCCTATACTCTGGTGGTAAGACAATGCCCGCTATGACCGATGCGGACCGAGCGGGGGAGTTCATCTTCGACTGGAACGAGCTGAATCGCAAAGGTCGGCTCGTCCCCCAGCGGTTTACGCTGTTCGACGAGACCCTGCGCGACGGCCTGCAGAACCCGAGCGTCGAGGACCCGCCCATCGAGGACAAGCTCCGCATCCTCCACCTGATGGAGGACCTCGGCATCGACGAGGCCGACATCGGCCTGCCGGGCAGCAGCAAGCGCGCGTTCGATGACGTGCTGACGATGTGCAAGGAGGTCGCCTCCTGCAAGATGAAGATCAAGATCGCGGCGGCGGGTCGCACCGTGGTGGGCGACATCACCCCGATGATCGAGGTCAGCCAGCGCGCCGGCATCCCGATCGAGGTCTACGCGTTCATCGGGTCGAGCCCGATCCGCCAGTACGTCGAGCAGTGGGATGTCTCGCTCATCGCCAAGCGCAGCGCCGAGGCCATCGACGTCGCGGTCAAGGCGGGTCTGCCGGTCGCGTTCGTCACCGAGGACACGACGCGCTCGCGACCCGACGCGCTGACGACGCTCTTCCGCATGGCCGTCGATCACGGTGCGAGCCGCGTATGCCTCTCGGACACCGTGGGGCACGCCACGCCCGACGGAGTGCGCAACCTCGTGCAATTCACCCGCAGCGTCATCGCGGGCACTGGCGCAAACGTCGGCATCGACTGGCACGGGCACAACGACCGCGGCTTCGCCCTCGAGAACGCCATCTGGGCGCTCGAGTTCGGCGCCGACCGGGTTCACGCGACGGCGCTCGGCATCGGCGAGCGCGTCGGCAATGCGCAGATGGAGCTCCTGCTCATGAACCTGCGCCTCCTCGGGCAGCTCGGACTGGGGCAGGACGCGGGCGCCTCCGGCGCCGCTCCCGAGCGCGATCTCACGAAGCTCGTCGAGTACTGCGAGACCGTGGCGCGCGCGGTGCACTGGCAGGTCCCGCTCAACTACCCGCTTGTGGGACGCGATGCCTTCCGCACCGCGACGGGCGTTCACGCCGCGGCAATCATCAAGGCGATGCAGAAGGGCGACGCGTGGCTTGCGGACCGCGTCTACAGCGGCGTCCCGGCCGGCATGTTCGGACGGCACCAGGAGATCGGCATCGGCTTCATGAGCGGCGCTTCCAACGTCAATTACTGGCTGCGCCAGCGCAAGATCGAGCCTAGCGAGGACCTGGTCGCGGCGATCCTCGAGGCGGCGAAGGCAACGAGCCACATCCTTCGCGACGAGGAAGTCATGGCCGTCGTCAAGAGAATCAGAGGCTGATCGGTGCAGATCCGAGGGGCGGGCATTCGCAGCCTCCTGCTCGCGATCGAGAAGCTGCACGGTCCCGAGAGGTTGAAGGCGGTGAAGGGGGCGGTGCCGAAGCACGTGCGCGACCAGATCGAGCACGTGCTCCCGGTGCAGTGGTACGACGTCGAGGTGAGCGCGACGCTGCAGGTCGCGGTGCGCGACGTGCTCGGCGGCGGCAAGTGGGACGAGTCGCACAGCATCGGGATCGAAGCCGCCCGAATCGACTTCGGCGGGCTGTATCGCGTGTTCGTGCGGGCCGTCTCGTACGAGACCATCTGGGACCGCGCGCCGCGCATCTGGTCGCAGTACAACTCCCAGGGCTCGGCGGAGTGGACCGACCGGCGCGAGGGTTACGCCCTCGGGCGCATCCGCGGCGCGTCCGGGTACAACTTCGGCCTCTGGCAGTCGGTCGCTGGGCGCATGGAGGGGATGCTCCAGATGACCGGCCTCAAGACGGCGACGGTCACCGTGAAGGAGTCGTCGAGCACGTACGCGAAGCTCGAAGCGATGTGGATCAAGTGAGCAGCTCCCTCGGCCTCCTCGGCATCGACGTCGGCACGACGGGGGTGCGCGTCGGCGTGCTCGACGAGCACGGGCGAGTGCTCGCCGAGGCGAGCGAGGGATGGAAGCACGACGCCCCTCACGCCGGATGGGCCGAGGCCGATGCCGAGTCATGGTGGGCTGCTGTGACGCGCGTGTGCAGGAGCGTCGTCGAGCGCGTGGGAGCCGACCGGATCGAGGCCGTCGGAGTGGTCGGCCAGGCGCCGACGGCGGTGCTCGTCGATGCATCGTGCCGACCGCTGGCACCGGCCATCCTGTGGCTCGACGTGCGCGCGTCGGAGGAGGCGCGCGCGCTCGACACGGCGCTCGGGCCGGGCCGCGCCGAGACCATCGGTGGCAACCGGATGCACCCTTACTTCCTGGGCCCCAAGCTCGCCTGGCTGCGGACCCACCAGCCGCGCGCGCTCGAGGCGGCGGCCCTGGTCCTGCAGTCGCACGCGTTCGTGGCGATGCGACTGACCGGCATCGCCGCGTGTGACCCGTCGACGGCGATGCTCTGCGCGCCCCTCTTCGACGCGCGCTCCGGCACGTGGTCCGAAGAAGCGGCGAGAGCGGTCGGCGTGCCGATGCAGCTCCTTCCCCCAATCGTGCGGGCCCACGAGGTTCTCGGCGGAGTCACACGCGACGGGGCCGCCGCGACCGGCGTGCGTGAGGGGACGCCGGTCGTCGCCGGTGGCGGTGACTTCGCGGCGTGCGCGCTGGGCGCGGGCGTCGTCGAGGAGGGCGAGGCGTGCCTCATGCTCGGCACCGCCGGCAACCTGCTGCTGCCGACCCGCGCGCCACGTTTCGATTCGCGCCTGCTGAACAGCCACCACGTGGGCGCGGAACGGTGGCTCGTCCTCGCGGGCACGCTCTGCGGCGCGGCGCTCGAGTGGTTCCGCCGCACTTTCGGCCCCGACACGCCGTGGGGGACGCTGGAGGCGGAGGCCGCTGGTGCGCCGCCGGGCGCCGACGGAGTGGTCGTGCTCCCGTACCTGCAGGGGGAGCGCACGCCAATCTGGGACGAGCAAGCCCGCGGCGTCTTCTCGGGTCTCGCTCTCCACCACGGCCGAGGGCACCTCTACCGGGCGCTGCTGGAGGGCATCGCCCTGAGCTTCCGCCACTCGCTCGCCGTGGCGGAAGCCACGGGGTTGCAGCTGCACGAAGTGATTGCCACGAACGGCGCGGGCAAGAGCGCCCTGCTTCGTCAAACGCTGGCCGACGCCCTGGGAACGCCGCTCCTCTGGTCTGCGCAGTCGGGCGGCACGCTGGCGGGAGCGGCCGTGCTCGCGGGCCTCGGCACCGGATCGATCCGCGAACCTGCCATCGGCCGCCGATGGCTGCAGGATGCCGGAGGGCTTCATCGCCACGTGCCCGACCCCGGCGCACATGCGCGCCTGGAGGACGTGTTCGCGCGACGACAGGCCATGTTCAGGGCCGAAATTGCCGCTCGGGACAGCCTCGGATGATACAAATGGATTGATGGCCCGGGGCTCCCTCTGGCGGCTCGCGGCGGCGGTTTTCTTCCTTGCGGC
>DATJYG010000028.1:0-5670 GCA_035499695.1 Polyangiaceae bacterium
TGGCCGAATGAGCGAAGGTCGCGGGAGACTCCGCGGAGGTCATGCGAGACGGGGCGAGGGTCGCGAGCAGTTGACGAATGGTCACGCGCGATGCCGCGTGGAATCACCCTCGATCGAGCGGAGCGGGGACGCGATGTCAGCCAAGTTCGGAAGCGAGCCTGGTGCATTTGCGCGCGATCTCCCCGAGATCGTCGCGGGATACGGGAGATCGCCAGGGAATCGGCGGTGAATCGTCCGGTGGCACACGAAGGTTCCGAGCAAAGGCGCGTGTCTTCATGCCGCCGCGCCCGAACTCTCGGCGGATCTTCGCGCGCTATTACGCGCCCTTGCCGAGGAACTCCTTGATGGAGCCCACGATGGCTTCCTTGTCGCGGATCTCGCTCGTGACGACGCGCTCGTCCTTGCCGAAGTGCTCTCTGAGGTCCTTGATGAACTGCCCCGAGCCGTAGGGGCTCTCGACCTGGCCGTAGGCGAACATGTTCACGCGCGGCAGGATCTTGTTCTTCAGGATCTCGACGCAGAGCAGCGTGTCGTCCATCGACCAGTTGTCGCCGTCCGAGAAGTGGAAGGGGTAGATGTTCCACTCTTCCGGCGGGTAGTGGTCGTCGATGAGCTGCGAGCACAGCTTGTACGCGCTCGAGATCATCGTGCCGCCGCTCTCGCGGGTGTGGAAGAACGTCTCGCGGTCCACTTCGCGCGCCACGGCGTCGTGGATGATGTAGCGGCTCTCGAGCCCCTTGTACTGCTTCTGCAGCCACGCATCGATCCAGAAGCTCTCGATGCGCACGATCTCCTTCTGCTCGTCTCCCATCGAGCCTGACACGTCCATCATGTAGAGGATGACGGCGTTGGCGACCGGCTCGGCTTCGGTCTTCCAGCTGCGGTAGCGCTTGTCGCTCGGGATGGGGACGACGACCGGGTTGCCCGGGACGTAGGTGCCCATGGCGATCTGACGCTTGAGCGCCTCGCGGTACGTCCGCTTGAAGTTGCGCAGCGACTCGGGCCCGACGCGCCGGATGCTCGTGTAGCGATCCTTCGCGTTGATGATCTTGCTCTTGCCCTTGTCCTGGATGTCCGGAAGCTCGAGCTCCTCGCCGAGGATCGCGGCCAGCTCGTCGAGCGTGACGTCCACCTCGAGCGCGTGCTCTCCGGGGGCCTGACCGGCCTGGTGCCCGTCGCCGTCGTCGCCCTGGTCGCTGTCGCCGCCGATGGGGTCGCCCGGCTCGCCCTCGCCCTGTCCGGCTCCGCCGCGCTGGCGGTCGCCGAAGGAGAAGTGAGGGATGTCGATCTGAGGAATGGGGATGGACACGAGGTCCTTCCCCTTGCGACCGATGAGCTCCCCCTGGGAGATGTACTTCCTCAGGTTCTGCCGGATCTTGCCGCGGACGATGGCGCGGAAGCGCGAGTGGTCCTGGTCGATCTTCAGCGACATCTGACTGAATCGAGTTTAGCAGGTGCTCACGGACGAGCGGCTCCTGATTGCGAGGAGCATCCGGCGGGCCCGAACGTTGCGACCGCGGCTCCTGCTTGCGCGCCGGCACGCAGTTCGAGTCGTCCATTCCTCCGCGGCTGGACCGCCTGCCGTGGTCGCCGTGGCATTGGCGGCTCGTCGTGGCGCTGGGGGTGGCGTGGATGCTCGACGGGCTCGAGGTGACCATCGTCGGCTCGGTCGCGAGCGTGCTCGGCGAGCCCGGCACGCTGGCGCTGAGCTACACGCAGATCGGCGCGGCAGGGAGCGCCTACCTGGCGGGCGCCGTCGTGGGCTCCCTCTTCTTCGGCAAGATGGCGGACCACTTCGGGCGCAAGCGCCTGTTCCTGGTCACCCTGGGCCTCTACCTCGCCGCGACGGTCGGGACCGCCCTCTCGTGGGGCTTCGTGTCCTTCGCGGTCTTCCGCGCGCTCACCGGCGCCGGGATCGGCGGGGAAGCGGCGGCGATGCACTCGGCCATCGACGAGCTGATCCCGGCGCGCCTGCGCGGGCGGGTGGACCTCGCCATCAACGGGACGTACTGGCTGGGGACGGCGATCGGCGCGGGCGCGTCGCTCGTGTTCCTCGACGAGCGACTCGTGCCGCGCGCCATCGGCTGGCGTCTCGCCTTCGGCCTCGGGGCCGCCCTGGGGTTCTCGATCGTCCTGGTGCGCAGGTGCCTGCCCGAGAGCCCGCGGTGGCTGCTGCTCCGCGGACGCATCGAGCAGGCCGAGAGCGTGGTGAGCCGGATCGAGCGCGACGTGGCGCGCGGCTGCCCTTTGCCTCCCGCTCCGGGCACGGTTCGTCTGACCGCCCGTGGAAGCGCGACGTTCTCCCACGTCGCGCACGTGCTGTTCGTCGAGTACCCGCGCCGCACGGCGCTGGGACTGTCGCTGATGATCGCGCAGGCCTTCGCGTACAACGCCGTCTTCTTCACGTATGCGCTGGTGCTCACGCGCTTCTACGGCATCGCGCCCGGCAGGGTGGGCCTCTACCTGCTGCCCTTCGCGATCGGCAACCTGTGCGGACCGCTGGTCCTCGGCCCGCTGTTCGATACGATCGGGCGGCGCACGATGATCGCCTCCACGTACGCCGTGGCGGCGCTGCTGCTCGCCCTCACCGGCTGGGGGTTCGCGCACGGGTGGCTCGATGCCGTGACGCAGACGATCATGTGGTGCATCGTCTTCTTCGTGGCCTCGGCGGCCGCCAGCTCGGCGTATCTGACGGTCAGCGAGCTCTTTCCCGTGGAGCTGCGGTCGATGGCGGTGGCCTTCTTCTACGCCGTCGGGACCGGCGTCGGCGGCCTGGCGGCGCCGACGCTCTTCGGGAAGCTCATCGCGTCGGGCAGCCGCTACGAGGTCTTCGTCGGTTACCTCGTCGGCGCCGGCCTCATGGCCGCCGCCGCCGGCGTCGCCTGGTGGCTCGGGATTTCGGCCGAGGGTCGGTCTCTGGAGGAGATCACCGAAGGCCGACCTCCCGAGTCGCTGGACAGCGCAGAATCCTCGCCTGGGCCGCTGCGAGCCGAGCGAGCGTGATATAACCCTGGGGCGATGGCGAAGAGACCGATCGCCCCCGCCTCGCAGCCGCGGGCTCGCCGCACGCAGAAGGAGCGGAGCGAGGCGATGCAGCAGCGCCTCCTCGACGCGACGATCGACTGCCTCTACGAGGTCGGCTACGCGCGAACGACCACGATCGAGGTGGCGGCGCGCGCGGGTGTGTCGCGTGGGGCCCAGCTCCACCACTTCCCCACGAAGAAGCGGCTCGTGCTCGTCGCAGTGCGTTACCTGCTCGACAAGCGCCTCGAGGAGTTCCGCGAGGCGTTCGCCAAGCTGCCGGAAGGGGTCGACCGGCATGCGGCCGTCATCGACATCCTGTGGGACAAGACCTCGAACAAGGCCTTCTACGCCTGGCTCGAGCTGGTCGTCGCCGCGCGCACCGATCCGTCGCTCCGCAAGACCGTGAACGAGATCGCCGAGCAGTTCGCCGAGCGCATCCAGGGCGCCTTCCGCGAGTTCTTCGCATCGAACCGCCAGCACTCGTCGCCCTTCGACGTGGCGCCCGTCTTCACGTTCGCCGTGCTCCAGGGCCTCGCGGTCGACCACATCGTGTGGCCGCCGGAGGATCGACGCCTGGGCGTGACGCTGCAGGCGCTCAAGGCGCTCGCCACCATGTTCGTCAGGCCGCTCGAGCAGCGCAGCTCTCCGCCTCCCGCTCCTGCTCCTCCTCCGGCGGAGGAGCCGACGCCCAAGGTCGGCTCGGGCTGATTCACCCGGAGGCCGACCAGGCGCGACGCGCGTCGATCCCGAGCTTGCCGAAGCGAGGGATCCAGTCGCGCTCCAGCGTCCGCTCGGTGGCGGCGGCGTACTCGGAAGGGGACATGAGACCCCACGCGCGGTCCTTCGCGTCGATCTCGGTCATCTCCGGTCTCGCCCCGTAGGCGCCACGCAGGCGCGCGAAGTCGGCGGGAAGCGAAGCCTCCGCGAGCTTGCGCAGCGCCGGCGCCATGGGGTGCTCGAGGAGCCACGTGAGGAGGGACCAGCCGAAGTCGCGGTGGCGCACCTCGTCGCGCAGGACGCGATCGAGCGCGCGGCGAGCGACGGGCACCGTGCACCCCTCGCGAAGCCGGCGGAAGAGGGGGACCGCCACCGTCTCGCCGAGGCAGAAGACGCGCACGGCCACGCGCGTGACGTCGCGCTCGAGCGCATCGCCCGGCGTGCGAGACAGCTCCAGCGTTTCTCTCGGGATGGGCGCCGTCCCGCCACCGCCGGCCGCCTCGAGGACCGCGTGGCTCATCTCCGAGTGCACCATCTCGTCGTCGGCGATGCGCATGCCGACGTGAACGAGGTCCGGTGACGCTCCGATCTGGATGAGCCACAGCGTGAGGTGCTGCGCGATCGAGGCGGAGCGGTACTCCTCCTCCACGCGGCGCGCCCACTCGGCGCGCACCGCCCTCGACGCGCCCGCCTTTCGTCCCATTCAGAGCGTGCTCCATACACCGAGCATCGCTCCGACGCCCGAGCCGGACACGCCGGCGATGTCGACCTTCGCGTCGGTCGGCACCACCGAACGAAGCGGGAGCAGCGCGACGACCTGAGCGCCCACGCGCAGCGTCGGGAAGAGGCGCAGCCAGGTTTGCGCGCCGAGGCCCGCCACGAGCGCGAAGTCGCTCCCGGACGTGCCGACTGCCGATGCGACGGGTGTCGGCGTGAAGGAGACGTGCTCGACGTCGAACCGGGCGACCGCGTCGATCCCCCAGCGAAGCAGCTCGGGCGGGGTCACGGTCAGCTGGGCTCCCACGCCGGCGAGCCACGCCTCGGGTTGCACCTCGCCGTCGGCCGCGCCGATCACGGACCCGGACCGGAGCCCCAGGTGCAAGGTCGCCGCCAGGCGGGGAACGATCCATGCCGCGAAACGCACGTCGGGCCCGTAGAGAGAGGCGCCCGACGTGAAGTGCTCGAAGGCGGCATCGACGCCGAGCAGGACGCGAGGCTGCGAGGGAGCCGGTGCCACCACCGGGGCGACCGACTCCCGAACCGTCCGCGTGACCTCGACGGGCACTGGGCGCGGTGGCGGCGGCGCGCTTCGAAGGGCCAGCTCGGCCCAGCTCGCACGCAGCAGCTCGTCGGCTGCGAGTGCGATCGTCAGCGGCCGGCCGTCGGGAGGAATACCGCGGAGGGTCACCTCGCGGCCCACGTGCTTGGCCGTCATGGCGTCGTGCACTTCGACGTCGAGGCTCACCTCGCTGGGGCTCGAGGACAGTTCGATCGTGGCTACCGGAGCGGGTCCGCCGCTGACGGGGATCTCGGTGCACAGATCGATGCCGCGGGATGCCAGCTCGGCACGAAGCAGGTCCACGGAGCTCCTGACGGTGCGCGACGCGTCGGCCGGTGCGGTGATCTCGACCCACGGGCGCCCCGTGCTTCCGCAGGTCGGCGACGCGGGTTGAGCGTGTGCCGCTCCGGCGAGGGACGTTCCCAGCGCCGTGGCCAGGAGGACGATGCTGCGGGTGACGGGTCTGCCCGGTGTCACGGGCATCGCGCGGACACCGAGGCGGCGTGTAGACCGTGGGGGTACCGCGCGAGAAACGCCTGACGAGCCGCGGGACAGCGGGTGTCGTTCATGCGGTCGAGAGCCTCGACGCGCCGTGCCTCGGCGTCCTCGCGGAAGCCGGCGCGTGGCGCGAGGACGATGGCGTCGTCGAA
>DATJYG010000029.1:0-6238 GCA_035499695.1 Polyangiaceae bacterium
AGGACCGACGCGCCGCGCGCGTTCGGCGTCTCGCTCCTCGCCATGGCGATCGTGGACCCGCTGGTCGGGTTCGATCTCTCGTTCCTCCTGTCGGCGGGGGCGACCGGGGGGTTGCTCGTGTTCGCGAGGCCCTTCGCGCGAGCGCTCGAGTCGATCGCTCCCGCGCGACTGGGCGCCGTGGCGCGTGCAGCGGCGACGACGCTCGCGGCGAGCGTGCCCTGCGTGCCGATCATCGCGCGGTTCGCGCCGACCGTGCCCGTGGGGGGCGTGATCGCCAATCTCCTGGCCGTGCCGGTCGGCGAGTCGGCGGCGCTGCCGCTCTGCCTCGTGCAGGCGATGCTCGCGTGGTGGCCGGCGGCGGAGAGCGGCTGCGCGTCGGTCGCGTCGGGCGCGCTCGTCCTCGTGCGACTCGTCGCGCGCGGATTCGCGGCGCCCGCGCTCGCGGCGGACATCCCGCAACCGACGTCCTGGCAGCTCGCGGTCCTCGCGGTAGCGCTCGCAGCGGTGGCGCTGGGCGTGCGCGTCAGGCGAGCCGTGGCGCTCGTGGCCGCCGCAGGGATCGCACTGCTCGAGATCGCGGCGCGTCGCGCAGGAGCTCCGCAGGGCGTGCTGCGCGTCACGTTCCTCGACGTCGGGCAGGGCGACTCGGCGATCGTGGATCTGCCGGACGGCGAGGCCATGGTGATCGACGGCGGAGGGCTCGTGGGGAGTCCCATCGACGTGGGCGCGCGGGTGCTCGCGCCGGAGCTTCGCGCGCGGCGCCGCCGCGACGTCGGGGTGGTGGTGCTCACGCATCCCCACCCGGACCACTTCGGCGGCCTGGCGACCGGGCTCGATGCGGTGCACGTCGGCGCTCTCTGGGACACGGGTGAGGGACGCGCCGAAGGGACCGGCGGCGGCTACGCGCAGCTCATGGCGTTCGCCGAGGCCCGGCGAGTGCCCGTGCTCGGGCCGGACACCCTCTGCGGCACGCACGTGATCGGCGGTGCGCGCGTCGAGGTCCTCGCCCCGTGCCCCACGTTCTCGTCCGACCGCGGGCCCAACGACAACTCGCTGGTCCTGCGCATCACCTATGGTGCACGATCGATGCTCTTCGTCGGCGACGCCGAGCACGAGGAGGAGGAGACGCTGCTCGCGACCGCGCGCGACCGCCTGCGCGCCGACGTGCTCAAGGTGGGCCACCACGGCAGCCGCACGTCGTCGACCCCTGCGTTCCTGCAGGCCGTCGCGCCGCGCGAGGCCGTCGTCTCCGCCGGCTGCCGCAACCGGTTCGGTCACCCGCACCCCGTCACGCTCGAGGCGCTCGATCGTGCCGGCGCCCGTGTCTGGCGCACCGACCGCGATGGCGCCGTCACCGTCACGACCGACGGGGCTTCCCTCGACGTCGCGACCCTGGCGGAGCAGCCGCCGCGTTGACACGCCGCCTCGCTGCCCGTATTGGCTCGCTGCACGATGAGCGAACGGATCGTCACCATGCTCTCGAAGGAGAAGATCGCGGCCCGCGTGCACGAGCTGGGGGCGCAGATCAGCAAGGACTACGCGGGGCACAACCTCGTCCTGGTGTGCGTGCTCAAGGGGAGCTTCGTCTTCGCCGCCGACCTCGCGCGCGCGATCGACCTGCCGCTGCGCATCGACTTCCTCGGCACGCGCTCCTACGGCGAGGACACCGAGTCGAGCGGCGTCGTGCAGATCACGCAGGACCTGTCGAAGCCCATCGACCACGAGGACGTCATCCTCGTCGAGGACATCGTCGACACCGGTCTGACCGTCGCGTACGTCATCGACCTGCTCCGGACGCGCAACCCGAAGAGCGTGAAGGTGTGCGCTCTGCTCCACAAGCCGGCGCGCGCCCGCGTCGAGGTGCAGGTCGACTACCTCGGGTTCACCATCGAGGATCGGTTCGTCGTCGGCTACGGGCTCGATCACGCCGAGCGGTACAGAAACCTCCCGTACATCGGCGTCGTCGAGCGGACGTGACGTGATACCCTGAGGCGATCGTGCCGACGCCGTTCGCCGACGAGAAGTTCTTCCTGGCGCTCCTGGCGAAGGCCGTCGCCGGCCACGCCAGCGACGTGCACGTCAAGGTGGGGCAGCCGCCGGGCGCGCGCATCCGCGGCGACATGATCTACTTCCGCACCGAGAGGATCACCGCGGAAGACACCGAGGCCGTCGCCCGCATCGTCCTCGCGGGGCACGAGGCGCTCGCGCGCCTGGCGGACCTGCGGGAGTACGACACGTCGTACGCCGCCCCCGGGATCGGGCGCTTCCGCGTCAACGTGTACCGGCAGCGCGGGAGCCTCGCCATCGTCATGAGGTTCATCCCGACCGACATCCCCGCGATGGACGCTCTGGGGCTGCCGATGCCGGTGACCCAGGAGCTCGCCGAGAAGCAGAACGGGATGGTGCTCGTGGTCGGCGCCGCCGGGAACGGCAAGAGCACCTCGATCGCGTCGATGGTCGCGCACCTCAACGCGACGCAGGCGCTGCACATCGTGACGGTGGAGGATCCCATCGAGTTCCTCCATCAGGACAAGCTCTCGAGCATCTCGCAGCGCGAGATCGGCCTGGACACGGCGAGCTTCGCCGCGGCCCTGCGCGCGGCGCTGCGCCAGGATCCGGACGTCATCTTCGTGGGCGAGATCCGCGACGACGAGACGATGGAGATCGCCCTCAAGGCGGCCGAGACGGGGCACCTCGTCATGGCGACGCTCCACACGAGCGACTGCGTGCGCACGGTGAACCGCATGCTCGCGCTGATGCACGGCGACGCGAACGAGAACCGCATGCGCATCGCGAGCTGCCTGCAGGGGATCATCGCGCAGCGGCTGCTGCCGCGCGCCGACGGGCAGGGCGTGGTGCTCGCCGCCGAGGTGCTCGTCGCGTCGCAGTCCGTCAAGGAGAGCATCCGGCGGCCGGAGAACAACCCGCCGCTCAAGGGGCTGATGGAGAAAGGGACGCACCCCTACGGCATGCGCACCTTCCAGATGACCATCTCGCGCCTGCTCGAGCAGGGCATCATCGACGACGCGGTCGCAACGGAGGCGCTGGGCGTCTAGGGAGTGGTCTGCCCGGCCGGAGGCGGCGTGGGCAGCGGAGGCGTCTCGACCATCGTCGCGCGCCACACGATGGGCGCGATGATGAGGGCGAGCAGCAGCGCCGCCACGACCCCCATGAGGACGATGCCGGTGCGCATCGCGCTCGCGTCGTAGGCCGCGAGGGCGCGCGTGTGCACCTCGACGTCGCGTCGCGCCGCGTCGGCGGCGGCGTCGAGCTTCGTGATCTGGTCGCGGGCCCCGTCGTAGTCGGCTCCGAAGGTCGCCTTGTCGCCGATCGCCCGCCTCGCGACGGTCACCATCTGCCCGCGCACCACCTTGCGCGCATCCTCGACCGCCTTCGTGCGCGTCCCCACCTGCTTCTTGAACTGGCCCTCGAGCGATGCCCGCTCGGCGCGCACGGCCTCGAGGCGGGCGAGCGCCTCGGCCGATCCCTTCTTCGCCGCCCCGTACCGCTGCGTCAGGTCGGTGATGGCGGCGCGCATGCGCGTCGCCTCCTCCGAGTGCGCTTCGCGCTCCTTCTCCCACGCCGCCCGCGCCGTCTCGGCGCGCGTCGTGTCGAGCATCGTCGCGGCGGCGCCGGTCGTCACGCTCTGCATCGTCGGCGACGACACCTGCGACGTCATCGTGCGCCTGCCGGACACCGCGAGCGGCTCGGCGCCGCCCATCGTCCCGAGCGCCGCCTGCACCGCCTGCTGCATCGCGACGGCGTCCGGCCATCGGCGCTGGCGCTCGAACTCGAGGGCGCGGTCGACGATGTCGCGCACCGCCGGCGGCACGTCGGGCGCCACCTGGGCGATCGACAGCGGGTGCGTCGTCGCCGCGCGCACCAGCTGCTCGTTCGCCGTGACACCCTCGTGTACGTGGCGCCCCGTGAGCAGCGTGAACATCGTCGCGCCGACCGCCCAGAGGTCGGTGCGCCCGTCGACCTCGTCCCAGTGCGCGAGCGCCTGTTCAGGCGCCATGAACGCCGGCGTCCCCATCACCGTGTCGGCGCGCGTCGACGTCTGGCGCTGCTGGCGCGCCTCGAGCACGCGCGCGATGCCGAAGTCGAGCACCTTCACGAGCCCCGTCTTGGTGATGAAGAGGTTCTCCGGCTTGATGTCGCGGTGCACGACGCTCTTCGCGTGCGCCGCCGCCAGCACGTCGAGCACCTGGTCGACGATCGCGAGCACCTCGCGCGGGGCCATGCGCTTGCCGGCCTTCTCCCAGCGGCCCTCGATGGTGTCGCCCTCGAGCAGCTCCATGACGATGAACGCCGACCCGTCGGGCGCCACGTCGTCGTCCAGGACGCTCACCGCGCCGTCGTGCTGGATGGCGTTCGCGGCGTAGCCCTCCTGCAGGAAGCGCCGCTTCACCTCGTCGTTCTCGCTGAGGTCCTTGTGCATCATCTTCACGGCGACGCGCTTGCCGTTGCGGTGCGTCGCCGCGTAGACCGCCGCCATGCCGCCGACGCCGAGCACCGCGTCGAGGCGCCACTTCTCCTGCAGCACCATGCCCAGCCGGGCGCGGGCGCGCGCGGTCTGCGGATCGTCGGACGCGGTCGCGATGTTCGTCGTCATCTAGTGCCCGCTCTGGCCACGCTTCTCGATCGACTGCAGCACCGACTTGAGCTCCCCTTCGGCCTTCTTGAGCTTCGCCTCGGCGCGCGCGAGCGACCCCTGCGCCGACGCGAGCTCCCCGGCGACGCCGCGCTCCTTGGCCTGCGCGGCGGCGAGGTCGCCCTCGGCCTTGCCGATGCGCGCGTCGACCTGCTGCAGCCGCGACTTCTGCGCGTCCTGCTCGGCGGCGAGGACGCGGTCGCGCGAGCGCAGCATGTCCTCGGCGCGCGAGAGCGCCTCGAGCGACTGCATGTAAGCCTGCGTCTTCTCGGCGACGGGGCGCGCGCGCTCGGCGAGGGCCACGAGCGCGTCCTCGAGCGCCGTCTGCGCGTGGTCCGCCTCGCCCTTGCGCACGGCGAGGCCGGCCTTGATCTCGCGCTGGCGCTTGAGCACGCGCCACGCGTACATCGGGGCGAAGATCCAGCTCCGGGGCGCCTCGCCGTAGTCGGCGAGGACGAGCGCGTCGGTCTCGACCTCGCTCGGGGCGACGGGGAGCCCCGGCCGCGGCGCCAGCGAGCGTGGCGTGGTCGGCGGAGCGAGCGACGCGCCGCCGCGCGCGCCGTGGACGACGGGCGCCGTCGGGTAGGCCGCGGGCGACGGCGGCATGGGCTCGGCGGAGCGCTGCTGAACGAGCTCGCGCGGATCGACCGCGAGCTCCAGCGACAGCTCCTCCTGCTGCACCTTGGGCTTCGCCGGCTTCGCTGCGGGACGCGGTCTGGCCCCGAGCTCCAGGTCGGGAGCCGGCATCGAGCCGCACCGCGGGCACGCATGTCCGGGTGCGAGCCCCTCGGCGCCGCACGTGCCGCAGGAAGGCATGTGCGAAGCATACCGCACCTGGACCCCGGACCCGTCGTGCTAAGCCGGCGACATGAGCGCCACGAGCAAGCGGCTGGAGTTCCTGCAGAAGGTCACCGCTTCGGCGGGCGCCGACGCCTTCGCCTGGTACGGCCTCGCGATGGAATACCGCTCCCTCGGCCGCCACGAGGACGCGCTCGCGGCCTTCGAGTCGCTCCGCTCGCGCTCCCCCGACTACGTGCCGATGTATCTCATGTGTGGCCAGATGCTCGAGCAGATGGGCCGCGCCGCCGACGCCCGCACCTGGATGACCGCCGGCATGGAGGCCGCCCGGGCGAAGGGCGACGCGCACGCCGCATCGGAACTCGAGGCAGCCCTCGGCGCCCTGGGGTGACGAAGGCCAGAGGCTGACGAGAAGGAGAGCAAACCGACCCTGCAGGTCGACGAGAAGGAGAGAGGGGGAAGAAGATCAGGAAGATCAGAAGATCAAAAGGGGGTTTTGGGGATCCCAACCCCACCCCTTCCTGATCTTTTGATCTTCCTGATCTTCTTTCCCTCTCCTCTCGTCTCACTCTAGCGCCGCCGGATCTTCGCGAGCCGCTCCCTGATGGCCGCCTCGTCCCCTCTGTCCGTCGGCTCGTACAGCACGGTCCCCGCGAGCTCGTCGGGGAGGTAGGTCTCGCCGGGGACGATGCCGCCCTCGAAGGAGTGCGCGTACTTGTAGCCCTCGCCGTAGCCCTCGCGCTTCATGAGCGGGGTGACCGCGTTGCGCAGCTTCATCGGCACCGG
>DATJYG010000030.1:0-2495 GCA_035499695.1 Polyangiaceae bacterium
CGTGAAGGTCCTGCGCGACGTCGTCCTCACGAACGGCCCCATGCTTCGCGTCACGGCGAACGGCGCGACGCCCGTCGGCGGAATCGTGAAAGGCAGAGCCGTGACGCTCGAGGTGCACGTCGAGTGCGCTCCCTGGGTCGACGTCGACACGGTGACCGTGCTGCACGTGCGCAGCGGGCTGCAGGAGAAAGACGTCTCGCGGCCCGTCACGCTCGCGCCGACGAGCTCCGGCGCCATGGCGGCCGACGTGCGCATCCCGGCCACGGTCCGCGCGGACGACGCCCTCTACGTGGTCGCCACCGGCAAGAAGCCCATGACGCCCGTGCTCGCTGGCGACCCGAAGGAGATCACCCCATGGGCGATGACGGGCGCGATCTGGGTCGACGCCGACGGCGACGGCAAGTCGCTCTCGCGCTGATCCCCCCAGGCTGTCGCTGGGCTGACCGAAACGCTTGCGATCGCGCGCAGGTGGACTACGTTGCCCCCCTCTCGGGGCGTAGCGCAGTCTGGTTAGCGCACTTGACTGGGGGTCAAGGGGTCGCTGGTTCGAATCCAGTCGCCCCGACTGGCCGCGGTGGCTGAGCAAGTCCCGCGGCCTTTCGGTTTCTTGGCGAGCCGTGTGCCTCGATCCTCGGCGCCTCTGGGTGATCCCCCTGGCGAAGGCTGGCGAGCGGCTGCGCTAGAATGAGAATATGCGGCGGCGGCTCGTGCCGTGGGTGCCCTTCGCGGTCGCGACGGTCGCGATCGTCGCCGCCGCGTTCAAGGCGATGGCGACGGAGCCCGAGGGCGGACCGCTGACCAAGGTCGCGATGATCTGGTGGATGCCGTACGTGCTCGTCGTCGCGTACGGGTTCGTCTACGGCGTGCCGATGCTCCTGCTCGAGCTGGCGAGGACCGTTCGCCGCAGGAGCGCCGCCCCGCCGTCGGTCGGGCGGACCGCGGTGGCTCTCGCGCTGCCCTCGCTCGTCGTGGCCGTCGTGTGGCCCATCGGGCTGGCGCTCGCGATCTTCCTCCGCTGCGCCGCGATGGCCGAGTTCATGTTCGCGCACCTTCACGGGTTGTTCGTGTGGTTCCTCTCGGTCACCGCCACGGCGCTGTGGGTGGGGGGCGCCGCCATCCACTGGATCTGGCTGGCACGACCCGTCTCCGTCGAGGGCCGGCCGCCCTACCGCTGAGCGGCGGCGCCGCGGGCTCCCTCGGCGGCGGCGGCTTCGGCCTCGGCCTCTTCGCTGGCGAGCGCGGCGAGGGCGATGCGCACGCGCGGCTCGGCGCACTGCTGCGCGGCGACGCGGAGGCGGGCGCGATCGGCGTCGTCGATCTGGATCGCCAGCGCCTCGGCGGCGGCGGTGCGCGTGGCGCCGTCGGTCGCGGCGCTCTCGACGAGGTCCCAGAGCTGCTGGCGCGAGATCGACGGCAGCCGGTAGCGCGCGTCGCCGCCGGCGCTCGCCACGATCTCGCGCGCCGGCATCGCCTGCACGAGCATCTCGGCGCCGCGCGTGTCGCTCGCGCGCGAGCGGGTGATGGCGTCCTGCAGGCGCGCGAGCACCTCGTCGCGGCGGCCCGCGTCGTCGCCGTGCATCTGGAGGCGGAGCGCGGCGCGGCCGTCCTTGCCGACGAGCTCCAGGTCGGCCCCGCGCGCGCGGGCGCCCTCGAGGTCGCGGTAGGCGAAGAAGTGGGCGTGCGAGGCGTCGCGGACCCACACGCCGTCGAGCCCCACGGCGATGCGCGAGACGCGGCGGAGGAGGAACGGCGTCGACATCGCCGCGGCGATGTACGCGGCGAGGGCGTACGGGAACGCCGCGTTGCTCGGCGCGACGAGCGTCCACGCGACCATGGCGACGCTCGCCGCCCCGAGGGCCGCCACGGCGCCGCGCGTGCGCGCGGTGACGGCGACCGCGGAGAAGACGATGTCGCCCGGGTCTCGCGGGGCGTTCTCGGAGGCGGTCTCGACTGGCGCGAGCAGGCCGCGCATGCCGGCGCGGCTCGCGACGTACGCGAGCGTACTGAGCGTGCCGCCGGTGAGGAGGGTCGCGACCCACTCGTTGAGCCACCAGGCGAAGCCGTTCTCGCTGTGGATGGCTCGGAAGAACGCGATCGCCTCGAGGCCGAACCCCAGCGCGAAGAACGCGGGGGCGATCCAGGTCAGGGCGCGGACCAGCCTGGGGCGGTCACGGAGCTTGTCGAGGGGATCGGGCCGCCCCGCGCGCAGGCGCGCCGCCGCGACCGAACGGGCGATGACGCCGGCGATGGTGGCGAGGCACGTCAGGACGAGGGTCACGTCGAGGATGTCGGACAGCGACTTGACGACGTTGTAGAGGGTGCGCCATCCCAGCTCCCCGAGCCATCGGTGGGGCGTGTCCCACAGCTGGTGCCCCAGCCACGCGAAGATCCAGTGCCAGACGTGCTCGCCCAGCATCGTGGTGTTGAGGAGGATGATCGCCAGCGTCGTGCCGAAGCCGACGAGGACGGTTCCGAGCCCGCGCCTCCTCACTCCT
>DATJYG010000031.1:0-2046 GCA_035499695.1 Polyangiaceae bacterium
TAGGGAGCCGGAGCGATGACTGCAACTGGTCCGACGACGATTCCTAAAGTGAGGCGGGTGCGTGTTTACACGCGTCTGAGTCAAAACCTACGAAAGCGCCTCGCCGAGTACTGCGCTGCTGCGGGACGCTCGGAGCGTGCCGTCATCGAGGACGCCGTCGGGCAATACCTCAGCGGCCATTCGAACGCGTTGGCGCGCACGCCGCTCGAACGTCTTGCCGAGGCCATCGACAGCGACCGGCGGCAAGGCGAGCAGCTGCACCGCTTGGTCGAGATCCTGTCGGAGAGCTTCGGCGCGTATTTGCGACTGTGGCTCGTGGTCCACGCGCCGACCCTTCAGGAGCGTTCGACGGCAGCGTCCGCCGACGCACTAGCCAAGCAGCGTGCCGCGGCGGAAGACGTATACCGGCGCTTCGTCGCACGGATTGCGGAGCAGTTTCGAAACGGGCATCGGTTCATTCACGACCTGCGAACATCGGCGGCGGCGCGTCGCCGGAGCGGCCGTAGCGACCATGAGGGGAAGCAAAGCCATCACTTCGGCGGAAGCCGGTGCCGCTCACGCCGTACGCTCGCCGCTACGGACTCACGATCGTATCGGCTGCACGAACCCCGTTCTCGACGTGAGCCGCGAGTGCCCGCAGACTCGCGTGCGTGGACGGACGGTCAACCCGCAGTCGGCTGCTGTTCCGGCGTCGTCGCCGTCGTCACGGTGATGTGGCCGATGGGCAGTGCGAGCTCGCGTTGGTCGAGCCGAGCGCGGGTGGCGGCCCAGAACTTGGGTGCCAGCTCGAGGTACCGGTCTCGGGGCCAGTACGGCAAGACGCGGAAGATGTCGGTGAGGTAGGCCTCGGGGTCGAGCGCGTGCAGCTGGCAGGAGGCGATGAGGGAGAAGAGGTTGGCGGCGGCGTGGGCGTGGTCGTCGGAGCCGAAGAACAACCAGGCGCGACGTCCGACGGCGATCCGGCGCAGCTCACGCTCGCTGGCGTTGTTCGACAGGGGCAGTCGCCCGTCGTCGAGGAAGCGGCGCAGGGCGTCCTTCTGACGGAAGGCGTAGCCGAACGCCGAGGCGAGCAGTCCGCGGGTCGGCGCCACCTGGACACGGTGGGTGTCGACCCAGGCGAAGAAGTCGTCGACCAGCGGCCGAAGCGACAGCTGTCGTCGCCGGTGCCGCTCGACGGGCGGCAGCGAGGCCCACCCGGCGTCGAGCTGAAACAGCATACGAATGCGCACAAGCGCCTCGCGTGCCCGGGCGTCCTTCATCGCGATGGCGGCTTCCCAGAAGTGGCGGCGGCAGTGTGACCAGCACGCGACTTCATCGGGAGGCTTGGCATCGGGGGCGACGGCGTCGCCACGATAAAGCGCGTCGTAGATGCAGTGCGCGTCGGCCAGGATGTATCCGCTGAAGCCGCGGAACATCTCGCAAACGGCGTCGCTGGTGTGGCGTCGCTTGTACTCGAAAAAGACGTGATCGCGATCGGCGAGTACGACGAAAAAGTGCCCCTTGTCGCAGGCCTGCCGCCGACCCGACGACAACGGCGCGGGCTGGATGGCGACGCCGGTGGCGTCGGTCGCCAGGCAAAACGCGTGGGCCTTGGCGTGTGCGGCCGCGGCGTCGACAATCGCGCCGAGTGTGGCGCCGGCGTCTTCGGCGTAGCGGCACATGGTGCCGTCATCGAGAGCGAAGCCGTCGGCGGCGAGCATCTTGGAGAGACGCACGAAGGGCAGCCCGAACCGGTATTTCGCGATCAGGATGTGGGCGACCATGCTGGGCGCCAGCAGCCCTCGTCGAAACAGCTCGCAGGGCTTGTCCGCCGTCACGATCGTCGTCGTGTCGCCGTCCTGGGTCTTGTACTTGACGCGAGCGACGACGACCCGAACCGGGCCGCCGCGCCGATAGGCCACGCTGCTGCTCTCCTCGAAGCCGATTCGCTCGACGACTCCCTCGAGCGCGGGGTTGACGATCTCGACGCGCTCCTCGGCGATGGGCATCGCCGCGACGTTGCGCCGCCCGGTGGGCTTCTTGCGCTCGGGTGGCGGCGGGCTCGAG
>DATJYG010000032.1:0-7329 GCA_035499695.1 Polyangiaceae bacterium
TCATGGTGCTCCTCCTTTCACGCCCAGACGCTGCCGCCGCGATAAGGGCCACCGCCGCCCCATCGCCTGAAGAAGCCGCCCGCGAGCATGTCGGCGATCTGCTTTCGCTGCCGCTCGTCGAGCACCTCGGTGATCTTCTTCATCGCCTCGACGAACGAGACGCGGAGCTGCGCGAGCAGCCTGTCCTGGCGCGCGAAGGTGTCCTCGAGGGAGCTGTCCTCCACGAGGCCGCCGGCCACGACGCGCGCGACGTCGCCGCGCGTCTGCTCCATCTCCTCGCGGATCACGCGGCGGTTCTCGCGCAGCTCGTCGATCGCCGCGACGATCGCCTTCTCCTGACCGGGGGTCGTCTCGAGGCGGTGGAAGAGGCCGCGCAGGAACCAGCGCGAGCCGCCGCCGCCCATGTGGCCGTAGTGGCCTCCGTAAAAGTCGTACCCGTAGCCGTGCCCGTGCCAGCCGCGTCCGCGGCGCAGCACCTTGATCAATCCGATGAGACACACCGTACCGATGATGAACCCGAACATCGCGTGACCTCCTCGCGTAGATCGATGCGCACTTGGGGGCGTGGCGTGCGGTTCTGGCGCGTGAAGAAGCGTAAAGGTGGCCGGGTCTCGACGGCATGCACCACCTCGGCCCGGGTGGGGCACCAGGGCAGGGGGGAGTCGTGCGAGACTCGGGCCCCACCCCGAAAGGAGCCATGCCATGGCCTGCTACCACGACAGCGACGACCTCAAGTTGATCCGCGAGCTGAAGGAGCTCGCTCCCACGGAGTTCAAGGGCTTCGTCGAGCTCGACAAGATCGTCGGCATCGATGGAGCGATCCCGCGCAAGTACCGCGAGCTCATGGCGCTCGCCGTCGCGTGCACGACGCAGTGCCCGTACTGTCTCGACGTCCACACGCGCAACGCCAAGAAGGCGGGCGCGTCGCGCCAGGAGGTCGCCGAGGCGGCGTTCATCTCGGCGGCGTTGCGCGCGGGTGCGGCGGTGACGCACGGCACGCTCGCACTGAAGCTGTTCGACAAGGCGGAGTGACCCCCAGCGGGTAGACCTACGGGCCCGGTCTCGCCCTGCGCGTGGCGAGGCCGGCGGGACGCGACGGCAGTCTCGCCGCCTGGGTCGGCGCAGCTGTCGTTGCGGGCTCCGGGGGCATGTAGCGGACCGTCTCCAGCGGAGGCGGCGCGGAATGTTCGCGCTCGCTCGTGGTGGGGGGCGAGGCGGAGGCTTCGACGGACGCCGGTCCGCAGAGTCCGAGCAGCGCCATGACCGCCAGCACGATCGCGGCGCCACTCGCAGCGGCCGTGCGGCTCCACCGGCGCGCAGGGACCAATCTGGGCTGGAGAGCCTCGGCGGGCGCGCTCGTCAGGTACGAGATGCGCGTCTGCGGCGGCATCGCGACGAGCACTTGCGCCACGGGCAGCTTCACCGAGTGTCGCTCGTTGTTCCTCAGCACCGCCCGGCGCTCGGCGAGGGCCTCGCCGGCGACCTGCTCCACCCAGGCGCCGACGTCCACCGGCAGTGCTGGCGGCACGACGCAGCTCAGGAGCTTGGCCATCGCGATCGCCGACGGAAAGCGCGCCGCGGGATCCCAGTCCAGACCGGCCATCACGAGTGCGTCGAGCCCGGGCGGCAGATCGGGCGCGTACCGGCTCGGTGGCTCGGTCGCTCCCTGAAGCACGCTCGCCGCGAGCTCGACGTTGTTCGCGCCCTTGAACAACCGGCGACCCGTGAGCATCTCCCACAGCACGACGGCGACCGCGTACACGTCGGCGCGCCGGGTGACCTCCTCGCCCAGCCCCTGCTCGGGCGCCATGAAGGACACCTTGCCCTTGATGACGCCCACGTGCGTCGTCTGGAGGCGACGCCGCGCCTTGGCGATCCCGAAGTCGATGACGCGCGCCTGGCCGTCCACGCCCACGAGGATGTTGTGAGGCGACACGTCCCTGTGCACGATGCCGAGCGGCTCCCCGCGGTCGCTCGTCGCCTCGTGGGCGGCATGCAGGCCGTGCAGCGCACCGAGCGCGATGGCGCTCGCGATGGGAGGCGGTACCCGGCCCCCGCGCGCCATCACGGTCTTCATCAGCCGCGAGAGCGACTCGCCCTCGACGTACTCCATGACGACGAGCAACTCTCCGCTCGCCGAGACGACGTCGAGTGTGGGCACGACGTTGGGATGGCGGATGCGCGCGACCAGGCGCGCCTCGTCGATGATCGCCGAGAGGAAGTCCGGCTCTCCGGCCATGTGGGGGTGGAGTCGCTTGACGGCGACGACCCGCGAGAAGCCCGCAGCGCCGGCGATGCGGGCGAAGTGCACGCTGGCCATGCCTCCCGACGCGATCCTGTCGTAGACGGTGTATCGACCGGCGACCTGCGGCCCCATGTGCGCAAATTCGTGCATCATTTCGAACAAAGGGATTCAGCAATGGCTGCGCCAGCCGACGACCCGGGCGGAAGTCGCCGCCTTCGCGCGATCCGCGCGCTTATCCGCATCGGAATAGCGGTCTGCGAGCCTCAGGGGGCGAACGAACCGTTCATCCCTGCGGCGATGTATTCCTTGGGAGTTGGCGCTCAGGGGGTCACGTCGCGCACGTCGCCGATCCCGAGGGCCTTGAGCTTGTCGAAGCTCTGCGCCTTCGGCCCGACCACGACGACAGGCCAGTGGTCCGGATCGAGGAACTTCTGGATCGCCGCGACCACGTCCGCCTTCTGCAGCGCGCGCACGCGGTCGGGCAGCTTGGCGTAGTAGTCGAGCGGTCGCCGAAGCTCGACGAGCGAGGCCATGGCGGACGCGAGGGCGTCGTTCGTCTCGAGCTGCGAGGGGAGGCTGCGGATGATCGCCTCCTTCGCGCGCGCGAACTCCTCGTCGCTGATGCCGTCCGTCTTCATGCGCTGCAGCTCCTTCTGGAGCTCCGTCACCGCGTCGGCGGTGTGGGCCGCGACGATGCCGCCCCCTGCGTTGAACGTCCCGACGTCCTTGTATGCGCCGAAGCGCGAAGAGACGCCGTAGCTGTAGGCCTTGTCCTCGCGCAGGTTCATGTTGAGGCGGCTGCTGAAGAGACCGCCCAGCACGTTGTTCGCGACCTGCAGCGGCAGGAGCTCGGGCGAGCTGCCCTTCGGCCCGCGCCAGCCGACCATGACCTGCGACTGCGATCCGGTCGGCAGATCGGTGACGCGGATGGTGCGCGCCGACGCGTCGGGGAGCGGCGCCGTCTTGGCGGCGGGTACCGCCCCCCGCTTCCAGCCCGAGAACACCTTCTCGAGCGCGGCCACCGCCTCGTCCGGCGTGATGTCGCCGGCGACCGAGATGACCGCGTTGTTGGGCACGAAGTACGTCTGATGGAAGCGTGCGAGGTCCTTGCCGGTGATCGCCTTGATGCTCTCGGGCGTGCCTCCGGACGGGAGGCCCCACGGGTTCTTGTCGCCCCAGAGAACCTTGGCGAACGAGTCGCGCGCAAGAGCACCGGGGCTGCCCTTCTTGGCGGTGAGGTTCGTGAGGTCGATGCCGCGTACGCGCTCGATGTCCTCCGCCTTGAAGGCCGGGTTCTCCACGACGTCGGCCAGCAGGGCCAGCGCGTCGGGCAGCGTCTCCTTGAGCGCGTTCAGGTGCACCGTCGTCGTCTCGAGGCCCCCGCCCGCCGAGAGCTGCGCCGCCAGCCGCTCGCGCGCCGTCTCGATGTCGAGCGCCGACTTCGTCTTGGTTCCCTCGAGCAGCATGTCGGCGACGAACCCCGAGAGACCCCGGCGGTCGAGCGGTTCGCGATCCACGCCGCTCTGGATGACGACGTCGACGGCGACGAGCGGGAGCGCGTGGTTCTCCACCACGAGCACGTCGGCGCCGTTCTTCAACTTGCGCTCGACGGGAACGGGCGGCGTGAAGGCCGGCTCGTTGGGCAACGGGTCGGGCTTCTTCGCGCGGTACGGATCGTCGGGCGTGACGGCGACGGGCGCCGGCGCGGCGCTCGCCGTGGCGATCGGCGGAGGAGCAGGCGTCGCAGGCGGAGGAGCAGCAGCCTCCGGACCACACGCGACGAGGAGCAGGAGCGGGAGAGCGGCGAGCTGGATGTGAAGACGCATGGCTACTTGCTCCCCTGCGCAGCGCTGCCGGCTGGCTCGATGTCGAGGATCATGCGGTGGTCGGTCGACAGGACTTTGTTGGCGAACGCCTTCACCGCGTCGGGCGTCACGGCGCGGTAGTGCTCGAGGTCCTTGCTCAGGTATCCGGGGTCGCCGAGGTACGTCTGGTAGCGGTTCAAGAGGTCGGCCTTGCCGCCGAAGCCGCCGATGCGCTCGATGCCTCGCAGCTTGCCCGCGAGGATGACGCGCTTGGCGCGATCGACCTCGTCGGCCGTCACGCCGTTCTTCTTCACGTCGTCGAGGATCTGGTCGATGACCGGAGCGATCTCCTTGGTCGTGTGCCCCTGCTTCACGACGGCCTGGATGCCGAAGATGCCGCCCTGCCCCATGGTGTCGTCGCCGGCGTCGACGTCGGTCGCGAGCTGCCGCTTCTGCACGAGCTCCTGATAGAGGCGTGACGCCTTGCCGCTGCCGAGGATGTACGCGAGCACGTCACCCGCCGGCTCGTCGGGATCGAACTGCCGGACGCCGACCCACCCGAGGTCCAGCCGCGGGACCTTCGCCACCTGGTCCTGGATCGTCTCCTGGACGACGCCGGGCAGCGGCGGCTGCGGGATGTTCGGCACGACCACGTCGGCCTGGCGCGGGATGTCGCCGAAGTACTTCTCGACGAGGGCCTTGGCCTGCGCCGGGTCGAAGTTGCCCACGATGGCGAGCGACGCGTTGTTGGGCGCGTAGTACTGGCGGAAGAAGGAGCGCAGGTCGTCCATCGACGCGCTCTGGATCTCCGAGATCGTGCCGATGACGCAGTCGTAGTAGGGGTGCGGCTTCGGGAAGAAGATGTCGCACTCGCGCAGCTGCGCCGTGCCGTACGGCCGGTTCTCGTAGGACTGGCGGCGCTCGTTCGAGACGACGTCACGCTGCACGGCGAGCTTCTTCTCGTCGAGCGTGTCGAGGAGGAAGGCCATGCGGTCGCTCTCGAGCCAGAGCGCCGTGGGCAGCTCGGTCGCGGGGACAACCTCGAAGTAGTTGGTGCGGTCCTCGTTGGTGGTCCCGTTGGCCATCGCGCCGGCCGAGGTGCCGACGCTCTCGAGGATCTTGAACGGCGCGGGACCGATGTGCTTCGCGCCCGAGAACATCATGTGCTCGAAGAGGTGCGCGAAGCCGCTCTTGCCGGGCACCTGGTTCGCGGCGCCGACGTGGTACCAGATGTCCACGGCGACCTGCGGGAGGCGGTGGTCCTCGCTCAGGATGACGGTGAGGCCGTTGGGGAGCTGGTACTTCTCGAACGGGACGCTCGGTTCGTGAGCGGCGACCTGAGCGGCGATGGCGAGCGGGAGCAGCATCGGGAGAGTCTCCTTGGGCTGACCCGTCATGGCATGGGTCCGCCGTTCTCTCCAGCACCCCGAGGCCTGGGTCTCTTCCGGCTCGACCAGGCCTTCAGCGCAGAAGCTTCGCCATCTCGAGGGCCTCGGTCACGCCGTCGAAGGCGCCGGCGGGATAGAAGCCGGGGAGCTTGCGGCTGATGCCGAAGCCTTCGGACTCGTAGAGCGCGATCGCCGCTTCGTTCGTCACCGAGACGTGGAGGACGACGGCGTGCACACGGCGGGCGCGGGCGTCGGCCACCGCTTCGCGCACGAGCGCGCGGCCGATTCCCTGCTGGCGCGCCGGCTGGTCCACGGCCAGGCCCTCGATGTGCATCAGGTGGGGATGCGCCAGGCCGCGCCTTCCCCGGAGCCGTGAGGCCAGGAAGCCCACGACGCGTTGTCTCTCGTCCGACGGGTCGCGCGCGATCCACACGCGGCCCGAGCGCGACCGCGAGCGCCCCATCAGGCCAAAGTGGGCGCTGGCATAGGGGAATGCATCGGCGTCGATCGCGATGCACTGCGCGATGGCGACAAGGTCCCCGTCGAGCAGCTCGATCGTCGCCGTGCCCGCCCTGCGTGCCACGTAGGCCAACCTACGCCTTCCCAGGCGCGCGTGCTATTCGCTACGGGTAGAGCATGGCGGGCGAGCGCAAGAGGCCGTGGTACCTGGTGCTCGCCCTGCTCGGGGCGCTGGCGCTCGGGACGACCGGGGCCTACCGCGGCTGGGCCCAGGTCGCCGCGTACCACGCCGTGGTCGACCCCTCGGCCATCGGCGAGGGGATCGTCGACGAGCACGAGCGCGCCGTCGTGGAGGCGCGGGCCGAGGCAGTCGTTCACGCCCTCGACCAGGCCAAGTCGCGCGGCTGGCCGCTGGCGGTCGCGATGCTCCTGCTGGGCGGCGGCATGGTGTTCATGTCGCTCCGCGCCATCGGCGGTAGTGCGGGCGCGCGCGTGGCCCTCGTGCAGCTCGCGATCGCTCAGGCGGGGGTGACCGCCGCGAACCATTTCCTGCTCCAGGGTGTGAACGACGCCGAAGCGCGCTTCCAGGAGGCGCGCGCCACCGCCGACGAGCACGCCCTCGGGCTGCCCGTGGACGGTGCGGCCTTGCCGACCGCATCGATGTGGCGCGCAGCCGAATCGATGTTCCTCGTGCTGCGCAGCATCGGCAGCGCTCTCGTGATCATCGGGCTGACGCGGCGCAAGTCGCGCGACTTCTTCGACGCCGCGGCGACGGCGGTCGAGGAGCGGTAGGAAAGGGGAGCGCGCGATGGGCAGCATCCGCCGGCTGCCGGGGGACCTGGCCAACCAGATCGCCGCTGGCGAGGTGGTCGAGCGGCCGGCGAGCGTCGTCAAGGAGCTCGTCGAGAACGCGCTCGATGCCGGCGCCACTCGCGTGAAGGTGGAGCTCGAGCAGGGCGGGGTGACCCTGGTGCGCGTCAGCGACGACGGCGGCGGCATGGACGCCGAGGACGCGGCGCTGGCGCTGGAGCGACACGCGACCAGCAAGATCGCCGACAAGGACGACCTCTTCCGCCTGCGCACCTTCGGCTTCCGGGGCGAGGCGCTGCCGAGCATCGCGTCGGTCGCCAAGCTGCGACTCGTGACGCGCATGCGTGGCAGCGCCGAGGGCACCGAGGTCGTCGTCGAGGGCGGCGCGACCCCGCGCGCGCGCCCCGCTGGTGCCGCGGAGGGGACCAGCGTCGAGGTGCGCGACCTCTTCTTCAACGTGCCGGCGCGCCGCAAGTTCCTCAAGTCGACCGGAACGGAGGCCGCGCACGTGACCGAGGCGATGCTCCTCGCCGCGCTGTCGCGGCCCGACGTCAGCTTCTTCCTGGTGCGTGACGGCCGGGCTGTCCGCGAGTGGCTGCGCGCGCCCAGCCGCGCCGAGCGC
>DATJYG010000033.1:0-3946 GCA_035499695.1 Polyangiaceae bacterium
CCTCGATGCCGGAGCAATTCTTTGCGGTGACGAAGTTCGGCGCTCCGGTCGCGTCGAAGCCTGTGCAATCGTCACCGAGGGTGTGCGGCTTGCCCGTCGCCGGATCGGGTCCGATGATCTTGGCGATGTCGTTCAGCATGAGGCGCGCCCACTCGATGAAGATGAGGCTCGACGCGCGGAACTCTGCGGCACCCGTGTTCGGGTTGTAGTCGTTGTCCGTGTGGCCGCGCGCGCGGATGTCGTACGTCCAGTCCTGGGCGACGTCACCGACCTGCGGGGTGTCGGTGTCCTGCACGACGATGCTCGGGTTGTGAGCGACCTTGAGCGACGTGAAGTTCTGGTTCACGCCGAGGACGTTCGCCGTCCAGTGCTCCTGGTCGTGCGTGAGGCCGTTGAGAACCTTGTTCAGGTTCACGTCGTCGACGCTGTTCGGCTTGCCCTTGTCGCCGTGGACCTGCACGCAGTTCGTGGTGAAGTCGCCGAACGTCTGCCCGATGTGCTGCTGGCAGCTGGCCATCGAGTTCGTGGACCCGGTAGGCGTTCCGTACGTCGTCGGTCCGTTCGGGCCGAGCTCCACGTTCTGCGAGAGGTAGGAGAACGGCTCCCACTTGACCCAGAAGTTGTAGAAGCCCGTCGGCGTGCTGAGGGCCGGCTGCGGGACGCCCGCGGTGCCCTGCACGTACAACGCGATCGGGCGGATGCCGAAGATCCACTGGCCGGCGTAGACGAGGCAGAAGCCGTCGGAGCCGCAGTCGGCGTCACCGCACTGGCCGCCCTTGCTGCCGTCGGGGTTGGACGCGGCGCACTGGGTCGGGTTGTTCATGTCGTGCGTGCACTGGCAGACCTCGCCGCTGGCGCACGTGGTGTCGCTCATGCAGGAGCTGGTGTCCCAGGCGATACCGGCCAGCGAGGCGAAGGACGCCATGCCGGCGTTGAAGATGTTCGTTATCTGCTGGTTGGGGTTGCCCGTCCAGTCGAGGAGGTACGGCTCGCCGTCGCGGCGGACGACGTCGCCCGGGGCGATCGTGTACGCGTGCACCGCGCCCGTGTTGTCGGGGAATTTCGCGGTGGCGAACGTCCCCGTGTACCCGAGGTTGATCGTCATCTGGTCGAGGATGTGGGTCGCGACGTTCCAGGAGAAGCCGACCTCCTGGTTGTTGCCCCAGTAGTTCTGGTTGCAGGCACCGAAGCCGCTCGGGCAGGTGCCGCCCGCGCCCAGCGGGACGGACTGGCAGAGACCACCGCCGTCCGCGTTGGGGTCGCTCGGGGGCGCCTCGGCGCTCTGGATCGAGAGGCCGTTCCAGTTGTTGCCGCCCGCCAGGTCGATGCCGGCGTAAAAGCGCGGCGGAATGATGGGCTGCGTGAGCATCCATGCCCAGCGCTGGCGCTTGAAATCCGTGCTGCAGAGCGTCGTCGCTCCGGTCGTCGGATACCCAGCCTCGAAGTTCTGGGTGCCCGGGCCGACTGCAGCGTCGGCGATGGGGGCAGACCAAACGCCTGCCGCGCCGTTGGGGGCCGGAGAGAAAGGCTGATTCGGACCGTCTTCACAGCCGGTTGCGAAAGCCAGCACCGCGACGACACAAAACGGTGCGCAAAGTGACCGCATGGAACGCTCTCCCTTCGGACCAGGTGGGGAAAAATGGGAAAAACGGGCCGGACAAACCCGGCGGGGTCTCATATGCGTTCCAGCGGTCCGTGTTCGTCGGAAAGATGACAGGGCTTGATCCAGGACAAAGACCCCGGGGCAAGGGCTGGAATAATGCAGACGTTTGGCACGTCCTGTGGCCCCTCGCGCTTGCGCGTCGATTCGCCGTCGGCACAATCCGCGGCATGAACTTCCACCGGAGCTTGCTTTCCTTACCCCTCGTGTGCGCCGTTCTGGCCTGGGCCTGCAGCAAGAGCTCCGGCACGGGAGGGGGGTCACCGACCGATGCAGGTGGGGACACGGGCGCCGGCAACGATTCGGGGCCGGACTCGCCGCCGACCCCGCCCCAGGACACGTCGACGGGGAGCTGCACCTACAACGGATCGGACCCCATCGACTTCTGCCTGCAGAAGACGGTGCTGCAGAACGAGCTCACGGACGCCTATGCGAAGGGCAAGGGCGTGCCCCCGTCGTGGGACGCGATGGGCATGACCGGCTCCCCCCACTCGTGGCGCGACGACGTGGGCTTCGCCGCGTCGATCGGCGCCTACCACTGCAGCTCGTCCGCGTATGCCGACAACCAGCTCACGCCGATGCTGGACGCGATCATGCCCGACCTGGGGGCTCTCATCGTGCAGGAGCTGTCGATGCCGCCGTCCGGCTACGACGGAGAGGACTACTTCCGCCTGCGCGCGGCCGCGACGGGGCTGAACTACGCGAACGACACGATGGATGCGGCGACCGTCGCGCAGCTCGCGGACGCGTTCGGGCGCAACCTGCAGACGACTTACGCGCAGACGGTCACGCTGCCGGAGGGGGGAACGGCGACGGTCCTCGGTACGCCCGACGGCATGGGGAACGTCGTGTACGCGCCCGCGCAGGTGATCATGGCCGCTGCGGCGCTCGTGGACATGGCGAACCTGCACGCGTCGGATCCCGACGCGGGCGCCGACGTCGCCGCGTGGGTCGTGACGGCGCTCGCCGCGGTCGACTACGTCTGGGCGCGCGGGCGTGACACGAGCACGGGCCTCTTCTTCCAGCAGCTCGTCACGAGCAGCGATCCGGACCACGACGCGCTGGGTCAGGGCATGCCCGCACCGGACGCGCTGCTGACCGACGTGCAGGCGGAGGCCGTGCTCGGCCTCGCGCGACTGCAGGACGGGGTGAACGCGCTCGTCGCAGCGGACGCGGGGCCGAGCGATGCGTCAGTCCTCACGCAGTCCGAGTACTGGAACGACGCGAACACGATCGCGCAGTCGCTCGTCGCCGCGGGGCTGTTCGACGGAGCCGTCCCGATGGGTGAGGCGGGCATCCCGAACCCAGCTCCCGTGGGCGCGTTCATGGAGGCGCTCGTGCCCTCGACGACGGCGATGGACACGAACAAGACGACGCTCGGGAACGCGTGGCTCCTCGGCGGCGTCCACCGCGTGGGCGCAGGCATGCCCACGCAGCTCACCGACGTGCTGCAACCTCAGCTCCTCGCGGCGATCGGACAGCAGACGCCGGCGAGCTCGAGCCTCTTCACGGTGGTCGTCGACACGCAGACCGGCAACCCCGTGCAGTCGGACTACCTGCGCGCTTCGTCCAAGGACTTCCACTATGCCACGTCGTTCTCGGCGGACGGCGGTACCGGCGGACCGGAGCCGGGCGCCACGTCCTACCGCGCTGACGCGGTCGCCGCCGTCATCGAGGGTCTGACGCAGCTCTGGCGAGGTACGCCGAACGCGCCGCCTTGCGCGCACTGATCCCGGCCGCTCACATGCAACCGCTGCCGACGCGCGCCGTGCCCGTGGCGATGAACGTACCGCTCGCCTGATTGAGGTTCTTGGGCACGCCGGTGTCCTTTGCAAAGGGGACATTCGCGAAGTCGAGCTCGTAGCAGTCCGTCATGACGGGCGTTCCGGTGATCTGGCCACCCTGCGAGAGCCAGAAGTTCCCCATTCCCTGGGTCGAACCTGGCGTGGACTCCGAGAGCGAAATCGCGGCGTCCGATGCGGACTGGGGGTAGTCGTGGCCGGAGACCGTCCACGTGAGCGGCGTGGTGGGCAGGGACACGCCGCCATCGGCTTCGGCGACCATGCCCCCGAGGCGCAGCTGGGCGGTCGAGGTGAAGGGACAGGTGCTGCCCCTCGCGTAGACCTCCCAGAACGCCGATGGCATGGGCGACTCCTGAGCCCAGACCGCGTCGACGTCGAAGCTCAGTGTCTCGACGTCGGCCTTGCCGGTGTTGCTGACGGTGTAGCTCAGGTGCTCGGCCCCGGTGGCTGTCGTGCAAGCCGTCGGCCCCGCCGCGTCGCCACC
>DATJYG010000034.1:0-4688 GCA_035499695.1 Polyangiaceae bacterium
AGCGGCGTCGAACGACGGTTCGGCTGGGTCCTCGACAACACACTCGCTGCCCTGAAGGAGGAGATGATCCGCACCCGAGGTCCCCTGGTGCGGCAATACCGCAGCGCCGAGGCGCCCATCGAGTCCGCGCTCGAGTGGGTCAGTCAGCATGTCGGGCAGGTCGGCCACGGACCGGTGGACGTACTGGACCCGATTGCATCGAAACGCACGCGCGAGGAGCTCGAGGCGCATGCGTCGCCCATCTCACGTCAGTGGGGAATCCTCACGGGCGTCCACCCTCGAGAATTCGCCGAAGCGCTGAGGGCTGCCTTTGCTCGTTGACGACTTCTTCGCCGACATCGACCGGCGCTGGACCAAGCGGGAGGACAGGATCCCCCTGCACATCATCGGCTCGGTCGCCCTACTCCTTGGCACGGACTATCGGCGCGGCACCAAGGACAGCGACGTGGTGCAGACGCGGGAGCTGACCGACGACATCAAAGCCCGCCTGCTTGGCGTCGCCGGCAAGGGCACAGCCATCCACCAGCGGCATGGGATGTACATCGAGGTCGTCTCGAGCGGCTTTCCGTTCCTGCCGCACGTGCCGCTGCGGGCTTGCGCGCGAAGGATCTGTCCCAGGACAGATCGAGGGGTGTCCCAGCCTGTCCCGGGACAGGGGGCCTCGTCAGCCCCGTTCTCACGCGCCAGCTCGCGGCAGAACGGTCACCGTAGATCGAAGGTCACCGGACAGTGGTCCGATATGCTGTCGAAGTCGTCCGGCGGTGTCGGGGACGAGGCACACCGGAGCGCGGCGCAGAAGCCGTGCACGCGCACCGATTCGACTTCGACCAGCCCCGCGCTCGCCACGGCGTGATCGAGCAGCGACGGCGAGTACTGGCCCTCCTTCTCCCGCCAATACTCGGAACATCGCAGGCTCGAGGTGACGACGCTCATGCCAGCTTCTCGGGCAGCCCCGTCGAGGAAGCTCCGCTCGCCGTTGTCATCGGTCAGGTAGCCGGCCGAGTTCGCGTCGCCGACGAGGACGACCGAAGTGGCGCCCTCCGTTCGGAGCTGCCGTGCGATGGCGTGTGCTCTCCCCCACTGCGCCTTTCGCTTGGCGAAGTCGCCACGCTCGCCGCCCCGCGTCAGGTGCATCGTGAGTACGTGCAGCGTTCGCGAGCCGTCGCTGAAGACGCCGAGCAGGCCTGGGCGCTCGCCGCTGTCGCACTGACCGCCACCGGTCGGGTCCAGCTCCGGATACTCCCTCGTGGACAGGAGCTTCACGCGGGCCTCGTCATACAGGTAGCCGAGCTGCATCGCGCTCTTGCCCCCGCACCGAGACAGCGCGACGCGATATGCGCGACCGCCGCGGGAGACTCGACCGGCGAGCTCACGGAGCTTGGTCTCGCTCTGGACCTCCTGCACGGCGAGGATGTCCGTGTCGAGCGAGACGACGAGGGAGGTGAGCTTCTCCATGTCCGTCTTCGCCTCGCCGAACTGCCGGATGTTGAACGTGCCGACGCGGAGCGGACGATGGCAGCCGGAAAGCTGCCAGACGACGGCGGTCAGCCCCAGCGCCCCCAGAATCATCACCGCGCGTCCCGGCCGCCTGAAGAGCCAGGCGAGTGCGAGCACCAGGCCGTAGGCCGGCGCGAGCAGCGCGATCTTGAGGACGCTGGCGAGCGTACGCAACGGAAGTCAGCGTTCCACGAGAGCGGGTCGTTCGCCAGACGCGGGCGAGTAACTCGTATAGTGGCGAGATGGCGGGCGCGCCTGACGGCGTGGCGGCTGCGTTGCGCGCATCACCGGGAGTACCCGTTTTCGGGTATGGGTCTGATGTGCGGACGCGGGAGGCGCAGCAATGAAGTGGAGAGACCCGAACGTCACCGAGCGCATCCTCGCAGCACTCGATCCTAGGCGCGCGCAAACGACCCGGGAGGTCGCCCGGAAGGCAAGGACGACCGTCGCCATCGCGGGCGCGGTCCTGAACCGCTTGCGCAAGCAGGGCCTCGTGTTGAAGCAAGCGCCATGGCTCCTCGTGCGCCGGAGGGCACCGTGAGAGGCGCCTATGCTTGCAGTGACACACAATCGGTCGCGACGGAGAACCGTTCGGTGCGCGCGGCGCCTACTTCCAGCGGCGCGCCTTGGCCCATTCGAGCCACGTGGCGTCAGCGTCCGCGGGCGTCATGCCGGTGACCTGCGCGAAGCTCTTCTCGCCCGTGGGGTCGTCCGTCACGTTCTCTCGCCACGCTCGGTAGAACGCCCAGAGCTGGCCGCGCTCGTCGAGCCACTGGCAGAGGGCTCTGGCCTCCGCGTAGATCGTGTCCCGGCCGGAACCATCGAGTAACGCGTCGCCGTTCGCGAACAGCTCGGGCAGCGGTTGCGCCTTCGCGCGCTCGGCTGCGTGGACGGCCCGCACGAGCCGCTCGTACCGCCAGTTGTCGGCGCCATGCATCTCGCCGGGCGGATCGAACACGGGCTTCTCGAAGAGTGCCCCGATCCCCTCGTCGAACCACTCCGGGATGCGCGGGAAATCGGTCTGGACGAGCGGATGAACGAGCTCGTGCGAGATGGAAGGGAGGCCAGGACCGATGTTCACGACGATGGTGCGCGCGCTTCGCGAGTACGCGCCGAGGTCGGTATCGCGGCACGTCCAGATGGAGTGCTGCGCGCAGCGTAGCCGGAAGGCGGACGCGGAATGGACCAGCTCCATGGTGACCGCGCGGTCCGGCCGGCGCGCGAAGAACGAGCCCAGGTAGACGTCGAGCGCGCGCTGCGCGAAGTCGGCAGCCGCGTCGAACGCCACGCCCTTCTCGGCCGCGACGATGACGAAGAGGCCCGACTCGACGCGCATCGGCACGTCCTTGCCGAACGCCCAGCGGGCGTACGCGATGCGCTGGTCGATGTCGGTCGCGAGCTCGGCGCGCGCCTGCTGCTCGTTGGCGGCCTGCTGCGCGGGGGAGATCCCCGCGGCGGCACCGGGGCCGGCCGAGACAGAGGCCGTCGCGCCGACGGCGAGCGCGGTGGCCACAACCGAGAGCACGATTCTCAGTCTGCGCGTGCTCATCACAGCCCTCCCGGCTTCGCGCCGACTTGATGCTTCTCGGGCCGGATGTGGTCTTCGATGTCGTGGCGCATCCTGACCATCAAGGGATCCGTGTCCCCCGCCGGATCGAGCTTGGCGGCCGCCTCGAGCCGGTCGGAGCAGGTTGCGAACTGCCCGCTGTTGCACGCCTCGATCGCCTCGCTTCGGAGCTTCTCCGCCTGCTGGAGTGCGACGGGGATCGACGGCTCGGGCACCGGCCGCGTGGGTGCGGGCGCCGGGGCGGGAGCGGGCGCCTCGAGGTGGAAGAAGCGGGCCACCTCTTCGCGCTTGCGCCAGCCGACCACGATGAGGATCGCGACGGCGAGCGTGAGTGCGGTGAGCGTCGCCACGCGCTGCTGCCACTTCTGGCGCATCTTCTTGCGCGCCATCGCGATGCGGTTGGACACCGTCTGCTGGGCCATCCCCAGCTTCTCGGCGATCTGCGCGTCGGTGAGCCCTTCGCGCTTGAGCGCGAGCATCTGCGCGTCGCGGTCGGTCAGTGTGCCGTCGGTGAGCGCCTCCTGCACGACGGCGATCCGCTGGGCGTGGTGCCCGTTGGCGTGCTCGCGCGCGTCCTGCGACGCATGGTTGTCGGCCTCGTCGGTCAGGCCGGCATCCACCTTGGCCCGTCGGAACCCCTGCCGGCGAAAGCCGGCGATCTTCTTGCCCGCGATGTCGTTCGTGGCCTTCGCGCAGCTCTCCTGGTCCGTCGGGGGATCGGACATGAAGAGGAGGCCCTCGCAGATGATCTGCGTCAGCTCCTCGCGGTCCGCATCGTTCAACCCGGCGCGGACGAGGCGCTGCGCGATGATCTCCTGAATCTGGACCGAGTACACGCGCGCGACGTGCTCCGGTGACGGAGCCGGGCGCGGCTTGGCTGACGGCTTGGGGGCGGCGGACGGATCGGAGGGGGTGGGCGGCATGGACATGGGGGCGGTCGGCTCCTCTGCCCCCGTCTGTCGCCCGGGCGCGGGATCCTTACCGACGGTTTCTTCACCGTCGGTCGTTTCGGGCTCGAGCCCGGTCCGCAGCGCCTCCTCGTCCTTCATGTCCCCCTATCGGAAGGCGGCCGAAATAGTTGCCTGAGCGGCGGGGAGTCAAGACACGGCGGCTGCGAGGCGCCGCGTAAGCGCTGGACATCGCGGGCGAATCGCCCGTCTGAAAAGAATCGACGTTGCCCGTCGGTAAGGTTTCCGGCCCCCAGCGACAGACGGGGCATGGAGACGACGACCCGCCCCTGCGCTCACGACTGGCAACCCATCGACGGCTGGTACGCCCGCTATCAGTGCACCGTCTGTAACGTCCTCGGCTGCAAGTTCGGGGTGGTCGTCGGCCCCCACGGCGGCCACCGCAGCCTCGAGATCCAGCCGTACCGCTGCGAGGCCGTCCGCGGCGGCGTGAGGTGCAACGCGCCGGCCGTCCACGGCTGGTACGGCAAGAAGTTCCGCTGCGCGGAGCATCGTCACGGCGCCCACGCGGCACGCGCGCGGCGTCAGGGCTCCGCGGCGAAGGCCGCACAGGCGCCCGCCGTCGTCGCGACCGACGAGCCGGCGACAACGCCGCGGATTGAGGAGAGCTCCGCCGAGCCCACGGAGCCGCGCTGACTGCATGCACCCTCGAAAAG
>DATJYG010000035.1:0-6216 GCA_035499695.1 Polyangiaceae bacterium
AGCGCCAAGCCGTGCGGCCCCATCCGACCGACCGAGTCGTCTGCCGGACGCACGATGCGGCGGTCGTGCAGCAGAAAGAGGTCCGCGATCCCGCCCAGACGCTCGAGCGCGTCCGCGTCGTCCGTGCACATCGGCTCGTCGGACAGGTTGCCGCTCGTGCACACGAACGGCCGCGCGATCTCGCTCGACAGCACGCGATGAAGCGGCGAGTACGGAAGCATGGCGCCGACGCGTGGATTGTTCGGAGCCACGCAGTCGGCGAGCACGCCGCCGCGACGGGCCACGAGCAGGATGGGCGCTGCCGGCGAAGCGAGCTCGCGCTCTTCTTCGTCGGACACGATGCAGCAGTGGTGGAGTGCTGCGAGGGACGGGAACATGACGGCGAAGGGCTTGGCCTCCCGGTGCTTGCGCGCGCGGAGACGCGCGATGGCTTGCGCGCTGGTCGCGTCGGCCAGGAGCTGGTAGCCCCCGATTCCCTTGATGGCGACGACTTCGCCGGCGACAACACCCGCAGCGGCGAGACGCAAGGCCGCGTCGCCACGGCCCAGCACGTGTCGCTCGGAGGAGAGGAGCGTGAGCTGCGGCCCACAGACCGGGCACGCGATGGGCTGAGCGTGGAAACGTCGATCCGTCGGCGCCTCGTACTCGGCGGCGCAGTCGGGGCACATCGCGAACGCCTTCATCGACGTGCGGGCGCGATCGTAGGGAAGGCCTTCGACGATGGTGAAACGGGGACCGCACCGCGTGCAGTTGGCGAACGGGTATCGGTACCGGCGAGCCCCAGGCGCGTCGACCTCGAGGGCGCACTCGTCGCAGACGGCGAGATCGGTCGGGATCGACGGATACCGCTCCGAGCCCTCGAGACTGCCCAGGATGCGGAACGAGGCCTCGTATCGTTCCTCGACCTCCCGGACGACGATGCGATCGATCGACGCCGGCGGAGGGCATCCGTGCGTCAGCCTCTCGACGAACGCGCGCACGTCACCCGATCGCCCCTGCACCTCGATCCGCACTGCACCTGCGCCGTTCTGCACCCAGCCTACGAGCCCGCGCTCGGTGGCGGCCCGATGGACGAATGGGCGCATGCCCACGCCCTGCACGATCCCCGACGCTTCGATCGCCAGCCGGGTCATGCCAGGTCCTCGACGGATATCTCGATGGCATCGATCCCGATCCCGGTGTCGTCCAGCAGCTCGCCGTCGGTGCTGCCGCAAGCCGGGCACAGCACGAGGTGGTGGTCAGGGCGATAGGTGGCCGTGCAAGCAAGACAGCGGGCATCGATACGGCGGACCTCGATCTCGAGGCGCGCGCCTGCGGCGACCGTGCCCGCCGCGAGCGCCGCGAAGTGAAAGCCGACGCTCTCGGCCGACAGCGCTTCGGTCTCGGCGATCCAGCCGCGCACGCTTCGTACGGCGATCGCTCGCTCGCGTCCGGCCCGAGCGAGCACGGCTGAAAGGATCTGCCTCGCGAGAGACGATTCGTGCACGCTCAGCCTCCGATGCGGGCCAGCACGACCCGCGCGGCCACGGGGACAGCCGCCTGCACTGCAGGCGAGAGGCCCGTCGTGTACCGCTCCGGAGGCGCGATGGCCACCGCCACGAGCACGATTTCGGACGCCATCACGCCGCACGAGGTCATCCGAGCGAGCGCGACGGCTTGCTGCAGGGACACGCCGTGCGTCGACAGTGTCCGCGGGCAACCGAGCCCGGCGGTCAGCGCCTCTTCCGGCAACTCGATCACCTCACCCACACCCGGCTGACCGACCACCGCGTCCACGACCACCACGCGCCGTTCGGTCTGGAGCAGCTCGACGAGCGCTGTCGCGTCCCTGGCCGCGACGAGCTCCGTTCCGTCCGGCGGACCCATCTGCCGGATTCGATCGAGGACGGCGAGGCCCACGGCGTCGTCACCGGCCGCGATTTGACCGAGCCCGATGACGCGCGCGCTCATCGCTACTCCCGCTCGATCCGACAATCGAGGAAATGCGTGGAGCACGAGATGCACGGGTCGTAGTTGCGCACCGCCTGCTCCGCTCTCCACGTGGCCTCCGAGAGAGGAAGGTCCGCGAGCACCGAGGCCATGGCGAACAAGTCCTCTTCCATCGTCTTCTGGTTCTGCGACGTCGGAGGCACGATGCGCGCGTCAGCGATCAACCCGTCGCCGTCGATCGTGTAGCGATGAAAGAGCATCCCGCGCGGCGCTTCGGTCGCGCCGTAGCCGGTCGCGGCACGCGCCTTCACAACGACGAAGGGCTGCTCGGGTGGCGTGTAGCTCTCGATGATGCGCCTCGCCTCGTCGAGCGCCTGAAGTATCTCCACGAGGCGGACGAGGATGCTCTTGAACGGGTTCCGGCATCGCGCCTCCAGGCCGGCCGACAGCGCCGCCTCCCTGGCGACATCCCCCAGACGATCGAAGTTCAGGTTGAAGCGCGCGAGGGGCCCACAGAGGTATGCGCCGCGATCGCGGAGGCGAGCATGCAGGGCCGTGGAGTACGGGACCTGCTCCTCCACGCATTGCGCATCGAATTCGCGGGCGGTCACGTCCAGGCCGCGGCTCGAGACGATCCGCCCTTCGGTGAACGGGTACTCGCCCCGGTGCCTCAGCGCGACGAACTCGTAGTCGCGCTCGAAATCTGGAAACGAGAAGCGGGAAGCCCAGGCCAGCGACTCGCCGACGGCCCCGAGCGCCCACTCGATCTCCGGCAAGAGCGCACGCAGCTCGGCGCGGGTCGGAGCTCGGTAGAAGCCGCCTACCCGAACGTTGACGGGATGGATCTCCCGCCCGCCGAGGATCGTCATGATCGCGTTACCCGTCTTCTTGATGCGCAGCCCGCGCTTGACGGCTTCGGGGTGATCCTTGGCCATCGCCACCGCGTCCGGGTAACCGAGGAAGTCCGGCGCGTGGAGCATGAAGACGTGGAGGGAATGGCTCTCGATCCACTCGCCGCAGTAGAGGAGACGGCGCAGCGCGCGCAGCGCGCCGTCGACGCGGATCCCGAGGGCGTCCTCGATCGCGTGGCAGCTCGACATCTGGTACGCGACCGGACAGATGCCGCAGATGCGCGACGTGATGTCGGGCACCTCCATGTGCGAGCGGCCTCGCAGCAGCGCCTCGAAGAAGCGCGGCGGCTCGAAGATGTTCAGCTCGACGGCCGTCGCCTGCTTGCCCTTCAGACGTATCGTCAGGGCTCCGGAGCCCTCCACGCGCGCCAGCGTCCCGACGCGAATCGTGCGCGAGCGCTCCTTCATCGATCCCTCCGCGGCGCCGCGGGTTCCTCTTCTTGCTCGAGGCGGACCGACTCCCTCTGGAACGCGTCCGCGCCTGCGTAGAAGCTGCGGAGCGAACGGACGAGAGCGTTCCTCGGCGTGCCGTGGTCGAGAAACCAGCGGGAGAGCGACCGCGGGTTGGGCGTTTCCATCGGCCCGAAACATCCGTAGCAACCGCGGTCGTAGCTGGGGCAGAGCGCGCCGCAGCCGGCGTGCGTGATCGGACCGAGACAGGGCGTACCGTGCGCCACCATCACGCAGACGTTCCCGCGGCTCTTGCACTGGACGCACACGCTGTACGCCGGCACCGTCGGCCGGTGTCCGTTCAGGAATGCGACGATCACCTGCAGGAGCTGTCCCTTTTGGATGGGACATCCCTGGAGCTCGAAGTCGACGGGCACGTGACGAGAGATCGCGGTCGACGTGGCGAGCGTGTCGATGTACTCCGGCCTCGCGTACACCAGCGAGCGGAACTCCTCGACGTCGCGGAAGTTGCGCAGCGCCTGAATCCCGCCCGCCGTGGCGCACGTCCCGATGGTGACGAGCACCTTGGACATGCGCCGCACCTCCAGGATGCGCTCCCGGTCCGCCGCCGTCGTGATCGATCCGTCGACGATGGACAGGTCGTAGGGTCCGCCAACCTCCGCGCGCGTGGCCTCCCGGAAGTAAGCGATCTCTATGCGGCCCGAGAGGCTCAGCAGCTCGTCTTCACAATCGAGGAGGGTCAGCTGGCAGCCGTCGCACGAAGCGAACTTCCACACGGCGAGCTTCGGCTTGCGCGCGGCCACGTCATATCTCCCGCTGCCAGAGCAGCTCTTCGATGCGGTCGAGGCGCAGCACCGGGCCGTCCTTGCAGATGAATGACTCGCGGTACTGGCAATGCCCGCAGAAGCCAAGCGCGCACTTCATGTTGCGCTCCAGGGCGAGGAAGATGCGCTCGGCCGGCACGCCCCGGGCCACGAGGGCGCGCGCGGTGAACCGCATCATCACTTCGGGGCCGCAGGTCATCGCGATCGTTCGGTTCGCACGGATCGGCACGCGATCGAGCAGCGCCGTGACGACGCTTACCTCGCCGGTCCAGTCGCGTCCCGCGTGATCGACCGTGACGAGAACCGTCGCGTCCGCGCGGCGTCGCCAGCGCTCGATCTCGGCTCGATACACGATGTCCGCCGGACTACGCGCGCCCACGAGGATCGTGACGGCGCCGTAATCGGACCGCCGACGCATCAGGTGATAGACCAGCGAACGGAGTGGGGCGATGCCCAGGCCTCCCGCGACGACGATGACGTCCTTTCCCAGGGCGCCTTCGATCGGCCATCCGTTTCCGTACGGACCGCGGATCCCGAGGGTGCTCCCGCGCTTGACCGACTTCATCGCCGTCGTGACCGTGCCCACGGCGCGTATCGTGTGCACCAGCGCATCGGGCTCGCCGGGGTCACCGCTGATGGAGATCGGCACCTCGCCGACCCCGAACACATAGACCATGTTGAACTGGCCGGGCGTGAACGGGCGTCCACTCGCCTTCACGTCGAAGTGCAGCGTGAACGTGTCGGCGGTCTCGTGGTGGACGCGCAGAACGCGTGCGGGCTCGGGGATCCACGTCATGGCGTCCCGTACACGTCGATGCGCTGCAGCCGGACGCGTTCGAGGCGCGCGTAGGCCTTCTCGAAGAGGCGCATGGCGAGCCAGAACCCGAGATCGTGGTCCGCCTCCATCTTGCCGCGGAGGCAGGTGCCGTCGAACGCGAGGGCCACGACCGGCTCCACCGCCCGCGCGTCGAGATGCGAGAGGTACGGAGGAATCATCCAGGACAGGCCGAGGACGTCGCCAGGGCCGACCGTCTCCATCTGAACGACGCCTCTGGCGGGCACGTCGACCTCCAGGGCGACGTGGCCCACCCGGAGCAAGTAGAACGAGCTTGCCTCACTCCCCTCACGCAGCAGGAAGTCCCCGCTGGCGAAACGCACGTTCTTGGCACACGAGACGAGCAGGCGCGTGTGCTCGGCGGACAGCCCCTTGAGGAAATCGTGCTCGCGCAGCACGCGCTCGAAGTCCTCCATCATGCACCTCCGTCCGTGAGCCGGATCGCGGCCACTTCCTCGGTGATGTCGATGCCGACCGGGCACCAGGTGATGCATCGCCCGCATCCGACGCATCCCGACATGCCGAACTGGTCGATCCAGCTCGCGACCTTGTGGGTGAGCCACTGACGGTATCGCGACCGGATGGAAGGACGCACGCTACCGCCGTGAAGGTGGCTGTGGTCCATCGTGAAGCACGAGTCCCACCGCTGGACACGCTCGGCGCTCTCGCCGTCGACGTCGAGGAGGTCTTCCGTGGTAGAGCAGAAGCACGTGGGGCACACGAGCGTGCAGTTCGTGCATGCGAGGCAACGTCCGGCGACGTCGTCCCAGCGCGGGTGATCGACGTTGCGATAGAGGAGCTCCTTGATCCCGTCGGTGTCGAGGGTGCGCCCCATGTTCGATGCCGTGCGTGCAACCACGTCGTCGGCGGCGGCACGATCGGCCTCCGACGTCTCCTCGGGGTCCACGCGAGCGAGGGCGAGCGCGCCAGCCTCGCTGCCGATCTCGACGACGAAGCGATGACCGTCGGCATCGAGGAGCTCGGTCAGTGCGAGATCGAATCCCCGGGTCACCCGCGGTCCGGTCTGCATCGACACGCAGAAGCAGGTGCCGCCCGCATGCCCGCAGTTCACGGCGACGACGAACGTCCCCCGGCGTCGGGCCTCGTACTCGGGGTCGGCAAAGCTCCCTTCGAGGAGGATCTTGTCCTGGATAGCGAGGCCGTGAAGGTCGCAAGACCGCGCTCCGATGAGCGCCAGCTTCGGAAGGACCCGCGTCTTGTCGAGAACGACGAAGCTTCCGTCCCGGCGCCTCGCGCGCCAGAGCGAGACCGTGGCTGCGAAGAAGAACGGCTTGTACGACTGCGG
>DATJYG010000036.1:0-2629 GCA_035499695.1 Polyangiaceae bacterium
GTGCTCGCCGTGCAGCACCTTGATGGCCACGGTCTTCTCGAGCGCGATCTGTCGCGCGCGGTACACGGCGCCCATCGCGCCGCTGCCGATGTGGGCCTCGATCACGAACTTGCCGGCGATCGTTCTGCCGACCAGCGTGTCCGGGGGAGCCGCCATCGGTTACACAGTGTACTCGCTGCGTGGACTCAGCCGCAGCCGGAGGAACTGTAGAGGGTGATCGACAGCGTCCCCGTCGGCACGTACTGGATGACCGGCGTGAAGACGCACCCGCCCCAGATCGGCGCGGCGAGCGCGGCGCCGACGGTGCGCAGCTGCCCGTAGCTCGGCAACGCCGTTCCGGTGAGTCCCTGGAGAGTGGTGAATATCGAGGCGTCCGGCTGCGGCGCGTACGCGCCGGCGGATGCGGGCAGCGCAGGAGCCTGGAGCGACGTCGCCGACGACGGTGCGACGATGGTCCAGGTGCCGTTGACGGCTGCCCCGGCGTCGTCCGTGCCGTCCCACGTGAGGGTGGCGATGAGGCCCGTCGTGCTGGTGGCGAGGCTGCCCTGGTTCGTGGTCCACGTGAGCACGGGGCGCGCGGAGTTGGTCTGGTCGATGTTGTTCTGGTTGATCTGCGGCAGCGTGCCCAGCGGCGTCGCATCGATGGTGATCGTGCCGTCCGTCGTCGGCGGCGCGAGCGCCGTGGCGGTGGCGACGAACCACTGGTAGTTGGGCGTGTACGAGGCTTCCGCTTGCAGCGTGTCGGCGTAGCCGACGTGCGTCGTCACCTGCGTCAGCTGGTCGCCCGCGTCGTCGCTCACGTACTGCGTCAGGAGCCTGTTCAGCACCGCGTTCGCCGACTCGCTGACGACCGGGGTGGCCGTGCCGCCGTCGGGCAGGTCGACGACGACGGTCTGGTGAGTCAGCGACGTGGACCAGGTGTCCGCAGCGAGCGACAGATTGAGGAGGGCGGCGTCTGTCGCCGAGAGCGGGTTGTTCTTCTGGAACGTGAAGCCGAGAGAGTTGCCGTTGGCATCCTGCGCGTCGACGAGCATCGGGACGGCGGCGCCGTAGCTGCCTCCGAACGAGCCGAGACCGATGCAGGCGATGCCGTCCTCGAGATTGATCGGGATGGGCGCCGCCGAGAGGGTGTTCGTGCAGTTGCCGGAGGCCGCGTAGTAGTAGCCGGTGTTCGCAGGCGGTGAGGCGGGCAGGTCGTTCACCTGCACCTGGCCCTGTCCGTAGGGAACCAGGGAGGCGAGATCGGGCACGAGGATCGTGTCGCCCGCCTTCACGCCCATCACGGTGTACGGACCCGGGTTGTCCACGTTGCCGAGCAGCGCCGTGATCATCGTCGCGCCCGCCGGAAGCGCCTGGTCGACCACGCCTGCCGCGTTCGTCGTCGCGGGCGTTCCCACGACGGCGCCCGTGGAGTCGCCGTACACGATGGTGACGCCTTGCTCGGGGCCGCTCGCGCCGAAGACCGTGATGGCCACGGCGCCGGCGGCCGCCTCCATCGGAACGTCGATTGAAACGTCGACCGAAGCGTCCTGCGGTGGTGGCGTCATCTCGTTCACCACGTCCGGCCCGGCTTCCGAGCCGGGCGCATCCGGGAACGTCGTGTCATCGGACGCGTCGAAGTTGGCTCCTCCTCCCGAGCCACCACTGCTGCTCGAGAAGCAAGCGATCCAGGTGACCGGCAAGACGAGGAGCGCGAACCGAAATCGGCGCATCCGTTAATTATCGCACCTCTTGTCGCCCGCCGTCCCCGCCCGTCTGCGGCGCGCCGTGATCCGCGGAGCCCGCGTGATCGCTCGAGAAAAGCCGCTCGAGGGCGTCGCCGTTCATCAGCACCACGATGACCACGATCACCCCCGCGGCGAGGGCCACCATCCAGGCCACCTTGTCTCCGCGCCGCGGCTCCATCGGTCCAGCATCGATCCCACGCCCCGGAGCCCCGTGTCAAACACGCGGCTGATTCTCGCGGCTTGCTGAATGCCGGACCGGGCGTAAGAAACCTTCTGATCGTGCGCGCTGCTGCCTCTGCCGTAACCGCCCTGGCGCTCGCGCTGGCGGGCTGTACCGAGCAGCTCCCGGCCAAGGCGCCGCCGCTCTGGTCCTCGCGCGCGCCCGCCACCGACGACGGAGCGTGGACGATGTTCCACCACGACGCGCTCCACGCCGGCTCCAGCCCGCATTCGCCGAGTCACGACCCCAAGTTGATCTGGAGGTTCGCGACCGGCGGCCAGGTGTGGGGCGCTCCCGCGATAAGCCGCGACTCCACGGTCTACGTCGGCTCGACCGACGGTCGCCTCTACGCCATCGACGGCCACACGGGGCAGCAGCGCTGGGAGTACCAGACCTTCTCCGGCGTCTGGGCCGGCCCGAGCGTCGGCCCGGACGGCACCGTGTACGCGACGAGCATCGATCATCACCTCTACGCGATCCGCGAGGGCCAGCTCCTCTGGAACGTGGCCACGGGCAACTGCTCCTTCTCCTCGCCGACGATCGGTCCCGACGGCACGATCTTCGTCGGCTCGAACGACCGCAAGCTCTACGCCGTGAGCCCCGAGGGCAAGGTGCGCCTCGCGCTGCCGACCAACGGGGGCATCGCGTCGTCTCCGACGATCGGCCCGGACGGCACGATCTA
>DATJYG010000037.1:0-3565 GCA_035499695.1 Polyangiaceae bacterium
TCGCTCTACGCGCAGCGAGGGCACGAGGTCGCCGGCCTGCAGGCGCGTCTGGCGGAGGCGAAGGGCCACGCGGCGACGCTGGTGGAACGGTGGGGGACGCTCGAAGCCAAGCGATCGCGCTAGCTACCGAGGGGGGTGAACGATTCCTTCGCCCCCGAAGGCGCGTTGCCGATCGCCGAGGGCGAAGGCCTGCGCAAACCCGCGATCTGGAAGCGATCGACCGTCGGCTTACCGCTTGCTCTCGACGAGGCGGCGGAGGCACACGTGAAGCAGATCCTCGCCCTGGCCGTCGCGATGCTCATGGGATGCGGCCCCGGATCGCGCGCTTCGTTCTCCGGTCCGGGCACGCTGGGCTCGGGCACCTCGAACAGCGGCGGGGGCGCATACGACTCGGGCCTGGTCGGCGATGACGCCGCCGCACCATCGCACGAGGCCGGGGCGTACGAAGGCGGCGCGTACGACGCGGGCGGCGGCGGCGACGACTCCGACGGCGGCGGCGGCTCCGATGCCGGCGACGAACCGATTCCCTTGTCGTTCACGTGCACGCCGGTCGCGAACGGCGTCGGCGCCGTGAGCGTCAACGGTGCGCCCCCTCGCCAGTACTACGTGGACCTCCCGGCCGACACGTCGCAGCCGATGGCGCTCCTCTTCTCGTGGCACGGCTACATGCAGGCGCCGCTCGACTTCAAGAACCTGATGGGCTTCGACCCGAACGGCGCCGCGATGCCCATCGTCGTCGTCACCCCCACGGACACGGGCCTGTTCCTGCCGCAGGGGCTCGACTGGTACATCCTGGGGTCGAACGGGAACGTCGACTTCCCGTACTTCGAGGGCATGCTGCAGTGCCTCGAGAGCCAGTTCGGCATCGACGACACACGCATCTACTCCTTCGGCTTCTCGGCCGGGGCGGTGTTCACCAACCTCCTCGCGTCGCAGTGGCCGCATCTGTTCGCGGCCACCATCTCCGAATCCGGGGCGTGGTTCAGCGACACGCCGGAGGTGGCGTGCATCGACGGCGTGGGACTCGTCGTTCCGTGGGACTGGCCGCCGCTCGCGCCGGCGGACAAGGGCAACGTCCTCATGACCCACGGCGGTCCCAGCGACTACGCGACCATCATCAGCATCGAGTGCGCGGACACGGCAGCCTTGCCGTTTCTGCTGAAGAACGACCGCACGGTCGTCGATTGCGCGCACACCGCGGGGCACGCCATCGATCCGGACGTGAACAACCAGATGATCTACGAGTATCTGCTGGCGCATCAGCTGGGGAAGCCGTCGCCACTCCAGGGCAACGGCCCGCCGTTCCCGAACTTCCCGGCGAGCTGCTCCGTCAATCTTCCCTGAGGCGGCGATAGGAATCCGCGACCACCCAGGCGCCGGCCGTCAGGGCGCAGGAGATGGCGAACTCGCTCCACTGGAAGGCGTCCTTGGAACCTGCCGCCACGATGGGTACCCACACCAGCAGCGTGAAGAGCCCGATCTGCAAGGCCGAGAGTGCCGCTGCCACCCGTGCGACCTTGCCGGCGAGCACCGCGACGCCCGCCGCGATGAACGTAACGCCGGTGAGATACGCCCAGGCCACGTGTGCAGGCAGCCAGCCGGGCACCAGCGAGGCGGTCTCCTTGATGTAGGCGAGATGGGCCAGGCCGAACGGGATCAGGGCCAGGCCGTAGAGCACCCTCGCGATGCGCACGCTCTTGTCACCGGTGAGGACCCAGGCGCCCGCAACCATGACGACGGTCTCGGCGCAGCCGTCCCAGGAAAGGACCGAACCGGGCGCGCGGACGATCGCAGGCACCCTGAACAGCAGCACCCAGAGGAGGAGAGAGGCGAGCAGCACGCGAGCCGCGTGGGGCGCCGCGCGCCGCCAGAGCAGGCCTATGCCCGACGCGAGGAAGACGAAGGCGCAGAGATAGGACAGCACCTCGCGAGCGGGCACCCACCTGGGCACCGGCTGCCATACGGCGGTGAAGTCGCCCTTGATCAGGCCCTGGATTCCGAGGGCGATCAGGACCGCCGCGAAGACCGCATGACCGACGCTCGCGATACGCATCGCCCTCGGGCGCAGCGTATCGGTTACTGGTCCGAATCGCTCGGAGTCTGGTTTTTCGGGAGGCGCGCCTGAATCTCGCGGAGCTTCTCGTCGCTCGGCGGGACGTCCGTGTTCGGCAGGTGCTCCTTCTCGATCAAGCTCTTGATCTTCGCGATGCGATCGGGGGTGAGCGGGTGATCCGAGAGGAACCGCAGCGCGCCCGGCGTCTCCCCCTCGGTGTTCTGGAGCCTCTCGAAGAACGTCACGAGCCCGTACGGATTGAACCCCGCGGCGGACATCACGCGGGCGCCGTACTCGTCGGCCTGGTACTCCTCGTCGCGGCTGAACGCGAGCAGCGCGCCCTTTCCCAGCAGCGCGGCGGCGATCTCCTCGAGCGCCGACGGATCCTTGCCCAGCACGATCGTGGCGATGCCCTCGAGCCCGGCGGCCGTGACGAGCTTCTGCCCGATGTGGTGGAGCACCTCGTGGCCGACCTCGTGGCCGAGGACGCCAGCCACCTCGGAGTCGTTGCGCGCGGCAGCGAGGAGGCCGCTGTAGACGTAGAGGCCGCCGCCCGGTGCCGAGAACGCGTTGACCGTCGTCGGATCGTCGATGACGTACAGGGTCCAGTTCACGCCGGGTCGATCGCGCTTCGCCTGCTCGAAGATCGGCTTGGTGATCCGCTCCAGGTACCCCGTGACTTCGGGGTCGTTCAGCAGCTTGATGTCCTTCTCGGACAAGAGCTCGTCGTGGAGCTGCGCGCCGAGCCGGGCTTCGTCCTCGTCCGAGACGAGCGCCTTCGCGAGCGTTCGCGTCGCGCTCGCCGCGATCGTCTCGGAGCTGGCGCATCCGACCGAAGCGATCGCTCCGGCGAGCAGCAGCCCCGAGGCGATGCGCGTGAGGGTCATGCCGGCGTGGGTGCAACGCCCGCGCCAGCCGGCCTCAGTTCCACTGCTGATCTGCCGGCCACTGCTCGTCGGCCTCGTGGTGACCGAAGTCGAACTCGTCGATCAGGTCGTCGATCGACGGGCCGTTGACCGGCACCCACGGGTTGCGCCGGTCGGCGATGGGGTTCGGCAGGTTGTCGCGGCTGCGCCCGGTGATGGGCGGCAGGCCCCAGTTGCGCTCCACGAACTTGAGGATCGACACGTGGTCCGCGTAGTGGTGCGAGACGTGTCCGCCGCGCGCGTGGGGCGAGACGGTGATGAGCGGGATGCGCGTGCCGTCGCCGAAGAAGTCGAGCGGCGCCACGTAGCCCGAGTCCCAGTACCCGCCGCCCTCGTCGAACGTGATGAAGATCGCGGTGTCCGCGAAGAGCTCGGGCTTTGCCTTGATTGCGTCGATGATCTTCTTCGAGTACCCCTCGAAGAGGTCGAGCTTCGACGACGCCGGGTGCCCGTCGAGCAGGCCGCCGGGCTTCACGATGGAGAAGGCGGGGAGCCAGCCGCCCTCGACGTCGGTGAAGAGGTCCGCCTCGTCCTTCAGGTGCTCGGTGCGCACCTCGTCGTTCGCCATGATGGACGTGGCGTACTG
>DATJYG010000038.1:0-6781 GCA_035499695.1 Polyangiaceae bacterium
GGGCGCACTCACCAGGCCCGCGTGCAGCTCGCACACGCGAAAGCGCCCATCGCCGGCGATTCTCTCTACGGGGGTGCGCGCGCGCCCAGGCTGCTGCTGCACGCGAGCGGTCTGTCCTTCCTGCACCCCACGAGCGGCAAGCGGCTGCGCTTCGCGTCGCCGGCCCCTGCGGAGATGGCCGACTGGCTCCAGCACGGCGACCGTGGAGCGGCGGTCTACGACGACGAGGTCGCCCTGGCCCGCACGCTGGATCGCGCGCGGGAGCGCCGCTGGGGGCTCGGCCGCGCCGGGAAGGGGCCGCGGGCGACGAACGCGTTCCGCCTCGTGAACGAGGAGGCCGACGCGCTGCCGCGGCTGGCGGTCGATGTGTACGACGCGTGGCTCGTGGCCCAGCTCTACGGAGACGACGGGCCGTGGTCGGACCCCGCTCGTCGCGACCGCGTGCTCGACGCGCTCCACGCGCTCGACTTCGACGGCGTCTACCTGAAGGTGCGGCCCAAGCAGGCCAACGTCCTCGTCGACACGCGGCGCGAGGAGCTCGCGCCCGCGAGCCCGGTGCGCGGCGTCGCGGCGCCGTCGGAGCTCGCGGTCGTGGAAGAGGGGATACCGCTGCTCGTGCGCCTGGGCGACGGGCTCTCCACGGGGCTCTTCCTCGACCAGCGCAGCAACCGCCGGCGCGTGCGCGAGATGTCCTCCGGCAAGAGCGTCGCCAACCTGTTCGCGTACACGTGCGCGTTCACCATCGCCGCCGGCTCTGGCGGCGCGCGCAAGACGGTGAGCGTCGACGCCTCCGCGGCGGCTCTCGAGCGAGGCCAGGCCGGCCTCGCCCACGCCGGCATCGAGGGTGACCACGCGATGGTCGCGGATGACTGCTTCTCGTGGCTGGAACGCACCGGTCGCCGCGGGGAGCGCTGGGACATCGTCGTCCTCGATCCCCCGAGCTACTCGACGACGAAGCGCGGGCGCTTCGTCGCCGACAGCGACTACGTCGACCTCGCGGCCGCCGCCATTCGCGTTCTCTCCCCCGGGGGGCGGCTGCTCGCCTGCACGAACCACCGGGGCATCTCGGTCGCCCGCTTTCGCAAGATCCTCTTCGACGCGGCGCGTGCTGCCGGGCGGGAGGTCGCGCAAGTGAAGGATCTCCCTGCGCCTTCCGACTTCCCCCATGTGGGGGAGCCGCACACGAAGAGCGCGCTCGTGACGCTCGCGCGGGTGTAAGGCCGGGCGGGCGCCCTCCGTTCTCTCGGGCGAACGGAGGGAACGACGATGCGCTCGATGATGGTGCTTGCGGCTGCCGGTTCTTTGGCTTGTGTCCTCGCGGGGTGCGGAGGCGGACGGATGCCCGCGATGTCTCCCGAGGGCGGTGGGGTGTCCGCCGAGAGCGCGAAGTCGGGCCCGTCGCCCGCCGGTTACGCGCCGCAGCCCGGCTACCCCGCGCCGCTCGCGTCGGCGCCTGCGCCTGCGACCGAGTCCGCGCCGTCCGCGTCCGGCGGCGCGCGCGGCGACCTGTGGTCGGCGCAGCAGCCCGCGCCCGAAGAGCGGCCCGGCCTCGGCACCGAGTGGGGCGAGTCGCGCGAGTCGCACATCCGCGAGGTCGCCTTCTTCCGCGCCGACCCCGATCAGCCGTTCGCCGTGGCGGACCTCTTCTACAACGACTGGCACGGTGTCCAGGCGCTCGCCGCGTTCCACGGCGGCCCGCGCTTCCGCGACATCCCGGCCGCGGGGGGCGCGATCACCGTGTCCATTCGCAACGCCTACGGCGAGCCGCTCGAGGCGACGCACGTCGGCGACCGCACGTACGTCATCGGCCAGGAGGGCGAGCGCTACACGATCCGCATCGAGAACCACACGCCGCGCAGCTTCGAGGCGGTGGCGACCGTCGACGGCCTCGACGTGATGAACGGCCGCCCGGGCACCTTCGCCAACCGCGGCTACGTCATCGGCGCGTGGGACACGCTGGACATCGACGGCTTCCGCCAGAGCCAGGACGAGGTCGCCGCCTTCCGCTTCGCCAAGGTGCGCGACTCGTACGCCGCCCAGACGGGCGACGCCCGCAACGTCGGCGTCATCGGCGTCGCTTTCTTCGCCCAGCGTGGCGACGATTGGAACGTGCGTGAGCTGCAGACCCGCGACACCGCCAGCCCGTTCCCCCGCGAGAGCCGTTTCGCCCGCGCTCCTCGTTGAGCCTGATCCGGGAGAACGGGAGCTTCTCCCGCGACGGCCGGTGCTTCTCTCGAGACGGGAGCAGTTTCTCTCGTGATGGCTGCAGTTTCTCTCGTGAGAGGAGCAGTTTCTCTCATGACAACCGCAGGTTCTCTTTCGACGGCCGCAGTTGTTGCGAGAGAGACTGCTGTTTCTCGTTCATCAACCGCAGTTTCTCTCGCGATGAGAGCAGTTTCTCTCGTGGCGACCGCTGTTCATCTCGCGACAACTGCGGTCTTTGACTCGAGAACTGCGTTCATCATGAGAGAAACAGCTGTCTCTCTCTCGACGACCGCAGTCATCACGAGAGAAACTGGTCCTCTTCGGACAGAAACGCCAGTCCTGGCCCCGAGCACGGTCGTCGTCTTCGCGTGGGCCGCGCCCAGCTCGTAGATGTCGTCTCCCATGTAGCCATTGCGGGCGTTCACACGGGACGTCCCACGCGTTCTCTCGGCCTCGGCGCCCGGCTTCTCGTCGTCCTCGGGCGGGATCGGGCGAGACACGAGCGTCCTCGGGGCGATGATCCCTGGTGTTCTCGACGGCACGACTCACGCGTGGTACGGCGGCGCCACAATGCGCCGCGTCAGCCTCTTCCTGCCCCTTGCCGTGCTCTTGGCCTGCGGAGGCGGCGCCACGCCGCCCTCGTCGCCGTCCGGTTCGTCACCCGAAACGTCGTCCAGCGCCGCGCCTGGGAGCAGCGCCGCGCCCGCGGGGTCGTCGGCTGCCGCCCCCAGCGGCTCGGCGGAGGGGGCACCGAGCATGGAGTCGCAGCGCGAGCCCTTCATGGCGAGCTGCATGAAGAAGGTGCAGGCGCCCGACTACTGCTCCTGCGGGTGGGACCAGTTCACCGACGTGTTCAAGGGCGCCGACCTCAACGCGCAGCTCGCGGCCGACGATCCGCGCCTCCAGACGCTCGAGCAGAAGACGATCGCCCTCTGCGGGTCGAAGCTGCCGGAGGACAAGATCAAGGCGAGCTTCCTCGCGACCTGCCAGGGGGACGAGCCGAAGAAGGCGGCGTATTGCAACTGCGCCTGGCCCGCCCTGCGCAAGACGCTCGCGCCGGCCGACTTCCTCGGCTCCTTCCAGGGTCAGCGGTTCGACGACGCGAAGAAGGCGATGGTCACGGCGTGCAAGGGGAAGTTCCCCGCCGAGCTCGCGAAGGCCGACTTCATGAAGGAGTGCACCCGCGGCGACACCGGGTCGACCTCGCGGTGCGAGTGCGCCTGGAACAAGATGCGCGCGAAGTACCCGGTCGAGGCCATCGTGTCGGGCACGGCCGACATCTCGACCGTCGGGCTCAAGGACTGCAAGTAGGCGCGATCATTCGGCCTGCTCGAAGTGAGCGAGGTCGACGCGCGGGCCGCGGAACTCGCGCCGGACGACCGCGACCCACAGGGCGGCGAGCAGGACGAGCAACGCGGCGAAGAGGCGCATCGCGAGGCCGTTCGCCAGCGTGCAGACGACGAAGACGAACGCGGTCCAGGCGACCGCGAGGACGGCGAGGGGGACGCCCGCGCGTCCGAAGCTCCAAGGTCCGTGGTGTCTCCAGCGGCCGCTGCGCCTCGCGGCGACGCCGAGCGCGATCGGGAGCCCGTACGACGCGTAGAGGGCGATCGTCGCGAGGGCGGCCACCGCGAGGAAGACGCTCGCGCTCGCGCGCGACGTGGCCGCGACGAGCAGCCCGGGAGCCACGACGCAGGCGGCCGTCGCCACGATGGGGGTGCGCGTCCGGGGGTGCACGCGCCGGAGGAGGTTGGCCATGGGCACGCCGCCGTCGCGCGCGAAGGCGAACAGCATGCGCGATGCGCTCGTGACGCTCGACAGCCCGGCGAACCACATCGCGACGGCGGCGAGCCCCATGGCCGCCCGGCCCGCGCGCTCGCCCAGGGCGTCGCGCATGACGACGAGGGCAGCATCGGGCTTTCCCGCGACGAGCGCCGGCGTGCGCACCGCCAGGACGAGCGCCGCGACGAGCGCGAACCCGGCGGCGGCGCTCGTCGCGACGGAGGACACGATGCCGAAGGGGGCGCGGCGCGCGGGGTCGTGCGTCTCCTCGCTCACGTGGGCCGCCGCATCGAAGCCGGTGAACGTCCAGACGCCGAGGACCAGGGACGTCACGAAGCCCCCCGCCGACGGCGCGCCGGAAGCGAGGAAGCCCGCGCCGTGCGCGCGACCCCCCGCCAGCAGCAGACCGGCCAGCACGACGACGCCGACCACGTGCACCGTGGCCGACGCGTCGTTGAGCCACGCGACGAGGCGCACCGAGAACGCGTTGAGCGTCCCGTGGACGAGGAGCATCGCGGCGAACACTCCGAAGGCCGCGTCTTCGGGCCAGCCGAAGATCTGCGTCACCGCCTGCGCGCCGGCCAGGTCCACCGCGGCGACGATCGCGATCTGCCCGGCCAGATTGAGCATCGCCGTCGCCCACCCCCAGAGGGGCCCCCCGAGCAGCGCCGACCAGTGATAGAGCGCCCCGGCCGTCGGAAAGGCACTCGCGAGCTCCGCCATGGCCAGGGCGACCACGAGCGTTCCCGCGCTCACCAGCGGCCAGCCGAGCCCCAGCCCGGCCGGGCCCCCGGCGGCGAGGGCATCCCCGAAGGTCGAGGTCACCCCTGTGAGCACGCTGATGACCGAGAACCCGATGGCGAAGCTCGAGAAGGCCCCCAGGCGCCGCCGCAGCTCCTGGGCGTAGCCGAAGCGCGCCAGCAGCCTCTCGTCCCGGTTTTCCACGCCGCAGAGCGTAAACGAGGACCCCTAGCGCCTGGCCCGCTTTGATGTAGCCTTCGCGCGCCCCATGACCCAGGAAGCAGCAGCAGCCTCGACCCAGACCGCCGCGGCAGTCGCCACGGAAGCCCGTGACGACCGGATGCCCGCGGGCATCCCGTACATCGTCGCCAACGAGTTCGCCGAGCGCTTCTGCTACTACGGCATCAACGCGATCCTCACCATCTACATGACGCAGTTCCTGCGGATGGGGGATGCGGACGCGACGACGTTCCACTCGCTCTTCAAGTCGGGCGCGTACTTCTCGCCGCTCATCGGCGCCGTCGTGTCGGACGTCTTCTGGGGCAAGTTCCGCACGATCATGACCTTCTCGCTCGTCTACGCGGCGGGCTGCGCGATCTTGGCGCTCGTGCCGGGGCAGATCGGGCTCTTCGCGGGGCTCTTCTTGGTCGCCTTCGGCACCGGCGGCATCAAGCCGTGCGTTTCGACGAACGTCGGTGACCAGTTCACGAGCAAGAACCAGCACCTCATCGAGCGCGCGTTCAGCTACTTCTACCTCGCGATCAACGCCGGATCGTCGATCTCGATCTTCTTCTGCCCCGTCCTCCTCAAGGCGTACGGGCCGAGGATCGCGTTCGGGATGCCGGCGATCGCGATGTTCCTCGCGACCATCGCGTTCTGGATGGGGCGCAAGAAGTTCGCCGTCGTCCCGCCGGCGGGCAAGAAGTGGCTCCAGGACGTCTTCTCGAAGGACGGCCTGAAGACCATCGGCGGCCTGGTCATCATCTATCTCTTCGTGGCCTTCTTCTGGGCGCTGTGGGACCAGTCCAACGGGCAGACGTGGACGCTGCAGGCCGAGTCGTCGCTGATGGACAAGAACCTCGGCTTCGGGCTCACGATCCTGCCGGCGCAGATCCAGGTCGTGAACGGGCTCTTCATCCTCGCGATGGTGCCGATCTTCACGTTCGGCATCTATCCGCTGATGGGGAAGTTCTTCAAGGTCACGCCGCTGCGCAAGATCGGCATCGGCCTATTCACCATCGCGAGCTCGTTCCTCATCGTGTCGTCGATCGAGGCGCGCATCCAGGCGGGACAGACCGTCAGCGTCTGGTGGCAGATCCTCGCGTACGTCGTGCTCACGGCGTCCGAGGTGCTCGTGTCGATCACGGCGCTCGAGTTCAGCTACAAGCAGGCGCCGCTGCGGATGAAGAGCTTCATCATGGCGCTCTTCCTCCTCTCGACGAGCGTGGGCAACCTCATGACGGCCGGTGTCAACCACGCCATGATCCGCCCGCTGCAGGCGACGGCGATGGACACCGGGGCCGAGACCTGGGTGAAGCTCGACGACGTGAGCAACATCGTGACGGGCCAGAAGATCGACTTCGGCGGCAAGAGCGGCGTGGAGGTCGTGAAGCCGGACGGCAAGACGCAGCCGCTGTCGGGCACGTTCCTCGTGCAGGCCACGGATCCGACGAACAACCGCGTCGAGCTGATGGACGTCGTGGACCGCAAGCCCGTCGTCAGCAAGGGCAGCTTCGACGCGAAGAGCGCCGAGGTTGCGACCTACAGGCTGGTCGGGCCGCAGTACTTCAACTTCTTCGCGCTCGTCATGGCGTGCGTGGGCGTGCTCTTCATCTTCGTGGCGATGCTCTACAAGGAGAAGACGCACCTGCGCGACGAGACCGCCGGCGCCGCGTCCTAGCCGAGGACCGTCAGCGCACGGGCCGGCGCGGTCGATCCGTCGGGATGGTCGACGGCGTCGGCTGCGCAGGCGTCGGACGCGGCGGTGACGACGGCCGCGGAGGCGTCGACGGGCGCGGCGGCCTGGACGGTCGTGAGGCGATGGGGGGCGAAG
>DATJYG010000039.1:0-4009 GCA_035499695.1 Polyangiaceae bacterium
GGAAGGATCCGGGCGCTGGCGTGGTATGAGGCGCCATGACGACGAATCGGCTGGGCTTGTGGCTCGCTCTGGGGGCGCTGGTGGCCGCGTGTAGCTCGCAGGCGGCGAACAACTTCGGCTCCGGGGACGGGGGCAGCGACGCAACCTCCGGGGACGCCTCGGGAGACAGCTCCGGCGGCAGCAGCGGGAGCAGCTCCGGGACCCTGGGGGGCTCGAGCTCCGGAGGGAGCAGCGGGAGCAGCTCGGGCAGCAGCAGCGGCGCCGGCAGCAGCTCGGGGAACACGGGGAGCAGCAGCGGCGGCAGCTCGGGGAGCGGCAGCAGCAGCGGCGGCAGCTCCGGCAGCAGCAGCGGAGGTCCGACCGACGCCGGGCCGGACGCGAACTGCGGCAGCAGCCCCACGCTGCACGCGGACCCCGCGGGCACCCTCTTCTGCGGCTACCAGACCGACGGCGGCACGCTCGAATGCGTCGCCTCCTCCGGCGACGACGTGTGCTGCCTCGGCGGCGAGATCGGCGGCGCGTTCGCTCCGCAGATGTGCGCTGTGACGCCTGCGGGCTGCACCAACGGCAGCGACGGCGGCATCGACGCCGGCCAGACGCCCGCGGTCCCCATCTCTTGCTACCAGGTGGCCGACTGCACCAATGCCGGGTTCAGCGGCGCCGTCGCGTGCTGCTTGCAGGGCGGAATCCTCGAGAACCCCGCTCCCGGGTGCACGTACCCGAAGGCCACGCACGGCAACGCCGTCGTGTGCGAAGGAACGGCGCCCGGCGCCGACGCCGCCGCCACGACCACGGGCGCGTGTGCGACCGGAGAGATCCAGATCTGCTCCGCGCAGTCCGACTGCCCCACGGGCACGACCTGCACGGCCGCCAAGTGGAAGATCTTCCAGGTCGGCCTCTGCCTGTAGCCCGGGGCCATGTAGGCTTCCTGGAGGGGCAACATGACGACCGAGCGCGACATCCGGATCGATCTCGCGGCGTGTTACCGGCTCGTCGCGCTCTTCGGGTGGGACGACCTGGTGTTCACGCACATCTCGGCGCGCGTCCCCGGGGAGAAGGAGGCGTTCCTCATCAATCCCTACGGGATGCTCTTCGAGGAGATCACGGCGAGCAGCCTCGTGAAGGTGGACGCGCACGGGGAGAAGCTCGCGCCGAGCGACTGGCCCGTGAACCCCGCCGGGTTCGTCATCCACAGCGCCGTGCACGCGGCGCGGCCCGACGTGGGCTGCGTCCTGCACGTGCACACCAACGCGGGAGTCGCCGTGTCGGCGCAGCGCGAGGGTCTCTTGCCCATCTCGCAGATCGCGACGATCGCGATGTCGTCGCTCGGCTACCACGACTACGAGGGCATCGCGCTGCGCGACGACGAGAAGCCGCGCCTCGTCCGCGACCTCGGGAGCAACGCGAGCCTGATGCTGCGCAACCACGGGCTCCTCACGGTGGGTGCGACCGTCGGCGAAGCGTTCGTCTGGATGTACGTGCTCCAGCGTGCGTGCGAGGCGCAGATCATGGCGCAGTCGGGTGGGGCCCCGCTCGTGCACGTGGACCCGCGCATTCTCGAGGGCGTCAAGGCGAACATCGGCGCCGCGACCCGCGGGCTGGGGCCGTCGATCGCGTGGCCCGCGCTGCGCCGCAAGCTCGACCGGCTCGACCGCAGCTACGCCGACTGATCCCACTTTCCGAGTCGCGTCGGGTGCTCGATCTCCTCGCGCAGCACCTCGAGGAACTTCGCGCGCGGCCACTCGACGGCGCCCATCGCGAGCGTGTGCGGCGTGGGGACCTGCGCGTCCATGATCCGGAAGCCCCATCCCGCGAGACGACTCGCGAGGGTGACGAGCGCCACCTTCGACGCGTCCGGTCCCCGCGCGAACATCGACTCGCCGAAGAACATGCGCCCGAGCGAGACGCCGTAGAGGCCACCGGCGAGCTCTCCGCTCTCGCGCTCCCACGCCTCCACCGAGTGCGCGAAGCCCAGCCGGTGCAGCTGTACGTAAGCGCCCTCCATCTCGTCCGTTATCCAGGTGCCGTCCTGACCGGCACGCGGAACGGATTTGCAGGCACGGATGACCTGCTCGAACGCAGTGTCGTACCTGACCTCGTACACCCCTTTCGCAATCGTCCGCCGTAGCGAGCGCCCGACGTGCAACTTGTCCACAGGGATGACGCAGCGCGGATCAGGCGAATGCCAGAGGATCGGCAGCCCTTCGTCGTACCAGGGGAAAATTCCAGAGCGATACGCCAGAAGGAGACGTTCGGGGGACAGGTCTCCGCCCACCGCGAGCAGCCCTTGTACGGCATGATCAGCCGGCGGGAACACGAGCGCTTTCGAGAGCGCGTACACAGGCACTGAATCAGGATAGCGCCCGCGCACCCAATCACCCGAGGTCCCATGACGATCCACGCGCACGACACCGAGCCGCCGAGGTCCGTACCTCCGCCTCTTCCGGAGAGCGCGAATCGTCTGGAGCCGGCGCGCGCCGCGGCCGACGATGCGCTGGCCGACACCATGCTCGAGCGCCTCGCGGCAGGCGACCACGAGGGCGCCATCATGGCCGCCGAGGCGCTGCTCGAGTACCGCCCGCGCGACCGCGACGCGCTCGACGCCGCGCAGATCGCCAAGACGGAGCTGCGCAAGGTGTACGTCGCGCGCCTCGGCTCGATCGAGCGCGTGCCGCACATCGCGATGGGGCCGGACGCCGTCTTCGCGCTCAAGTCGCTCGATTTCCGCGCCGGCTTCCTGCTCTCGCGCGTCGACGGGCTCGCGTCGATCTACGAGATCGTCGAGGGCGCGAGCATCCCGTCGCTCGAGGCGCTGGGCATCCTGTCGGAGCTCTACCTGCGGCGCGTCATCGCGTTCGACTAGACGACCACGCCAGCAGCAGCGTCCCGAGGAGCGGTGCGCCCGTCGCCATCGTCCGCAGGAGCAGCGCGGCCGCGGTGACGCCGAAGCCGGCGAAGACGATGTGGCCCACCGAGAGCGTCGCATCGACGCCCGCGAGGCCGGTGGCCAAGAGCATGCGCGACAGACGCGGGCGCATTGCGGCGCGCACGAGGAGCAGCAGCAGCAGCGCGTCGAAGGCGACCCAGAGCAGCAGCTCCGCGTGGTGGAAGCCGAGCAGCCGCGAGCGCCCGGTCACCGCCAGCCACGCGAGCACGAGTGTCCAGGGGGCGAGCGGAAATGCGAGCATCCACGGCAGCCCGCTCGGGTGGCGAACGAAGGACGCGAAGGCGAAGCGAAGGAGCGAACCGTTCGCGAACGCGCGCAGCGAGTCCAGCACCGTCAGCCAGGCTGGCTGCCCCCGCGGGTAGACCAGCCAGACGCGCTCCCACGCCTCCGCGCGCATGCGGTTGCGAAACGCGCGCAGGCCGGCGAAGTCGAAGAGGGGACGCGAGAGCCAGCGCGCTGCGCGCAGGGGCCACGCGACGGGGCCCGACAGCGGCGTCAGCCCGAGGATGACGCGTTCGTCTTGCCCGACGTCGCACAGCAGCGCGTGGAGCAGCGTCTCGGTCGTGCCGTTGGGCGCGTCCGCCGCGCGGAACAGGTCCTCCACGAGCCACGCACGGCGCGCGTAAATGGGCACGGCCGAGAGGAACGCGACCACGCGTCCCGCTTGCTCGGCGACGAGGTAGCGATGCTCCTCGGGGTGGTGGAACGGCTCGACCGCGACCAGGAAGCCCATGGGCTCGATGTGGCGCGAGCCGAGCCAGGCCCGCGCGAGCCCTTCGACCTGCGTCTGCAGAGGCGAGCCCGGCGCGAGCCCCTCGGGGCTCGCCCGGCGCACGCGCACGCCCTTGGCCCGCGCGCGCCGGAGCTGCTCGCGCAGGCGCTTGCGCTCGTGAAGGCGCTCGAGCCACTCGCGCGGGTGAAACACCGGCTGCTCGCCGATGAGCAGGTGCGACATCCCGTCGAGGTGCGGTTGCTCGGTGGCGAAGAAGCAGGCGCGCTTGCCGGCCGCGCGCGCGGCCGCGACGAATCGCGCGGCCGCCGCGTCGGCGCCGTGCTCGCCGC
>DATJYG010000040.1:0-6059 GCA_035499695.1 Polyangiaceae bacterium
TAAATGCCGTACCGGACGTGATCTACGCGCGACACGAGGCGGGCCTGCCGACCTGGGTCACGACCTCGATGACGGCGTGCGCGATCACCCGGCTCTATGGCGAGGGCCTCACCCGACGCGTTTCCGAGCCGGGCCGCGTGACCGTCGTGCAGTGGAGAGAATTCGAGGGGTGGCGGTACGAATTCCTGTCCCCAGATCGCCTTTAGGGTGCCCCTCTCTGAGACGAGGGACGACGCGGCGACGACCCCGTCCCGACCCGAGGACCACGCAGCGACTGACGAACGAACGACAGTGCCCACCCGGACGCGCCAGACGCGCTCACCCCACAGGGGTGCGACCCATGTCCGAGCATCGAGTCGTCTACAGCTACTCGCATCTGAATCGGTTCACGAGCTGCCCGCGGTTGTTCCAGCTTCACTACGTCGACCGGATGCCGGCCGAGGACAGCGACGCCTCGCGGTTCGGGGTGCTGCTGCACCGGACGTGCGAGATCGCGCTGCGCGAGCACGTGGAGGTGCGGCACACAGGTCCCATCGAGCCGGCGAGCATCGTCCGCGCGTATCGCACCGCGTGGGCCGAGAGTGAGCTCGGCACGAGCGCGCGCTTCGAGGAGGGACTGGAGCTCGCCAAGTCGTGGGCGGTCCGCCAGGGCTGCGTCGCGTGGAACGACGTGATCGGCCTCGAGGAGCCCTTCGAGATGCCGCTCGGCGACTACCGCCTCGTCGGCAAGATGGACCGCGTCGAGCGTTCCGGCGGGGTCGTGCGCGTGCGCGATTACAAGACGGCGCGCGTGCCCATGACGCGCGAGGAAGTCGAGGGGAGCCTGCAGCTCGCCATCTACGATCTGGCGGCGCACGAGCTCTGGCCGGGCGCGAAGCGCGTGGACCTCGAGATCGAGCTCGTGCGCCACGGCACGGTCATCCGCACGAGCCGCACCGACGCGCAGCGGGAGGCGACGCGGGAGTACATCCTGGCGACCATCGCGAAGATCGAGGCCGCAGAGCGCGCCGGCGGGGAGATGGCGACGCGCCCGACGATTCAGTGCGCCACGTGCGATCACCGCAGCCAGTGCAGCGAGTACGCCCGCGCGCTCGCCGGCAAGCGGACCTTCGTGTGCACCGACCACGACGATCTGGTCGCCGTCTCGCGCGAGCGCGAGGAGGTGGCGGCGCTCGTCAAGGTGCTCATCGGGCGCAAGGAGGCGCTCGAAGCGATCCTCAAGGCGCAGCTTCGCGAGCGCGACGAGCTGCGCGTCGGCGGCATGCGCTACTCGCTCGGGACGGCGACGTACGCCGAGTACCCGGTGGACGCTACGCTCGAGGCGCTCGAGCGCGCGACGGGGATGCAGCGCAGCGAGCTGCTCGAGCGCCTCGCGTCGATCGGCGCCCCGGCGCTGCGCAAGCTGCTCGCCGAGGTCGGGCCGGTGCTCGCCCCGGATGCGGCGGAGGCGCTGAGAGCGACGCTCGACAAGCTCGCGGCGAAGTCGGTGTCTCTTCGCCTGGTGGCCAGAGAGGAGCGACCCGGCGTCGGGTCGAAGGGAGGCTCGCGATGAACGCACGCTGGTGCAGGCGCAAGGGAATCGAGTTCGAGCGCGAGGTGCGTCGGCGGCTCGCCGCGGTGTTCGGGGAGAAGCAGGTGCGGCGCATCATCCAGCGACCGGGGGCCATGGCGGTGCCGGACGTCGTGGCGCCGGGCCTGGTCGTCGAGTGCAAGGCCGGCAAGGCGACCAACCCTCGCGCCGCGCTCCGGCAGGCGGCGCGCGAGGCGGAGGGGCGGCGCGGCGTGCCCATCGCCGTGTGCAAGGACGACCGCGAGCGCGCGACCGTCACGATGCACTTCGACGACTTCCTCGCGCTCTTGCGCGAGTGCGTCGAGCAGCGCCTCGCGTAGTCGCGCTCAGCACGCACGCACAGCAGTCCGCAGCAGTCCATGGAGAGGCGCCAGACGCCCTTTTCGCACGGAGGAGCGTTCGCCCATGTCCATGCACAACCCCAACCCCAGCCGTACCCTGGTCGAAGTCCCCCAGCGTCGCTTCCGCGACGTCACCCCGAGCGCCGCGGCGGAGGCCGAGCTGCGGTGGTTCTTCAACGAGGCGGAGTCGGAGATCGACGTGCCGTCGAACATCTGCGCTCACCTCTGGGGCATCTCGCCCACGAGCGCCGAGGCGGTCGAGCGCCGGATAGAGGCGCAGCACGCGGCCGGCAAGATCAACGGCTGGCTCAAGTGCCTGCACACGACGCAGGCGCTGCTCCTCGCGGGCCTCTACACCGAGCGACCTTGGTCCGAGGAGGTCACGAAGGCCCTGCCCTGGGGCTTGGCCGGCGCCGCCGAGGCCTATCCGACGGTGCGCGTCGAGTGGCTTCGGGCGGTCGCGCTCGGCCAGACGCGCGCGCGCAACGTGGCGGCGTGGATCGAGGACGTGGTGCACAAGGGCCGGCGCGACCTGGTGGACGCGTGGCGCGCCGAGCTGGAGCTCGCCTGCGCGATGGCCGTCCACGCCTACGACCGCGCGCGAGGCACGCGCCCGTGCGTCGTCCCCCACGACGACGAGGAGGCCTGATGCGCCCCCGCAGCGACAACCAGCGCGCCTCGCTCGAGGTGCAGGCCCTCTACTCCATCGCGGCGCTCGCTCGCATCGGTAACGTGAGCACGCCCCTTCTGCTGCGCGTGCTTCGCGCCAATGGCGTGACGTTCGTGCGCGCTCGGCGGGCGCTCTTCGTGCCGCTCACGGAGATTCAGCGCAAGATCCCGCCGCTCTGGGAGAGCCTCTGCGCGGCTGCGGAGCTGCGCCCGGAGACCTCGCACTCCGCGCATGCCGCGGGGGCGCGCGGGGGGAAGGGGCCGGTCCGCACTTGACCGTCCGGCAATGGCAGCAAGAATGCGCGCTGGCGATGCGGCTGCTGCTCTGGCTGGCGAGGCTCCTCGGGATCGGCGCGCCGGCGGGCGCACGGCCGCTCGGCGCACGCGGCGCGTCCCGAGCATCTCCCGCCAACGAGAACGGGGAGGGCGCCCCGTTGCCCGAGGCGGATCTGTCGAAGCCTTCTCCGACGCACGACTGGGGAGACACGGCCGCCCTCGGGGAGGACCAGGGTTGGCGCTTCGGCTTCGTGTCGTGCCAGGTGCCCACGCCCGTCGTGTTCGCAGGGCCCGAGGTCGAGGACGCAGTGCGCGAGCACGAGGCCCTGGTGCGGACTCATCTGCCTGCCGTCGAGTTCGCGGTTCGCCGGAGCGTCGACCTGCCGGCGGAATGCAACTTCATGGACGACTGGTGCGTGCAGCTCTTCTCGCGCGGAGGATCAGCACCGCCGCACATTCACTGCTGCAGGCGCGCGTCGGCCGCGCACGGGTACCGTCGCTTCTTCGGGCTCGCCCGGCAGCTCGTGATCAAACCGCGTGGCTTCGAGGGCATGTACCTGCTCGTGCACGCGCGCGGCCTGGTGTCGCTGACTGCGCTGCGCCTCCGTCGCGAGCCGCTCGCGAACGGCAAAGAGCGCTGCGCGCTGGAAGTCGATCGACCGGCGATCGTCGTGGAGCCGCTCCGGCAGCACAGCGTGCGCCAGGGCGACGAGTGGGTCGTCGCCTGGCGCGTCACGCGCGAGGGCCCGCTGCACGTCAGCCGCACGCCCGCGGCGCCGCCGACGGGTACTCCGGCGCAGCTCGTAGACGCCCTCTTTGCCGAGCACCGCGACAAGCTGCTCGCCGAGGCGTGGGCCGAGCGCGCCGCAAACGGAGGTTCGCTCGAGCAAGGCTGGCCCGTGGTGCTGTTCAACCGGCTCAGTGGCGAGTCCGCCATGGTCGGCAACGCGCAGGTCGCGCGCATGCTGGAAATGCTCACCCGGTACCCGCGCGCCAGGGCGGTGCTCGACGCCCCCTGGCCGCGAGGCTGGCTCCCCGTGCTCGTCGACGGCATCCGGTACGCCGGCATCCGCTGGATCCCCTTGCGCGCCGACGCGGGGGCCGGCGCTCGCCCCGAGGACGTCACCGAGCTTCCGCGGCGGCCACTGCTTTACGCGGTGGACTAGAGACGGCGCGCCTCCGCGCGCGCGGCATCCCTTGAGATTATGCTCATGAGCATTATGCTCATGTGCATAATGCGCTTCCTCGACCGCGAGCCGGAGACCCGGAGGCTCTCACGCCTCGTGCGCTCGAGCGAAGGGGGACTCGCGGTCGTTCACGGCCGCAGACGCATCGGCAAGACGCGCATGCTCGTCGAGTGGTGCGAGGCTCACGGAGGCGTCTACTTCGTCGCCGACGAGTCGTCGCCCGAGGTTCAGCGCGCGTATTTCTCCGAGGCGGTGGCCTTGCGCCTCCCGGGGTTCTCGGCCGTGCGGTACCCCGACTGGCGCAGCCTTCTCGACAGGCTCGCGGCCGACGCCGAGGGACAGGGGTTCCGCGGGCCCGTCGTGATCGACGAGCTCCCCTACCTCGTCGCTGCGTCTCCGGAGCTGCCGAGCGTCCTGCAACGCTGGATGGACCACGCGGCGAAGCGTGCGCGGCTCGTGGTGGCGCTCGCCGGGTCGAGCCAACGTACGATGCAAGGGCTGGTGCTCGACCGCAGCGCGCCGCTCTTCGGTCGCGCCACGGAGCTCTTCGAGGTGCTCCCGCTGCAGCCGAGATACCTGCGCGAGGCGTTCGGCCGGGTCCCCGTCCAGGAGCTGCTCGACGCATGGTGCGCTTGGGGAGGTGTGCCGCGGTACTGGGAGCTGGCCACCGACGTCGGCGGCCGGACGCGGCAGGTCGTCGATGCGCTCGTCCTCGACGCGCGCGGCGTGCTGCACGACGAGCCTGCGCGCCTGCTGCTGGAGGAAACGCCGCCCGCCCTCGAAGTGCGTCCCGTGCTCGATGCGATCGGCGCTGGCGCGCACCGTGTCTCGGAGATCGCGGGGCGCGCGGGCCGCCCAGCGACCGCGCTGGCGCGACCGCTCGAGCGACTCCGCGCGATGGCGCTGGTCAGTCGCGATGTCCCCTTCGGCTCCAACGAGCGCGAGACCAAGCGCTCCCTGTACCGCATCGCGGATCCCTTCTTCCGCCTGTGGTTCCGCGTCGTCGCACCGCATCGTGGCGCGCTGCGCCTGGCGGCCGCGCCCCGCGAGCGCAGGGTGCTCTTCGATCGGCACTGGCCGTCGTTGCGGGCGGAGGCCTGGGAGCAGCTCTGTCGCGAGCAGGTGCCGTCGATCCCGCGGCGGGTCCTCGGCGCCGGTGAGTGGCGCCCGGGACAGCGCTTCTGGCACGGCAACCTACCGGAATGGGACATCGTCAGCGAGGACGAGGCGGGCAAGCGCCTGCTCCTGGGCGAGGCGCGGGCTCACGGGCGCCGGGTCGGGCGAAGCCAGCTCGTCTCGGAGGCCAAGCGCCTGGCCGAAAGGCCGCGGCCGGACCTGGGTGGGCGCTACGCGGGCCACGAGATCGTGCGCGTGCTGTTCGTACCCGAGGTGGAGCCTCGTGCGCCGAGGAACCTCGAAGGCGTGCGCGTCGTCACGCTCGACGACCTTCTTTCGTGACCCGGTCGAACGTCCCGGTCGTCCTGTACGTCCTGATCCAGGGAAGACGCCCTCTCCCCAAGGGTAGAGGGCGACGCAGAGGGGGAGACGCACTGGGATGGAGGTCGGACCCTTCAGGCGCGCGCCTTCTACTCCATCACGGCGCTCGCTCGCATTGGCAACGTCAACACCTACACGCTTCGCCGCCTGCTGCGCGCCAACGGCGTCACGATGCTGCGCGCGCAGCGGGTCCTCTTCGTCCCCGTGACGGAGATCCAGGCCAAGATCCCTCCGCTCTGGGAAAGCATCTGCCTCGTCGCCGAGCTGCGCGGGGAGCCGATGCGGGATGAGGTCTCCTGACGCGCTGGTCACCCATACGTTGCGGTCACTGCCCCTGGTGAAGCGCCGTGCACATCGGGCACATGACGCTCGTCGCACCCCCGAACCCGAATCGGGCGACCGCAGTTTCGGTCCCCATCCCGAACACGTTGAACAGCTGCTGCTCTCCGTGGATGTGGAACGCCTCCACGTTCATCACCGTATCCAGCGGCGTGAACCCGAGCTGTCGTGCCACCTCGT
>DATJYG010000041.1:0-4851 GCA_035499695.1 Polyangiaceae bacterium
AGAAGGAGTGTGAGAGACGGCGACCGAGTCGAGGTCGAGGTCGAGGTCGAGGTCGAGGTCGAGGTCGAGGTCGAGGTCGGGGTCGAGGTCGGGGTCGGGGTCGGGGTCGGGGTCGGCGCCCCCGGCGCCGGCGCCATCTCCGGCAGCGCCACGGCCGGCGACGCAGCCGGAGCCGGAGGCTCCCGGTGCGTGCAGGCCGCGGCCGCGATCAGCAGCAGAACCTCAGTGCGACTGAGGAGGCGTCGGCACACAGAGTCCCGCGAGGCACTGGTTGGGCGGGATGCAGTCGTTGGCCGACTGGCACGGGAACGCGCACTTGCCGTACTGCATGTTGCAGTGGTGCGTGCCGCACGGCACGTCGTTCTGGCAGGTGAACGCGAGCGGTCCGGGCACGGCCATCTGGCCCGACCCTGCGGGCCCCGGTGCGGGCGCGGGTCCCGGTGCCGGCGCGGGCGCCGGAGCGGGGTACGCCCCCTGCGGCTGCGGGTACTGCCCCGGGGGATACTGCCCCGGCGGGTAGCCTCCCTGCTGCGGATAGCCGGGGTACGCGGTCGCCGTGGGCGCCGTGTTGGCCGGCTGGGTGCTCTTCGACCCGCAGGCGGTGACCACGAGGAACAGCGAAGCGACGGCGAGGCTGACGGGAAGCATGCGCATGGGCGTAGGGTCTCCTTGGACGCGGCCTAGCATCACCAGAGCCAGGTCGATCGTCAACAAGGCAACGCAGGGCCCGCGCAGCCCCTTACACGTCAGTAATTGGTCGTCACGAAGTCGGCCTTGGGGCTGGGACGCCAGGCCAGGCCGCGCACCTGCCGGTCGATGCACGCCGCGATCCCGGGGTTCGGCGGGTTGGTCGACACTGTGACGCCCACGGCGCGCCCCATCTTCACGGCGACGCGGATGGTCACGTGCATGTCGTCCGGCGCCCCGCAGAGCGACATGTGCCGCAGCGGCGCTGCGAGCTCGGCGTTGGTCAGGTCGGGTGTGTCCTGACTCTGGCCCATGACGATCTGCTCGTTGTTGTTGTCGAGGATGCTCTCGAAGCTCGTGCCGCCCGAGAAGCCGCCGCCGCTGCCGCCGTGACCGCCGCCGCCGCCGCGACCGCCCTTGCCGTTCTTGCCCTTGATGTCGCCGTTGACCTCGATGCTGCCCAGGCGGTCGCCGGCGACGATGACGTCGTCGTTGTGCTGGCCGCGCTTCTTGAGGAACCAGCCTGTGAGCACGACGCCGAGCGCCAGGATGCAGCACACGGCGACGATCGTCTTCGCGACGCCGCGCTTCTTGTCGGCGTCTGCGGCGCGCACGACGGCGCGCTCCTCGGCCTTCTTCTCGCGCACCAGGTGCGTCTGGTGGACGAAGGGCGCGAACTCTTCCCAGTCCTGGATGGGCATCTGCTGCCCGCTGATCTCGTCGCGCAGCCCGTGGTCGCCCACGAAGGCGTTCGACGCGATCTGCTGCAGGAGCTCCACGGCCGTGAAGGGCCCGTGGTCCATCTTGTCCTTGATGACGACGTAACGCGGTCGCGGATCGGCCTCGAGACGGGCCTTGAGGGCAGCCAGGCGCGCGGTGGGGTCGTCCAGCAGTCGCCGGCTGGAGCCGGGCGCAGGTATCGCGGTGCGATCGATGACCGGAGCGGCGTACGGATCGTTCGCGTCGAACTGGGGCACGGGGCTGCCCCCTCTCGGGATCGCGCTGACCCCGCTCGTCTCGGCGCCGCGTGCGCGCGGCTCCGGCGGGAGCATCGAGAACTTCACGTCGACGTCGAGCTCGGCGCTCGCGTCGAGCCGCGCCTCGCTGATCTCGGGCGGGTGGATGCTCTTCTGCGGAGCGACGTGGTACATCGCGCTCGCCAGCGCTCCGAGGTCCGCAGGGCGGTGCGACCGGTCGCCGATCATGGCCTTGCCGATGAGCACCTCGAGCGCCTCGGGCAGCCCCGGGTCGATCTCGCGCGGGCGCTTCATGCCGGGGCCCACGTGCCGGCCGGTGACCATCTCGTAGAGGATGGCGCCCACGGAGTAGACGCTCGAGCACTCGTCACCCGGCTCCAGGGTCCGCATGAGCTCCGGGGCCAGGCAGTGCTTGTCCTTCGCGCCAGTGGGCACGACGCTCAGGCGCGGATTGACCTTCGCGAGGCCGTCGGCCGCGGGGGCGATCGACGACGGGTGCACGTAGAGCTTCTCGCCGCGGGCGTGGCGCTCCTGCAGGTCGAGGCAGACCGGGACCACGACCGCAATCGCTTCCTCGATCGACATGCGCTTGCCCTCGGCGATGCGCGCGTCGATGAGGGTACGCAGCGTGGTGGACGGAGGGACGGACTTGGGGGTCGCGCCGGGCGCCGGCGAGGGCAAGGCCATGGTCGCTCGTCAGCATACGGCACGGCAGCGCCAACGCTCAATGGTCCCACGTGACCATCGCGTCTCAGGTCACGATTCACGATCTGCCGCGCACGTCTTTTTCTTCTTTGGCCAGCTCGGCGACGATGGTCCGTCCGCCAATCACGTGTCCGGCGAGGGCCGCAACGGCGCGATCGAAGGCCGTTTTCTTCACGGGAACGAAGCTCATGCGGTCACGTATGCGAATGCGCCCCGTCTCCTCCGGGGCGATCCCTTTGTCGGTGAGCAGCTTCTGCAGGTCCGACGCGCGCACACCTTCACGCTTTCCGACGTTGACGAACATTTGCACGAAGTCTGCACTCAGCGGCGCTTCATCGGTTTCGGCCCTCGCCGGGTGGGCCTCGTCCCTCGCCCTCGCCGCGGAGGCCGTTTCCGCCCTCGGCGGCGGCGGGGCCTCACTCTCCGTGTAGCGGGGAAGGGAAGGGCGGCTCTCGCGCTCGCGCGGCGGCGGCGGCGCCTTGGGCCTCGGCGTTGCATGCGGCCTCGGCTCTGCGTGCGAACGTGCGGGCACCTGCGGCCTGGTGGGCGCTTGCGGCTCGGGATTGCGCGCGCGTCTGGCCTCCGACGCGGTCGCCTGTACGTCTCCCCCGCGCGCCCCCAGGTGATCGCGCAGCAGGCCCGCGACGATGCGCTCGGCGTTCTCGTGGGTCAGCAGCCGCCTCGCGAGCGAGAGATCGTCGGGATGCGCCTCGCGCGCCGCGAAGGCGTCGACGAAGACCTGCAGCAGGTCCATCTCGGCGCGCGTCCGCAGCTCGCCCGTGCTCGGGAGCTGCTTCTCGATGGGCCGGATCTTGTACGTGAGCCGCAGCAGGTAGACGTTGCCGATGTCCTTCGGCCCCACCAGCGATATCGCCGTGCCCGTGCGCCCGGCGCGCCCGGTGCGGCCCGTGCGGTGCACGTACTGCTCGGCGCTCTCGGGGAAGTCGTAGTTGATGACGTGCGTCAGGTGCGAGATGTCGATCCCGCGCGCCGCCACGTCGGTCGCGACGAGGAAGCGCAGCCTGCCCTCCTTGGTCGCGTTCATCACGCGCTCGCGGTCCGACTGCGGCAGGTCGCCGTTGAGCCAGTCGGCGTCGTACCCGCGCACCTTGAGGGCCTCGGCCACGCGCTGCGTCTCGTCGCGCGTGTTGCAGAAGACGATGGCGCTCTCGGGATCCTCGACCTCGAGGATGCGCACGAGGTGCCCCGCCTTGTCTCCGCCGGGCCACAGGTAGACGTAGTGCGTGATCTCGAGCGCCCCCACCTGGTCGCTCGAGAGCGCGATGAGCTCCGTGTCGCGCAGGTGCGTCTTGGCGAGACGCTGGATGTCCGGCGGGATGGTGGCGCTGAAGAAGAGGCCCTGCCGGTTCTTGGGCAGGCGCTCGATGATCGCGTTGAGCTCCTTGGCGAAGCCCATCGAGAGCATCTCGTCGGCCTCGTCGAGGACGAGCACGCGGATGCTCGCCGGGTCGAGCGTCCCCTGGCGGAGGTGATCGAGCACACGCCCCGGGGTGCCGACGACGATCTGGGCGCCCGCCTCGAGCGCCTCGACCTGGCGCGACATCGAAGCACCCCCGTAGATGGCCACGATCTGGGTGCCGCGCACCTTGGCGATCTGCTCCACCTCGCGCGAGACCTGCAGGGCGAGCTCGCGCGTGGGGCAGAGGACGAGAGCCTGCACCGCCTTGGCCGTCGGCTTCACGAGGCGGTCGACGATGGGCAACCCGAACGCCGCGGTCTTGCCCGTCCCGGTGCGCGCCTGGACCACGAGGCTGCGCCCCTCGGCGGCGGGCTCGAAGACGGCCATCTGCACCGGCGTCGGGTGCCGGTAGCCCATCGCGTCGATGGCCCGGCGCACCTCCGGGCTGAGCGGGAGCACGTCGAAGGTCGGCGCGGCCGCGGAGGCGTCCGGCTGCTGAGCGGCGGGCTCGGTCATGGGCGGGCGATGTTCTTAGCGCAGTTCGGCGGGCAGGTGCGCGAGGACCTGGCGGCGGAGCTCCTGGAGCTCCTGCTCCGACCCGCTGCGCTCGTCTGTCCCGGCCCTCGCCGGGCGGGCGAGCTGACGCTCGGCAGACCTGAGGCGCTCGAGGGCGGCCCAGGCGTCGAGCCCCTCTCGCGAGGCGGCGCAGGCGCGCTGCACCTCGTCGTCGCCGCCTGTCTCGGGGGTCGAAACGAGCCGGCGGAGGCCTTCGGCGCACACGCGGGCCGGCGTTCCCGGCGGTGCGGATGGCAGTGGGTGCATCACGGCCCCGAACACCGCGGGGACGATGTCGACCGCGCTCGCGCCGATGTAGGCGACGGTGACGGTGATGACGATCCCCAGGGCGATGCGCTTGCCGCGCAGGCGTGCGCGCGCGGTCGCGGTGGGGTCCGCCTGCGCCTGGGGCTCTGCCATCCAGGGGTCGTAATAGACGAGCCTTGACCCCAGCTGCCAGTGCCCTAGATAAGTTTCAAATTCTTTTGAACGCCTCGATCCCGTCGC
>DATJYG010000042.1:0-2249 GCA_035499695.1 Polyangiaceae bacterium
GCGTTTGGCAGCGACGCCGAGGTCTAGCGCCGTGGCAAGTGAAGCGCGTCACCGGCTACATGCGTGACCGACTGGCCGAGGATATCAGCCTCGGTGACCTCGCGCAGTTGGTGGGGCTCAGCCGATTTCACTTCTGCACCGCCTTCCGCCTGGCGACCGGACAGACGCCCCATGAATGGCTCGTCATGCTGCGCATTGGACGCGCCAGGGAGCTACTCGCCGATCCTTCGCTCCGAATCACCGAGATCGCGTTTGCGGTTGGCTACGAGACGCCGTCGGCGTTCAGCGCAAGCTTTCGCAGGCTCGTGCGGGCGACGCCGACGGAGTACCGCCGCCATCTCCAGGTCAACGGCCGAGGTACAGCCGGCCGCTGCGTGGCGCGCTGACCGGTGTCCAACCTGGCCTGCCGACTAGAGAGTGCCGCCGATGCTGCACCGGTCGGAACCGGGAAGAGGCACGCAAGCGCCGTGGTCGCAGTAGCAGCCGCCTGAACACGGCTCCCCGCTGCAGAGGCTCTTCATCTCCTTCGGGCCCTCGCCGGTCGGGTCCAGCTCTGGACTCGGGCGCGGCAAGTCGCGCGGAACGTGCCCCACGCCTTCGTGGTCGGAAAGCGCGACGTCATCGGACCGAAACCTGAGGGCCGGCGTGGCGCTGGGCGCGGGCTCCGTCTGGCCGTTGCCTCCGCCTTGGTCGGTCTCGTTCGTGTCGGGCGGCGTCGCGTCGACGGCGCAAGCCGAGAGGAGCGCGGCGGCGGCAAGGGCGGCGAGGATCGTGCTCTTGAACATGGTCGGATCTCCTTGAAGAGCGGGCGGCGCTCCGCGCGTCGCCCGGCGCAGCCCCCTAGAGCATCCGTCGTGCCGCACGCTCGAACTGCGCGACGCAGGAGATGTTGCAGGAAATTCGCTGGTGCACGTCCTTCTCGGAGCGAGCGCGCACGGTGCGCACGGTGCGGGCACCCGTCACGGACAGTGCAATGCTGCGATGCGCGCACGCGCGTCCTCGGCGGACACGCTCCGCGGCTTCGCGCTGCCCCACCGGTCGACGACCACACGGAACGCCGCACAAGCACCCTCGACGTCACCCGTCGCCTCCAGGGCGTGACCGAGCTCCAGGTTCGCGTGCGGATGATCGAACGGATGGATGAGCGCGAAGCAACTCTTCGCCTCGAAGCGCAAGTCGGCGAGGGCGTCCTCCGGGTGGCCGGCAAGGAGCCGTACCCGGCCCTCTTCGAACTGCGGCGCCTCCCACTCGTGCTGGTTGTCGCCCCAGAACGGTGGGAAGTCGCCACGGCTCGCGAGGGCATCCTCGGCTTCGGCGCGCGTCGTTGCCGGCATGGCGTATCCGCGCACCCAAGCCTCCCAGACATCGCGTTTTGCGAAGAGCCCATTCATAAGCTCGCGCCACGCGCCGCGGTTGGCCCTCGGGTCGGGCACGGGGGGCGGGGCGCCGCCGCGCGCAGCAACCGCCCACAGATACGGCACCATCGAGGGCTCGGCGCCAGGGCTCGCGACCCGCTTGCGCAAGCTCTCGACGGCCAGCCGAGCCGCGGCGCGCGGCCTTCCCGTCTCGAGCGCGATGCGAATTCGCCGCACACGCGGACACTCGAACTCCGCCAGGTCCGGCAATTCTCCGATGGTCTTCTCCAGTGCCTCCGTCTGCGCGTCGGCGTCGACGAAGTCACCCGTCCATGCAGCAACGTTGGCCCGGTCCACGAGGTCCAGCACGCGGCGAGCCTTGTCCGACGCGCCCGCGTTACGCAGCGCCAACGCGTCGGCCACCGTCTGGCGCGGCTGCCCTTGCGCGGCGAGCGCGATGGCGAACTCCTCGAGCGGAGGGTCTTTGGGCGACGCCGTGGCGTAATAGCGGGCCAGGGTCTCCATCTCGGGGCATCTGCCGAGCTGACCGGCGATGAGAGCGAGGCGTTGGATGCACAGCGCCGACCCGGAGATGCTCATGCATTTCCGATAAGCTTGATCCGCTTTCTCGTACTCGTTGTCGTCGAGCAGGGTCTCGCCCTTCATCTGCCACGCACCCGCGAACCGCGGGTCGATGGCGATTGCCTCGTCGAGCAGCTGATCGCGCTGCACGCGATCCTCGACGCGGTAGCGCGCGACGATGAAGCGGACTTCGGCGTCCTCGGGGAGCTTGGAAGGCAGCTCGCCGAGCCTCGTAGGCGTGAGGTCTTTGGGCCCCCAAACGGAGAAGATGAGCGCGTCGCGCTCGCTCAGGCGGGCGCGCATGGAATCGGC
>DATJYG010000043.1:0-26227 GCA_035499695.1 Polyangiaceae bacterium
ACTGGGGGACGACGCCGAAGACCATCGACTGCTGCCTGGGCGTCGCCGAGGGCGAGGACGTGCAGGTCACGATTCACACGGACACGCTCAACGAGTCCGGCTACATCGGCGACTCGATCGCGGCGATGAAGGGCCGCACGATCCACACGTATCACTCGGAGGGCGCCGGCGGCGGTCACGCGCCGGACATCCTGCGCGTCGTCGGCGAGGCCAACGTCCTGCCGAGCTCCACGAACCCGACGCGCCCGTTCACGGTGAACACGCTGGACGAGCACCTCGACATGCTCATGGTGTGTCATCACCTCGACCGGCGGATCCCGGAGGACGTCGCCTTCGCCGAGAGCCGCATCCGCGGCGAGACCATCGCCGCCGAGGACGTCCTGCACGATCTCGGCGCGATCAGCATGATCTCGTCGGACAGCCAGGCGATGGGGAGAGTCGGGGAAGTCATCTGCCGCACCTGGCAGACCGCCGCGAAGATGAAGGAGGAGCGCGGGCGGCTCGAGGGGGAGGCGGGGCACGCCGACAACCTGCGGGCGCGGCGCTACGTCGCGAAGTACACGATCAACCCGGCCATCGCGCACGGCATCGGCCACCTCGTCGGCTCGGTCGAGGTCGGCAAGTGGGCCGACCTGGTGCTGTGGCGGCCCGCGTTCTTCGGCGTGCGGCCGGAGCTCGTGCTCAAGGGCGGATTCATCGCGTGGGCGCAGATGGGCGATCCGAACGCCTCGATCCCGACGCCGCAGCCGTCCTACATGCGTCCCATGTTCGGCGCGTTCGGGCGCGCGACCGGTGCGGGCTCCTTCGCCTTCGTGTCCCCGCGCGCGGCGCGCGAGGGCACGGTCGCGGCGCTCGGCCTGACGAAGCACGTCGAGCCGGTGAAGGGCTGCCGTGGCCTGACGAAGCGGGACATGCGGCTGAACGATGCCCTTCCCTCGATGCGCGTCGACCCCGAGACGTACGAGGTGTTCGCCGACGGGGTCCTGCTGCGCGCCAAGCCGGCCGCACGCGTCGCCCTCGGGCGGCTCTACGCGATGTTCTGATGAAGGCGCCCTGGCTCCTCCTCCAGCTTGCCGACGCAGCGTTCCCCGCGGGGAGCTTCGCTCACTCGTCCGGGCTCGAGGCCGCGCTCGCTCTACGGACCGGCGTGACGGTCCCGCGGTTCCTCGACGAGGCCCTCGCCCAGGCAGCGCGCGCCTCGCTTCCCTTCGTCCGCGCCGCAGCGGAGGGAGGCGCCCTGAGGGCGCTCGACGACGCGTGCGACGCGACGCTCACGAGCCACGTCGCCAACCGCGCCTCTCGCGCGCAGGGCCGAGCGATGCTCCTGGCGGCGACGCACGTGTGGGACCTGCCGGCGCTCGCCGCCTACGAGGGACCATCGCATCTCGCCCCGTTGTTCGGCGCCACCTTCGCGGCGCTGGACGTCGAGGGCGCCGACGTCGCGTTCCTCCATGCCACGGCGCGCGGCGTCCTCTCTGCCGCCGTGCGCCTCGGCGCAATCGGTCCCCTCGAAGCGCAGCGACTCCAGGCGGACGTCGCCGGACGGCTCGACGCGCTCCTCTCGTCCTCGGCCGGGCTCTCGCCGGCCGACGCCGCGCAGACTTCCCCGCTGCTCGACGTGTTCGGCGCCCTGCACGACACGCTCGACGGTCGCCTCTTCCAATCCTGAAGGTCCGCCATGCACGACCATGACCACGGCCACGGCCATTCGCACGATCACCATCACCACCATCACGACCACGACCACGACCACGATCGCAGCCCCCGGTTGTTCCGCGAGCGCCCGACGTCGAGGCCTCGCGCCTTCGCAGAGCGCTCGTTCACCGTCGGGATCGGCGGTCCGGTCGGGAGCGGCAAGACCGCCCTCGTCCTCGCGATCTGCCGGAAGCTCCGCGACGGCATGCGCCTCGGCGTCGTGACGAACGACATCTTCACGCGCGAAGACGCCGAGTTCCTCCACCGACACGAGGCGCTCCCGGCCGCTCAGATCCGCGCGGTCGAGACGGGCGGCTGCCCGCACGCCGCGATACGCGAGGACATCACCCCGAACCTCGATGCACTCGCGCAGCTGATGAAGCTCGCGCCTCCGCCTGAGCTCCTCCTCGTCGAGAGCGGTGGCGACAACCTCGCCGCGCAGTACTCGCGTGAGCTCGTCGACTACACGATCTACGTCGTCGACGTCGCCGGCGGGGACAAGGTCCCGCGCAAGGGAGGCCCCGGCGTCATCACGAGCGACCTCCTGGTCATCAACAAGACCGACCTCGCCGCCCACGTCGGCGCGAGTCTCGACGTCATGACCCGCGATGCCGCCCGCGTTCGCCACGGCGCCCCCGTGGTCCTCGCCCGCGCGAACGTGGGGGAGGGGGTCGACTCCGTGATCGAGCACATCCTCACCGCCCGCAGTTCCGCTATCCCCGGTCTTTGGTATCCTTCCGGGCCATGAAAGCTCGGGCGTGGTCGTGGGTGTGCATCCTCGTGGCGGTCTTCGCGTCGGTGGCGGCTCTCGGCTGCGGCAACGGCGGGGGCGCAAAGTTCGCTGCGGTGAAGGCGGGCGAGATGCCGTCCGGCGAGAGCTGGGCGGGCGTCTACTACAACCCCGTGTACGGCTACCTGCACATGATCGAGCAGGAGGGCAGCCTGGTCGGGCGCTGGAAGCGCACCGACGGGAGCCACTGGGGAGAGCTCAGCGGCAGCGCCGAGGGGAACGTGATGCACTTCACGTGGAAGGAGCACAAGTACGGCGGCGTCGGGCCCAGCGCCGACAGCACGGGTACCGGGATCTTCGTCTTCAAGATGGGGCAGAACGACATCCCGGAGCTCGGGGGACAGTACGCGCTCGACGACTCGAACGACGTGGGCGACTGGCACTGCGTGAAGCAGCTCAACATGAAGCCCGACCTCAACTCGATCAACGGGTCGACGACCGACAACATGGGCGTCACGCCCGACACCTGGAAATAGCGATTGCCCGTATCGGCGGCCCTCGAGCGTGACCCGGCCGTCGTAGGCCCCCTCGGGGGGCTGCTGCTCTCGGCGGTGCGCGCGAGCTCGCCGATGCTCGTCGTGCGCGCGGTGCGCTGGTGGCGCGATCTGGCGCGCCTGGGCGTGCGGCTGCCGCTCTTCGTCGTGCACGACCTGGGGCTGCTCTACGGAGCGCCCCGCGAGCAGATCGAGATGGGGCCGCGCGCCGGCTCGGAGGCGGCGATCGCGCGCGTGCCGAGGCTCGCGGAGCTGGCGAAGGCGTACAGGCAGGTGGTGGAGGAGATCGCGCGCAGCCAGGCGGCGATGCGGGCGGCATCGATGAAGCTCGGCGACGACCTCGTGGTCGTCGTCCTCGCGCGCGTGCTCTCGAGCGTCGTACAGCGCGTGCCCTCGCGCCCGCCGTGGGCCGAGACGCTGCCCCTCGACCCGGAGCTCGTGCGCGATCTGGATTCGCAGCTCCCCTCGCTGTTCGCCGCCGTGCCTCGCGCCTACGAGGCGGGGGTGCTCGACGCCCTCGGGCGCTCGCGGCTTCACGTGCTCACGCTGGCCGACGCGCTCGATCTCGACACGCTGCGTCTGCTCGGGATGCTGGGGCCCGAATCGACGGCGGCCGGCGCGCTCGCCCACGTGGACCTGCTGGCGGCGCTGTCGAGTCCCTCGGCCAACGACATCGTGAACTTCTCGCTCGAGCTCCTGCCCAGCGTCCTCGAGACGCACCGCGCGCACGCGGCCGGGACGCACGCGGTGCACGGCTACGCCGGCGTGGGGCGCAAGGGCTCGATCGACTCCATGGTGCTCACCGAGCTCGCCTGGGACGAGCAGGAGCTGGCGCGCCGCATGGTCGACGGCGAGCTCCTCTTCTACACGCGCGAGCAGGCGCCCGACGAGGCGCGCAGGCTGCACTACATGGTCATCGACGCGTCGGCGTCGATGCGCGGGGAGCGCGAGGTGTTCGCGCGGGGCCTCGCGATCGCGCTCGGCAAGAAGCTGCAGCTCGCGGGTGAGGAAGTGTGGATGCGCTTCTTCGACTCGCGTCTCTACGACGTGCAGCGTGCGCGCGAGCGAACGCAGCTTCCGGCGGCGTGGCTGCTCGGCTTCAAGGGCGAGCGGGGGCGCAACCCGGCGCGTGTCTTCGCCCAGCTCGCGACCGAGATTGCCCTCCTGCGGACACGCGATCAGCGCGACCCGGTGATTCACCTGATCACGCACGCGGCGCTGCACGTGCCGCGGCCTCTGGTGCAGGAGGTGAGGCGCCAGGCGCACCTCTTCGGCGTGTTCATCCTGCCGAGCGGCGGCACGCTGGACCTGGAGTGGCTCGATCTGCTCGAGGGCTACGCCGTCGTGGACCACGCGACCCTGCAGCAGCGCAGCGCACGGGCCGCGGCCGCGACGAAGATCGTGGACGAGGCGGCGCGCGTGTCGCTCCCGCCGAAGAGCATCGCCCCGCCGCCGCCGTCCGCGGCGTAGCGGCTCGCCTACCGATACTTGCGCTTGCGGCTCTTGCTTCGGTTGCGGGTAGGGCCGACGTCGTGGTCCGGGTTGCGCGCCGGGGGCAGGCTCGCCTCGAGGGCATTGCGCACCCGCTCGATCTCCGGACCGAAGCGGCCCGCGAGGCTCTTGAACCGCAGCGTCTGCTCGATGGCCCCGCGAAGCGCCGGGTCCTGCACCGCCGACCAGCGGACCAGCAGATCGAACACCGGCACGCCGAAGCGGGCCGCGACGAGCCCGGGCCCCGTGCCGAGCGCCTCGACGAGCGCCTTGTGCCCCGGCCATCGCGCGGCGGCTCGCGGAGCATCGCGGGCCAGCGTGAACGCCTCGTCGAGTCGATCGAGCACGCCCTGCGCGTCGTGCAACGTCGACAGCCACGCCTCGTGCCCGAGCGCGCGCACGACGGCCGCCGCGTGGAAGTAGCCGTCGGTCCAGGTGCTCACCTCGCTCACGAGCGCATCGCCCGCGGCAGCTCCCACCCGCGCCAGCCCCTCGACGACCGCATCGCGCACGCGGAAGCGCAGATCCTCGGCGAGCGAATGAAGCTCGGCGACGAGCGGCGCCCGCCCTTTCGCATCCGAGGCCGCGGCCCGCGCCGCCATCGCGTACACGCCGCACACCGGCAGAAACTCGAGCGCCGTCGCGCCCGGCGCACGGTCCGGCGTCAGCCGCGCCATCGCCAGCACCGTCGCGTCCGCGCGTGCCCCCATCGACCGGCACGCCTGCGCGAACGCCTCCGCCAGCTCGGTGTTCATGCGCGTCCCAGGCAGCTTCGATCCGCGCGTGAGCAGGTCGTACAGGGCGGCGCTGCGGCCAGCGACCGCCTCCGCGAGCGCGCGCGAAAGGGGGTCGCCGGTCATCGGTGGTGCCAGGGAGGGGTGGCGGTGGTCAGGGTTGCCATCGGCTTGTTCTTTACCGCAGAGGCGCAGAGAGGAGAGGAGAACGCAGAGGGTTTGTGGTTGATGCACCGGACCCCAGCGCTCCGCGGAACACGTGCTAGACCCGTCCACGGCTGACGCGTAGCTTTCACCGAGATGCACTGGCCCCTTAGCTCAGCACGGATAGAGCAGGGCCCTTCTAAGGCCAAGGTCGCTGGTTCGAATCCAGCAGGGGCTACCCGAGTTCCTCGCCGACGCGTCCAATGAGACCGATCGCGCGGAGCTCGCTAGCGGCATTCATCGTCCTTGCCACGGCCGCGTGCTCGAGCAGCAGCAGTGGTCCCGGCGGAGGAGGGGACGCAGGGCAAGCCGATGCGACGAGCGGCGACTCCGGGAGTGACGGAAGCCGGGACGCGCGCTCGTCGGTGGACGCGAGCGGCGCCGACGGCCAGGTGGGGGACGCAGGGGCGCAGGACGCTGCGTGCACGAGGGCCGAGGTGCCCGATGGGTCGTGCGTGATCACGCTGGCCGCCGGGCTGAGCGCGCCGGCGGGGATCGCGATCGATTCGAAGAACGTTTACTGGACGCTCTCGGTGCCGGACGGGGGCGGTGCGGTGATGAGCGCACCCATCGGGGGCGGAGCGGTCACGACGATCGCGTCGGGGCTGCAGGAGCCCCTGGGGATCGCTTCGGACGGGGCTCACGTGTACTGGGCGAACGCCGGGGGCAACGACGGGGGCATGGAGGTGATGGGCGCGCCGCTCGACGGAGGGGCGCCCACGGTGGTCCTGAAGGCCTCGACGAGCCCGCAGTACGTCGCCGTCGACGCGACCGGGCTCTATGCGACGACGTCCGGGGGCGAAGTCTGGTTCGCCCCGCTCGACGGCGGTGCGCCGACGGTCCTCGTGGCGGGCCAGGGGCAGCCCGGGCCCGTCGTCATCGACGATGCGAGCGTGTACTTCACGAGCTTCTCGGGCTCGGCCAGCGTGGTCAGCGTGCCGAAAGCGGGTGTGCCCGAGGGCGGCGCGCCCCTCGTGATCGCGTCGAACGAGCAGCAGCCCTTCGGGATCGCGATCGACGCCACCCGCGTGTACTGGACGGCTCTCGGCAGCGGCAGCGTGCGTGCGGCCCCCAAGACGGGCCTCGCGGACGGTGGCGCACCGACGGTGCTCGCGACGGGACAGGTGTCGCCGACCGGCGTCGCCGTCGACTCCAGCAACGTGTACTTCACGAGCGAGGTGGGTGCAGGCGCGCTGCTCAGGGTCCCCCTCGCGGGAGGCACGCCGGCGACCTTCGTCTCGGCGCAGACGTACCCGTTCGCCGTCGCCGTGGACGCGCGCAACGTCTACTGGACGAACCTCACCGCCGGCGGCTCGGTGCAGCAGGTCGCGAAGTGAATCGCGCGATCAGGCGATGCGGCGGCGCGTCGTGCGCGCGGTCGGAACCGCGCCGTGGAGCAGGCCGTCCACGTCGATCCCGAGCGCCTCGCAGAGCTGGTGCGCCACGAAGAACGACGGCCCGAGCTCCCCGCGCTCGAGTCGCGCGATGTAGTTCGGGGAGAAACCGGCCGCCTCGGCGAGCTGGGCCTGGGTCCAGCCGACCGACTGGCGTGCGCGCCTCACGGATTCACCGACCGTCGCCGCGAAGGCCTTGGGGTCGTCGTTTCGCAGCGGTCTCACCGATGCGAGCCTGCGGCGTGGGCCGGAACCGAGAGCCATGGGGGCAATGTAGCGCGAAACGGCCTGCGTGGCGCTAGGATGACTGCCGAGCCAGGCCCATGGCGAGCACGGAAGTCGACGTCGGCCACGTGGTGGCGGGAAAATACGAGCTTGTACGCCTGCTTGGGCGAGGCTCGATGGGTGAGGTCTGGGCTGCCCACCACAAGACCCTCGGCGAGCAGGTCGCCCTGAAGCTCCTGAGCCAGCCGGCGACGCCGGAGGACGGCGAGGATCCCGCCACGGCCGCCGCCCGCTTCCTCTTCGAGGCCCAGGTGGCCGCGCGCCTCTCGCGCAAGACGCGCCACATCGTGCGCGTCACCGACCACGGCGAGGAAGAAGGCGTCGTCTACCTCGTCATGGAGCTGCTCGAGGGCGAGACGCTCGAGAACGTGCTCGAGCGCGACGGCCGCGTGCCCATTCCGACGGTGGCGACCATCGTGGCGCAGGTGTCGCGGGCGCTCGCGAAGGCGCACGCCGAAGGGGTGTTCCACCGCGACCTCAAGCCGGCCAACGTCTTCCTGTCGCACGACGAGGACCGAAGGCCCCTCGTGAAGCTGCTCGACTTCGGCATCGCGCGCACGACGCACGCTTACCGCGCGACCTCGGCGTTCGCGACCGCCAAGGGCGTCGTCTTCGGGACGCCGAGCTACATGAGCCCCGAGCAAGCGCGCGCGTCGAGCAAGCTCGATTACCGCTGCGACCTGTGGGCCCTCGCGACGATCGCCTACGAGGCCATCACCGGCGAGCTGCCGGTCAACGGCGAGGACATCGACGATCTGATCACGAACCTCTGCGCGCACAGGATCGTGCCGCTTCGGGAGCGGCGGCCGGATTCGTCCGAGGCGCTCGAGGCCTTCTTCACGAAGGCGTTCGCCGAGAAGATCGAGATGCGCTTCCAGACGGCGGAGGAGCTCGCCACGGCGTTCCACATGGCGCTCGGGTCGGTGCCGCCCCCGATGGACGAGGACGGGCGCGAGCGGAGCGGCGGGCAGACCTTCGACCTGCAGCCGACGAAGACCCGCGGGCGCGCCGTGTTCCTCGCGGTGGGCGTGCTGCTCGTCGTGTCCCTGGCGATCGGCGCCGCGTGGCGTGCGATCGCGGGCTCTCGACAGCCGCAGGAGCCGGCCGCCGCGGCAGCCGCCACCGAGCAGCCCACTGCCTCGTCGGCGCCTGCCGTTTCCTCCTTGCCGCCGATGCCCACGGCGACACAGGACGACACGTCGCCGGCGGTGCCTGTATCGGCGCTTCCGCGCCCGGGATCTCGTCCACCGATCGGTCCGTCCCCGCGGTCTACCCATCAGCGCCCGTCGTCCCCGGCGGCGCCGCCGGCGCCGACGCCCGGCAAGAACGTCGACAAGAGCGAGGTTTTCTAGCTGCGGTAATCTGCTGGGGCTTTGGCGACGCCTCGCTTGCTCTTCCCGGCGGTGGCCGTGGCCGCCCTCGGGGCGTTCACGCCCTGCGTGGCGCATGCCGATCCCGTCTCGGACGCGAAGGATCTCTTCACGCGCGGTCGCGAGCTGCGCGCGAAGGGTGACTGCGCCGGAGCGGTGCCGCTCTTCCGCAAGGCCGTCGACCTCTACCCGGCTGGCCTGGGAGGCGTGCGAAACCTCGCGGAGTGCGAGGAGCAACTCGGGCACTACGCCTCGGCGCGCCGGGCGTGGCTCGACCTGAAGCGGGCGCTGCTGACCACGGACGACAGGAAATACGAGGGGTGGTCGCAGGATGCGGAGGCCGCAGCCGCGCGCCTCGCCCCGAAGCTGGCGACCCTCACCGTGGACGTGTCCTACGCGACGCCCGATGGTCAGGCCGCGCTCTCGAAGGGTGTGACGGTGACGCTCGACGGCGAGACGCTCGCCCCGGCGCTCATCGGCACGCCGCTCGAGCGCGATCCGGGGCATCACGTCGTCCGCGCTGCCGGGGATCGCGTGCAGACGCCGCAGCAGCAAGCCGTGGACCTCGTCGCGGGCGACAACAAGCACCTCGCGCTCCGCGTGGTCGTCAGCACGCCGTCGTCGCTGCCCGAGCCATCCCCGCCGAGCAACGACACGGGACCGGCGCAGCACCCGGCAGAAGAGAACACCGGTTCCACGAGGAAGACCGTCGCCTGGATCGCCATCGGCGTCGGCGCTGCATCCCTGGTGGGAGCGGGCGTGAGCCTCGGGCTGCGGCAGTCGGCCCTCGGCGACCTGCAACACGACTGCGGGAACTCGAGCGGGACGGGGTGTCCCCCCAGCAACAAGGACGCCGTCGACTCGGACGTGAGCCGCGGGCAGACGGCGAGCACCCTGTTCACCGTCCTGGGCATCGTCGGGGTGGTCGGTCTGACGAGCGGAATCGTGCTGCTCGCCACCGGTCACGGGCATTCCCAGCAATCTCGGCTCATCATTACACCGACGCTCGGCGGGGCATCCGCCGCGTGGAGATTCTGAACGATGCGCCGCCACCTTACTTTCGCTCTCGCGCTCGCCGCCGTCGGTGCGTGCACCTTCCCGAACGCGACGTTTTCGGACGGTGGCCCTGGCGATGACGCTTCCGCCACGAACGACTCCGGGATGGTCGATCAAAGCGCTTCGAGCAGCAGCGGGAGCAGCGGCGGCTCGTCAGGTTCGTCCGGCAGCGGCGACGCCTCGAAAGATCACGGAGGTTCGCCCGATTCCGCGTCCGACGTGACGTCGTCCGACTCCACATCGTCGTCGAGCGGCTCCTCCAGCGGCGGCGGCATGTGCGACATGGACAGCGACGGCTTTCAAGCGGCGGGCGCGCCGTGCAACGGCAACGATTGCTGCGATACGGACGCGAACGCGAACCCGGCTCAGACGAAGTTCTTCGACATGCCCGACAAGTGCGGGTCGTTCGATTACAACTGCGACACCAAGCTCACGCCGGAGTACAGCGCGAACCTGACGTGCTCCGGCGTCCCGGCGATCATGTGCTTCTACGACTGCCCGAGCAGCCAGTGCACGTGCGGCGGAGCGCAGTGCAACTACGGGTATCTCAGCACCGACCCCGGCTGCGGGAACTCGGCTGCCTACGGCACGTGCACTTCGAACATGCTCGGCACGGCGTGCGTGGTGCCGACGACAGCACCGAACCAGATACAAGCCTGCAACTGATCGCGTGGGGCACCGGTCCTGATCGGGTGGGGAACCGATCCTGATCGCGCGACGAACCGATCCTGATCGCGTGGTGAACCGCTCCTGCATGCCTGCAGGACCGATCCTCGTGGCATGGGGAACCGCTCCTGCACGCATGGGGAACCCGTCCTCCTCGCCTTCAGGAACCATCCTCGTGCCCAGCGGATCCGGTCCTTCAGGGCATCAGGACCGCTTCTCCACGCCTTCAGGACCGCTCCTCCAGGCCATGGGATCCGGATCGGGGCGTCTGCAGGAAGGCTCCTTCGTCCCAAATCCCTCGTGCTGTCGGGCCCCTGCGAGGGGGGCCAAAGTATTTCGAATTTCTTTCGCGAAAGATCGCGGCTCGTCCCGGTTAAGGATCATGGGGCGGGCGGGCGGCGCATGTCGCGCCGCACCGGATCGCCCCATTCGAAAGACAGGAACATGGCCACGAAACAGAGGACCAACCAAGCAACGCAGATGGCCGCCGATCAGGCGATGATCGACGGCTTCACCAAGCACGCCGCAACGCTGCTCGCGCTTCTCGTGGGCGGGAGCACCGTGAAGACGAGCGATCTCATCACGGTGCTGCAGGCGCGCATCGCCGCGATCAAGGGAGCGATCGCCGCCAAGGCAGCCCTCATGGCCGAGGTGGCGACGATGCGCCACGAGCTCGCGGAGACCGCGGCGCTCGTGTCCGGAGCACGGCAGGCCCTCAAGGTCGCCTTCGCGGGTCACGCCGACCTGCTCGGGGACTTCGGGCTCGCGCCGCCCAAGGCGCGCACGCCGCTCACCGCCGAGCAGAAGGCCGCAGCCGCAGCGAAGGCCAAGGCCACGTACGCGGCGAACCACCCGAACGCGCGCAGGAAGGGGGCGTCGGGCACGTCGAAGTCCTAGTGCACGTGCTAGGCGTGATTCTGCTTGCCCGAGCTGCCGGACATCGAGGTGTACCTCAAGGCCCTGAGAGGGCGCGTGCAGGGCGACACGCTCGAGCACGTGCGCGTCGCGAGCCCGTTTCTCGTGCGCACGTTCGACCCCCCGATCCGCGCCGCGGAGGGCAAGCGCGTGCAGGGGCTGCGGCGCATCGGCAAGCGCATCGTGCTCGACCTCGAGGGCGACCTGCACCTCGTCGTGCACCTGATGATCGCCGGGCGCTTCAAGTGGGCGAAGCACGGGGCCAAGCCGCCCGGCAAGATCGGGCTCGCGGCGTTCGACTTCCCCGGGGGCACGCTGCTCCTGACCGAGGCATCCACCAAGAAGCGGGCATCCCTTCACCTCGTGCGCGGCGAGGAGGCGCTTCGCGACATCGACCCGGGCGGCATCGAGCCGCTGGGGTCCTCTCTCGCCGAGTTCAAGGAAGCGCTGCAGCGAGAGAGCCACACCGTCAAGCGCGCCCTCACCGATCCGCATCTCTTCAGCGGCATAGGCAACGCCTACTCGGACGAGATCCTCTGGCGCGCGAAGCTGTCACCGGTGCGCCTGACGCGCGCGATGACCGACGACGAGATCGCCCGCCTGCACGACGCCACGCAGGCCGCCCTGCGCGAGTGGACCGAGCGCCTGTCCCGCGAGGCGGGCGAGGGATTCCCCGAGAACGTCACCGCGTTCCGCGAGGGCATGGCCGTGCACGGCCGTTACAAGCAGCCGTGCCCGGCTTGCGGTTCGCCGGTGCAGCGGATCGCCTACGCCGACAACGAGATGAACTATTGCGCCCGCTGCCAGACCGGCGGCAAGCTCCTCGCGGACCGCTCCCTGTCACGGTTGATGCACGGCGACTGGCCGAAAACCCTGGATGAGCTGGAGGCGCGCAAGAGACGCTGAGGGCTCGCGGGCCGGTGCTACGGCCCGTGCATGGCTTCTATCCGCTCCGGCCTGGTGACGGTGTTCGCCGCGGTGCTCGTGTCGTGCTCGAGCGGCTCCGGCTCCTCGTCGTCCGGCTCCGGCAACGGCGACCTGCAGGCGAGCATCGGCCCCATCCCGCTGAAGCCCAGCGAGGAGACCACCGTGTGCATGGTGATGCCCCTCGGCAACACCGAGGACGTGGTGCTCGACGGCTTCGACATGAAGCTCGCGCCGGGCTCGCACCACCTCATCGCCTACCTCACGGACGCCGGCGTCACGGCGCCCAACACGTTCGCCTGCTCTCCCTTCACCGGGGTCGTCATCGGAACCGACGTCCCCATCGCCTTCGCCAACGCCGAGGACATCAGCTTCTCGTTCCCGAAGGGCGTCGCGATGGACATCCCGGCGAACTCGAACATCAAGATCGAGGCGCACTACATCAACGCCACGGCGAACGAGCTCCAGGGGCACGGTCAGGTCACCTTCCACACCGCGCCCAAGGCTTCCGCGCCCCCTTACCAGGCCGCCAACTTCCTCGCGGCGGGCACGGTGGACATCAGCATCCCTCCGAACTCGTCCTACTCGACGGGTCCGCTCTTCGCGTCGCCGCCCGCCGGTACCCACATGGTGATCGTCACCACGCACGAGCATCGCCTCGGCACGCGCGCCCAGGTGTGGGCCAGCGCGAAGGAGGGCGACCTCTCGAACGAGATCACCGACGACAGGAACTGGGCGAGCCCCGCGTGGCGCTCGCTCTCGCCGCAGGTCGACTTCGACGGCACCAACGGCCTCACCTACCAGTGCGACTGGACCAACACGACGGACCAGACGGTCACCTTCGGCGAGAGCGCGCTCGACGAGATGTGCATCATCGCCGGGTACTACTACCCCTCGCAGGGCATCCTCGGCTGCATCGGCCACGGCTGCAAGACGAGGCAGTAGTCACTCCCCGGCGGGTGGGCCGGGCGGGCCAGCGGGAGGCGGGCGACCGCTCGCCATCTTCGCGCTGTCGCTCTGCTCGAGCGGCGGCTCGCCCTTGAGGCCCGTGACCTCGTAGGTCATGACGGGCTGCTTGCGGCCCTTCACGGTGATCTCGCGCACCGGGCGCGCCTCGATCGTGTCCTTGGTCAGCGCCCAGGTGTCCTCGCTGATCAGCACGTTGACGCCGAGGTCCTTCGTGTTCGTCTCGAGGCGCGAGGCGAGGTTCACGGCGTCACCGATGACGGTGTACTCCATGCGTCGCTCGCTGCCGATGTTGCCGGCGACCACCTCGCCCGTGTGGATCCCGATGCCGGTGCGAAGCGCCGGCGCTCCGCGCTCCGCGAGGCGCACGTTGAGTCGCTGGAGCGCCTCGCGCATGCGCACGGCGGCCCGCACGGCGTTCGTCGCGTCCTCCGGCTTCGGGACGGGCGCGCCGAAGACCGCCATGATGGCGTCGCCGATGTACTTGTCGACCACGCCGCCCTCGTGCATGACGATCGTCACCATCTCGGTGAAGTACTCGTTGAGCAGCCCGACGAGCTGCTGAGGGTCCATCTTCTCGCTGATGGTCGTGAAGCTGCGGATGTCGGTGAAGAGGATCGTGACCTTCAGCGACTCGCCGCCGAGCTGCACCTTGCCGGCGAGCAGGTGCTGCATGACCGTCTCGGTCATGTACTTGCCGAACGTGGTGCGCAGCTTGTCGCGCTCCTTGAGCCCGTCGACCATCGTGTTGAAGCCGCTCGCCAGGGCCTCGAGCTCGTCGCCCGTGTGCACCGGCTCGACGTGCACGTAGTCGAGCTTCTCCACCCGCTGGAGCGCCGTGTTCACCCGGCGCAGCGCGAGGGACATGATCGACGCGAGGCGGCTCCCCAGGGCGACCGAGATGACGGCGGCGATCGCGAGGATCGCGAGCGCGTAGAGGAGGTTGCGCCGCACGATGCTGCGGATGTCGCTGACGTCGAGCGCCGCGACCATGCTCACGTTGCCGAGGCGACCGTGGAGCTGCCGTGGCTCGAAGCGCTGCACCGCCCACGAGCGCGCCCCGGCGTCCACGATGCTCGTGTCGGTCCGTCCCGCTGCGCCGACCGCGCCGTTCGGAAACTCGTTCGTGGCCCCGACGACCTTGTTGTCGTCCCCGAGCACCGCGAGCGCCAGCTCCAGCCCGAGCTTGGCGCTCGCGTTGCGCAGGTAGTCGGCGTCCACCGGCATGCACAGGACCACGCCGCCGACTCCCACGATGGGCGCGCCGATGACGTACGCGGGCGGCGCGTTCGGGGCCGCCTCGCAGCCGTGCTCGATCACGCCCCTGAACTCCTTGCCCTTCGGGATGTCCGCGAGCTCCGGCATGCCGTCCACCGCGGCCGGCGGATGCTCGCAGCCTACCTGCGCGAGCACCTTGCCCTGGGCATCGAGGATCAGCACGTCGATGTTCGGGTAGACGCCGACGAACACCTGGGCGAGCTGGCGCGCGCGATCGGCGTTGCCCGTCTGGATCGCGTGGGTCGTGGCGCCGTCGGCCGACAGGATGCGCGAGGCCAGGGTGAGGTCCGCGAGATCGTCGTCGAGCTCCGTCTGGAAGGCCTTCTCCGCCTCGGTGACGCGATCGTCCACCTCGTCGACGAGCTGCCGGTGCAGCAGCCACGAGAGCACCGGCAGGGCCGCGAGCATCACCACGACGGAGAGCGATACGAGCGCGGTGAGCTTCGCGCGGACGGTGGGTAAACGCAGAAACATTCGAAAGGGGATCGTAACCAAGCTGCGGTAGGGTGGCGACGTGGATCTGGTGCTTCGCAGCAAGCGCGTGGTCCCGCCCAGCGGGGGGGCGCCGGTGAGCGCGACCGTTCACGTGCGTGGCGGGGTCATCGAGCGCATCGACGCCTACGACGCGCCAACCTCGCCGGGCGCTGCCTTCGAAGACCTGGGCGACCTCGTGCTCATGCCGGGGCTGGTCGACACCCACGTCCACGTGAACGAGCCCGGCCGCACCGAGTGGGAGGGGTTCGCGACGGCCACGCGCGCCGCCGCCTCCGGTGGGGTCACCACGATCGTGGACATGCCGCTCAACGCGTCGCCTCCGACGACGACGCTCGCGGCGTTCGAGGCGAAGGCCGCGGCGACCGAGGGGCAGATCGCCGTCGACGTCGCGCTGACCGGCGGCGTCGTCCCCGGCAACGTGGGCGAGCTGCGGGCGCTGGTCGACGCGGGGTGCGTCGCCTTCAAGTGCTTCCTCGTCGAGTCGGGCGTGGACGACTTCGGTCACGTGGGCGAGGGGGAGCTGCGTCGCGCCATGCCCATCCTGGCCGATGTGGGCGCGCCGCTGCTCGTGCACGCCGAGCTGGCCGGGCCCATCGACGAGGCGCTGCGCGCGCAGGGCAACCTCTCGGACGTGGAGCTCGTGCGATACGTGAGGTGGCTCGAGTCGCGACCGCGCGAGGCGGAGAACGCCGCCGTGGGTCTCGTGGTGCGGCTCGCGCATGCCACGGGAGCGCACGCGCACGTCGTGCACCTGTCTTCCTCCGACGCCGTGGCGGCGATCCGCGCCGCACGCGAGGCGGGGGCGCGCATCTCGGCCGAGACGTGCCCGCATTACCTGTTCTTCGCGGCCGAGGACGTGCCGGATGGTGCGACCGAGTACAAGTGCGCGCCGCCCATCCGGGAGCGCCACAACCGCGAGCGGCTCTGGGAAGCGCTCGCGCAGGGGACGGTCTCGCAGATCGTGACGGACCATTCGCCGGCGCCTGCCTCGCTGAAGTGCAGCGAGTCGGGGGACTTCATGCGCGCATGGGGCGGCATCGCGTCGCTGGAGCTGGGGCTGTCGGCGACGTGGACGGAGGCGAGCGCGCGCGGGTTCGACGTGACGCGCATCGCCGAGTGGATGTGCGCGGCGCCGGCGAGGCTCGTGGGGCTGGGCGGGCGCAAGGGAGCCATCGCGCCCGGATACGACGCGGACTTCGTGGCGTGGGACCCCGAGGGGGAGAGGGTCGTCGATGCCGCGGCGCTCCACCAGCGCCACAAGCTGACGCCCTATGCCAGGCGGACGCTTGCGGGGGTGGTCCACGCGACCTACGTAGGGGGCCGCAAGGTGTACGCCGCCGGTGCCCACGTGGGGTCTCCCGCCGGGCGGCTGCTCCGCAGAGGGAGAGCATGACAGAGAGCTTCACCGAAGCCGTCGACCTCGCCGCCGAGCGCCTGGGAGGCGCCGTGCTCTGGGCGAGCGACGAGTTCTTCGCGGAAAAGGAGAACCTCCTCAAGGCGGCGCAGCCGGTGTTCGTGCCGGGCAAGTACGGTGAGCGCGGCAAGTGGATGGATGGCTGGGAGACGCGCCGGCGGCGGACCAACCTGTCGGAGCACGACTGGTGCATCGTGCGCCTGGGGGTGCCGGGGGTCGTGCGCGGCGTCGTGGTCGACACGAGCCACTTCACGGGGAACTACCCGGAGTCGTGCAGCATCGAGGCGTGCAGCGCGCCGGCGGAGGCGCCGCTCGAGGTGCTCGAGAAGGCCGCGTGGCACGAGATCGTCGCGCCCTCCAAGCTCGCGGGCGACGCGCGCAACGCGTTCGCCGTGGAGCGTGCGTGGCGTGCGACCCACGTGCGCCTGCGCATCTACCCGGACGGAGGCGTGGCACGCCTGCGGGTCCTCGGCGATGCCGTGCCCGATCCCCGGTGGCTGGGGCGCGCCGGCACCGAGCAAGACGTGGATCTCGCGGCCGTCGAGAACGGGGGGACCGTCGTCGCCGCGAGCGACACCTTCTTCGGTCCGCGGCATGCGCTCGTGATGCCGGGGCGCGCCGTCGAGATGAGCGATGGCTGGGAGACGCGACGGACGCGGCGCGAGGGGCCCGAGTGGGTCGTCGTGAAGCTCGCGGCGGAGGGCGTCGTGCACCGGGTCGAGATCGACACGTGGCGCTTCAAGGGCAATGCGCCCGAGAGCGCCGCGATCTCGGTCGGCCCGGCGCCGGACGGGCCCTGGACGGAGATCCTGCCGCGCACCAAGCTGCTGGCCCACACGCGCCACGTGTACGACGCGGAGATAGCGCCGCACGAGGGGGCGCGCTTCGCTCGGCTCTCGATATGGCCCGACGGCGGCGTGAGTCGCCTGCGGCTCTTCGGCACGCCGACGCGCGCAGGTCGCGAGGCATGGGGCATCGCTCGCCTCGACGCGCTCGCGCCGCAGGACGCTCGCTCCGAGCTCCTCGCGTGCTGCGCGTGCAAGACGTGGGCGGCGCGCATGGTCGATGCCCGACCCTTCGGGACGCTGGCCAAGGCCGTCGCGCAGGCGGCGCGCGCCGCCGACGGGCTGGCCGACGCCGACTGGCTCGAGGCCTTCGCGGCGCACCCGCGCATCGGAGAGAAGAAGGGCGACGCCCGTGGCTGGTCGCGCCAGGAGCAGTCGCGCGTGACCGAGGCGAGTCGCGCCACGCTCGATGCGCTCGCGGAGGCGAACCGCGAGTACGAGGCGAAGTTCGGGTTCACGTACATCGTGTGCGCGACGGGCAAGAGCGCCGACGAGATGCTGGCCATCGCGCGCGACAGGCTCGGGAGCGACAGAGCACGCGAGATTGCCCGGGCCGCCGAGGAGCAACGCAAGATCACGGATCTGCGCCTGGAGAAGCTGGTGGTCCGATGACGAGCCCCATCACGACTCACGTCCTCGATACGGCCCGCGGTGTGCCGGCGCGCGGCGTGCGGGTGTGGCTCGATCGGGAGACCCAGCCGGGCATCTGGACGCTCGCGGGTGAGGGGACGACCGACGACGACGGGCGTCTCCGGACGCTCCTGCCGCCGGGGCCGTTCGAGACGGGTGCCTATCGCATCACGTTCGACGTCGGCGCGTACTTCACGGCGCAGGGGGTGACGTCTTTCTGGAGGCTCGTCACGGTGAGCTTCGTCGTGCCGGAGGGGACGACGCACCAGCACGTGCCGCTCCTCGTCAGCCCCTTCGGTTACTCGACGTATCGCGGGAGCTGACGTGCGCGGCGGGTGGTGGCTGGTCGTCGCGCTCGTGGCGTGCGGGCGGGAGGTGCGGAAGCCGGTGCCGACGGCGACGCCGATCGCGACCGCGACCTCGACCCCGACCGCGACCGCGACCGCGACCCCGACCCCGACCCCGACCCCGATCGCGACCACGAAGCCCACGTGCAAGAACGACGATTCGTTCCCGTCACCGTGGAACGTGCCCGAGGCCTCGGGTGCCGCCGAGGTCGAGCTTCGACGCGGGACGAAGGAGATCCTCGTCATCTCCGATTCGGGTCGGCGCGGTGCCGCGATGGCCTGGAGCGCGTCGGGAGGCACGCGCGCTCTCACGCTCCCGGTCGACGATGCGGCATCCGACGACTTCGAGGGCATGGCCTGGGCAGCTCCGGGGCGGCTGTACACGCTCACCTCCTCGGGTGCCGTGCGCACCTATGTGCCCGATGGTTCTGGTGGGCTGCGGGCCGAAGGCCCCACGTACGCCATCGGTGCGCCGCCCCTGTCGTGCTCCGATCTGCACGGGATCAATTGCGCCAAGAACTACGAGGGGCTCTGCCTGCGCCCCGCGGCTGCGGCGGGCAAGTGCGCCGGGTACGCCGCGAGCAAGCAGGAGACGGCTCTCTACTGCGTGAATCGCGACGCGTCGGGGCGGCTCTCCATCGATGCCGCCGCGCCTCCGATGCACCTCGATCTCGCGCGCATCACCAGCCACCAGGGCGTGCTCAGCGACTGCGCCTTCGGCGCCGAAGGTGGCCCTGCGCAGAACGTGCTCCTCGTCACGACCAACGTGTTCGGCGGGTCGAGCACGTACGTCGTCGACGAGGCGACGGGCCGCGCGACGTCGCTCGACCTCGTGACGACGCCGACCAACGAGGCGATCGCCGTGGACCACGAGGGCGCCTTCTACGCGTTCATGGACGACAACGGTGAGAAGAGCCTCGCGCTCCGCTTCACCTGCACAGGGTGGTGATCGTCCGCCCTCACTGCGTCGGCGCGCCGTCGACGAACCAGCGCGCGAGCGTGTCGCGCTCTTCCTCGGTCATCTCGGTGCGGTTGTTGAGCGGCATGCTGCGCGTGACCACGACACGCGCGCGGATGCGTTCCTTCCAGAGCGCGACCTCCTCCGGCGTGTCGAAGCGCACCGCCGCGGGCGCGACCGGGTTCGACACGATCGTCGGATGGTCCGCGTGACACGGCGTGCAGCGCTCGTGCAGGATGAACCGCACCGACGCGAACGCGACGGGGGGCGTGTTGGGCAGCGTGGCGGCCGACGCCTGGCCTCCCTGCGGCTTCATCACGAAGAACCCGACGGTCCCCACGCAGACGAACACGGACGCGGAGAGCGCCGGGATCCACGCGCGAAACGTGAACCGCACGTTGAGCCAGTGGCGCACGAGCGCGCCGCCGACGAACAGGATGCCGAGCAGGAGCCAGCTGACGGAGCTGCCGTAGATCGTGGAGAAGTGGTTGCTCAGCATCGTGAAGAGCAGCGGGAACGTCATGTAGTTGTTGTGGATCGACCGCTGCTTGGCGTGCGCGCTGTCGCGCGGGTCCTGCGGCTTGCCCGCCAGCGTGGCCGCGACGAGCTTCCGCTGCGAGGGAACGATGTGCATCGCCACGTTGCCCGCCATGCACGTGCCGAGCACCGCGCCGACGTGGATGAACGCGGCCCGGCCGCTCAGCACGTGGGTGAGGCCCCACACGAGCGCCGCGAGCAGCGCGAGCGACACGGCGATGGCGACGCCCTCGAACCTGCCGAGCAGCCGCCAGACGCCGTCGTAGACGATCCACGAGCCGAGCACGACGCCGATGCCGATGTGCACCGCGGCGCCCGGCGAGAGCCTCGCGACGCCGGGGTCGATCATCAGGGTCGCGCCGCCCGTCCAGTAGAGGAGGGTGAGCAGCAGGAACCCCGTCATCCACGTCGTGTACGCCTGCCACTTGAACCAGTGCAGGGTGCGCGGCATCTCGCTCGGCGCCAGGAACTTCTTCTCGACGTCGTAGAAGCCCCCCGAGTGCAGGAGCCAGATGCGCCCCAGGTGGCGATCGTTCGCGCCCTGGTCGCGCACCAGGTTGCGGTCGAGCCAGTTGAAGAGCAGCGAGTTGCCGATCCACATGATGCCGGCCACGAGGTGCACCCACCTCACCAGCACGTCGAGGAGCTCGCGGGCGTTCTCGAACATCTCCGCCCTTTCTCTCAGGATCCGCGGCGGCCTGCGAGGATCTTCACGAAGGACCGCGTGCGGAGCTCCTCGAGCGACAGCCCGGTCGCGCGCGTCTCCTGCTCCGAGACGGCGCCGCACGCGAGCCCGCGCAGGAAGAAGTTGAGCAGCCCCTGTCCCGTGGCGGCGTCGTCGAACACGTCGCCCAGGAGCGTCGCCTGCGCGGCCTTCGACACGAAGGTCGAGAGGCGCGCCGTCGCCGCCGGGAGGGACTCCAGGTAGAACGCATAGACCGCCGCGTAGCGGGCCACGAGCTGCGACGGGTGCAGGTCCCAGCCCTGGTAGAAGCCGCCCTCGAGCGACCGGCGCACGTGAGACGCCTGCAGCCTCCAGGCGGCGTGCACCGCGGCGCGCTCGCCCACGGGCATCACGTTGGTCGCGCCGTCGCTCAGCCACACGCCGGTGCCACCCAGGGACACCTGCATGCAGTGCTTCGCGAAGTCGCACGCCGGGTGCGCCATGTGCTGGTGTGCCGCGGTGATCCCGCAGCTCGCGGTGTAGTCGTACGTCCCGAAGTGGGCCGCGACGCAGCGGCCGCGCAGCGCCGAGACCAGCGCCGGCATCACGACGCGGCCGCTCGCGTCGAGCACGGCCTGGGTCTGCTCGATCATGATCTCGCAACGGATGGCGCCCGGCGCGAGCCCCAGCTTCGGCTCGAGCGCGTCGAGCACGTCGGCGAGGGCCGCTCCGTGCTCGGGGATCTGCAGCTTCGGCAGCGTGACCACGAATCCCGGGGGGATCGCACCGCCGCCGGCCGCGACCAGCGTCGTCAGGAACACGTCGAGCGTGCGCACCGACCGCGCGCGCAGCTCCTCGGTCATCGGCTTGATCCGGATGCCGAAGAAGGGGGGCAGCAACTGCTCCGCATGCCCGCGTGCGACCTCGCGGGCGCACGTCACGGCGTGGCCGTCTTCCTCGGCATCGGGCCTCGCGCCGTAGCCGTCCTCGAAGTCGATGCGAAGGTCCTCGACGGCCTCCGTGGCGAGCTTGCGCGCGACGCGCGGACGCACCTGCTCGGCCAGCGCCGGCGCGAGCGCGAACGCCTGCGCGAAGGTCGTCGCATCGGGAGCGTGGTCCTCGAGGGCCTTCGTGGCCAGCTGTCCCAGCTTGCGCGCGGTGTCCGCCTGGAAGAGGTGCGCGCCGCCGTAGACCGTGTGCACGGGCTGCCTGTCGGGGCGCTCGCCCGGGTAGCGTGCCACGAAGGCCGCGTTGGCCGCGCGCACGGGGGCCGCCAGACGCTCGACGTCGGCGTTGGAAAGCGAGGTCTTCATGAGAGCAGCCGAGGGTACTACGCCACGTTATGCTGCGCGGCCATGACGAACCGACCCCTCTGGCGAGGCGCCCTCCTCGCCCTGCTTGGCCTGGCAAGCCTGCTCGCGAGCTGCTCGAAGGGCGGAGCCGCACCGGCGGAAGGACGGGGGCTGGGCGACGTGATGGTGGACGTCGGCCGGCGCTTCGAGGTGCTCGGACGTGCCGCGGCAGCGACCCGCTGGGAGCTGGCGGCCTACGAGGCCGACGAGCTGGGAGAGATCTTCGAGAACGACGTGCCCCACGCAACCCTCCCCAAGGAGGGCCCGACCGCGCAGATCCCGGGGCTCGCCAAGGTGTTCCTCCAGTCCGCTCCGCCCGCGCTGATGAAGGCCGCCCAGGCCAAGGACCCCGTGACGTTCAACGCCGCGTTTGCCGACGCGGCAGGCCTCTGCAACGCCTGCCACCAGAGCGCCGAGAAGGGGTTCATCCAGGTTCCGGTCATCCCCGGGCAGGCCGTGCCCGTGCTCGCCCCGGTGTCCCTCACGCCGTTGCCGTCCACCCAGCCCGTCCCGCTCCAGCCGCGACTCGGCCCAGCCCCGAGCGCGCACTGATCGCGCGGTGCGCCGATTGCCTCCTTCCGCACGACGGAGGCAGGCGATGAGAGCAGTCGTGTTTCACGGGATCGGCGACATCCGGCTCGACAGCGTCGACGACCCGAAGCTGAAGGAGCCCACGGACGCGATCGTCCGCATCACCGCGAGCGCCATCTGCGGCACCGATCTGCACATGGTGCGCGGGACGCTCGGGCCGATGAAGAGCGGGACCGTGCTCGGGCACGAGGGCGTGGGCATCGTGGAGGAGGTCGGCGCGGACGTGCGCAACGCGAAGCGCGGCGACCGCGTCGTCGTTCCCTCGACCATCGCGTGCGGCTCGTGCGTGTACTGCCGCGCCGGTTACTACTCGCAGTGCGACCGCGCCAACCCCAACGGTCCCATGGCCGGCACCGTCTTCTACGGGGGCACGGCAGACTCGGGCCCATTCGACGGGATGCAGGCGGAGCTCGTGCGCGTGCCCTTCGCGCACACCGGCATGGTGAAGCTGCCTGACGAGGTGAGCGACGACGACGCGATCTTCCTGTCGGACATCCTGCCGACCGCGTACTTCGGCGCGAAGCTCGCCGAGATTCAGAAGGGGGACACGGTCGCCGTCTTCGGGTGCGGTCCCGTCGGGCAGCTGGCGATCCTCTCGGCCCAGATCCTCGGGGCCGGCCGCGTGATCGCCGTGGACGCCATCGAGGATCGACTCGAGCTCGCGTCGCACGGCGGCGCCGAGATCATCGACTTCGACGAGGAGGATCCGGTCGAGACGATCCGGCGCCTGACGGGCGGCATCGGCGCCGACCGAGTCATCGACTGCGTGGGCATCGACGCCCGGTGCGCGCACGAAGGCCCCGCGAAGAAGCAGGCGAGGGCACATGCTCACGATTACGAGGAGGAGCTCAAGAAGGTCGCGCCGACGACGCATCCCGACGGCGACAACTGGCGCCCGGGCGACGCCCCGAGCGCCGCGCTCGAGTGGGCCGTGCAGGCCGTGGCGAAGGCGGGGACGCTCGGGATCGTCGGCGTGTACTCCACGACGCTGAACACGTTCCCGATCGGCGAGGCGATGAACAAGAACCTCACGATCAACGCGGGCAACTGCAACCATCGCAAGTACATCCCGGAGCTGCTCTCGATGGTGCGCACCGGCGCGATCCGCCCGTCGGAGATCCTCACGAGGCGCGCGAGCATGGACGCGGCCATCGACGCCTACAAGGCGTTCGACCGGCACGATCCGGGCTGGACGAAGGTGGAGCTGCGCCTCGCGGCCTGACCTGTGACCTGATAGATGGGGGGCCATGAGCAAGATCGAGATCCAGACCCGCGACGGTCGCTGCCCGAGCTACGTCTACCGCCCGGCAGGCGAGGGGCCGTGGCCCGCGGTCCTCGTCTTCATGGACGGCCTGGGGATCCGCCCGGCGATGCTCGAAGTGGGCGAGCGCCTCGCGAAGAGCGGGTACTTCGTCCTGCTGCCGGATCTCTTCTACCGGTCGGGTCCGTACGAGCCCATGGACCCGCACACGGTGTTCAGCGATCCCGAGAAGCGCAAGGTGCTGATGGAGAAGTTCTTCGCGCACGCCACGTCGGCGAACATCATGTCCGACACGCGCGCGTTTCTCGACCACATCGCCGCGCAGCCCGACGTCAAGAAGGGCGGCATCGGGACGACCGGGTACTGCATGGGTGGCCGCCTGTCGCTGATCGCGGCGGGCACGTATCCCGACCGCATCGTCGCCGCGGCCTCGTATCACGGCGGACGTCTGGCCAACGAGGACCCGGACAGCCCGCACCTGCTCGCGCCGAAGATGAAGGCGCGCGTGTACGTCGCGGGGGCCATCGAGGACCAGTCGTTCCCCGACGACATGAAGGCGCGCCTCGAGGAGGCGCTCACGAAGGGCGGGGTGGACCACAAGATCGAGACGTACCCGGCGAAGCACGGGTGGGTCTTCCGCGACACGCCGGTGTACGACGCCGCCGCCTCGGAGCGGCACTGGCAGACGCTCGTCGCGCTGATGGATGCGGTGCTGAAGCGATAGCGGCGCTACTGCGCCTTCGTCTTGATGAACGTGCCGCGCTGGAGCTCCTCGAAGGCCGTTCGCAGCTCGGCGTCGGTGTTCATCACGATGGGGCCGCGCCAGGCGATGGGCTCGCCGATGGGCTTGCCCGAGACCAGGAGGAACCGGACCCCCGACGGACCGGCGCGCACGGTCACCGAGTCGCCGTCGTCGAACGACACGAGGTGGCGGTCGCCGACCAGGGTGTCGCTTCGCTCGTCGAAGTGGCCGGCGCCCTCGAAGACGTAGGCGAAGACGGTGTGGCCGCGCTGGGTGGCGTGCGTGAAGGTGCTGCCCGCCGGAACGCTCACGTCGAGGTACTCGGGGCTCGCCGCGACGTCGCGCACGGCGCCGACCACGCCGTTCACCGTGCCGGCGATGACCTTGATCACCGCGCCGCCGGGATCGCGCACCTCGGGGATCTCCTCGGCGGAGAAGCCGCGGTAGCGCGGGGCCATCATCTTGTCGGCAGCGGGGAGGTTCGCCCAGAGCTGGAATCCGTAGACGGCGCCCTCGGCGTCGCCGCGCGGCATCTCCTGGTGCACGATGCCGCTTCCGGCGGTCATCCACTGCACGTCGCCGGCGCCGATGGTCCCGCTGTTGCCGAGGCTGTCGGCGTGGTCGACCTCGCCGCGGAGCACGTAGGTGATGGTCTCCATGCCCCGGTGCGGGTGCCAGGGGAAGCCCTTGGCGAAGTCGCGCTCCTCGTCGGAGCGGAAGTCGTCGAGCAGCAGGAAGGGGTCGTAGGTCTCCGGCGGCTCGAGGAAGCCGATGGCGCGGTGCAGGCGCACCCCGGCGCCCTCCATGGTGGCCCTGCTCTGGTGAACGCGGCGGACGCGTCTCGTCTCGGTCTGCATGGTCCTGAAATCGATAACAACGCGCCCGCCGCCGGGGAAGGGAAGCGCCCGCGCGACAATCAGGTGCCGCCGCGCTCCCGGGTCATCTCGATCATCGTCGAGCGAAAGCCGAGCTTCGAGAAGAGCGCCTGGGCAGCCTCGTTCTGGACGGCCGTGTGCAAGAGCACGCGCGGTGCCCCGAGCGCCTCGAGCCGCCGGCACGTCTCGAGCACCAGCCGCGCCCCCAGGCCCGCGCGCCTGACGCCGGGGTCCACGAGCACGTCGTGCAGCGCGCCGTGGGGGTCGAGCAGCGCATTCCAGTCTCGTCCCTCGAGGGTGCCGTAGGCGTATCCGACGATCTCACCGGACGGCTCCTCGGCAGCGCAGAGGACGACGGCGCGCGGGTTGGATGCCTCGCGGCCGAGGAAGTGCGCGTAGCCCTCCTCGACGCGGTCGATGAGCATGAAGCGCCTGGGGTCGAGCGCGTAGTGGTAGCGCACGAGCTGCCCGGCGAGCCGTCCCACGGCGGGCAGATCCGCGGGCTGCACCGGGCGCACGACGAAGGATCGCGACATGGCCCGGAGGCTAGGGCACCTCGAAGCGGAGCACACGGAAGCGCGAACCCTCGCGTCGCCCGTAGCGAACGCGGACCAGAGCGCGGGTGCCCAGCGGCGCCACACCCTTGGGCATGCCGTAGGCCTCGAGCGGGCCGCGCCCGAAGAGCGGCACGTCACCGACGCTGAAGGTTTCGACGCCCCGCCTGCCATCGACGTCGTGCACGACGCCCTCGACCACGGGGGCGCGGCCCTGGCGCAGATCCGCGAGGTCGAGGCGGTAGTCTCGGTAGCGCTCGATGAACGCGTAGAGCGTCATCGCCGAGAACACCACGGCGAAGACGACGTAGACGACGAGGAAGCCGCGCCGGCCCGGGGGTGCTTTGCGGAGCGCTCGAAGGCCGACGAGGAGCAGGGTGATGGCGAGGTCGGCCCCCAGGGTGTGCCACCAGTTGAAGCCGTCGACTTGCAGGTCGTAGATGCTCCCCACGAGGCCCACTCACCCGTCTCGGAGCATCACGCTGCACTGGATGGTAGGTCAGTTCCAGCGAAGGCGGTCGGCTTGCGTCGGCGAAGGTTGCGTCGGCGTGGGCTTGGCGGGAACGGGCCGAACGGTGTCTGCCGGGGCGGCGACGCGTTCGCGCAGGTTCACTGCGACGGACCAGGCAGCCATGACGGCCAGGGCAACGATGCGTTGGAGGTACAGGCTTGCGCGCATCGGGGTCTCCCCCTTCTCCGG